>DAHUZJ010000096.1 GCA_027306585.1 Acidimicrobiaceae bacterium | reverse complement strand
GTCGATGTGGTCGATGCGCGCAGCGTCGGGCAGGTCGGTCGGGTTGTCGATCACCACCACCGCACCGTCCGTCAGGTACGCGCGGTACTCCACCGACGGCGCCGTCGCGATCAGCGACAGATCGAACTCGCGCTCGAGCCGCTCCCGGATGATCTCCATGTGCAGCAGGCCGAGGAACCCGCAGCGGAAGCCGAACCCGAGCGCGTGCGACGACTCGGGCTCGAAGGTGAAGCTCGCATCGTTCAGCTGGAGCTTGTCCAGCGCGTCGCGTAGCTCCGGCAGCTCGTCGCCATCGATCGGATAGAGCCCGCAGAAGACCATCGGCTTCGGGTCGCGGTAGCCGGCGAGCGGCTCGGCGGCGGGGGATGCCGCGTCGGTCACCGTCTCGCCGGACCGAGCCCCCGCGACGTCCTTTATCCCTGCGATCAGGTAACCCACCTCGCCCGGGCCCAGCTGCTCGACCCGCACCGGGAGCGGCGTGCGCACCCCGATCTCCTCGACGTCGTGGGTGGCGCCGGCCTGCATGAAGCCGAGCCGGCTCCCGGACCGCAGGGTCCCGTCCACCACCCGGATCGAGCTGACCACCCCCCGGTACTGGTCGTAGGCGGAGTCGAAGATCAGCGCCCGCAGCGGCGCGTCGCGGTCTCCGGAGGGCGGCGGCACCCGCTCGACGACGGCCCGCAGCAGGTCCTCCACCCCTTCCCCGGTCTTGGCCGAGATCCGCAGGATGCCCTCGGCCGGCAGGCCCAGGACCTGCTCGATCTCCTTGGCGCAGCGGTCGGGATCGGCGGCGGGCAGGTCGATCTTGTTGAGGACGGCCACGATCTCGAGGTCGTGCTCGATGGCCTGGTAGCAGTTGGCCAGGGTCTGGGCCTGGATGCCCTGGGAGGCGTCCACGAGGAGCACCGCTCCCTCGCAGGCGGCCAACGACCGGCTGACCTCGTAGCCGAAGTCGACGTGGCCCGGCGTGTCGATCAGGTGCAGGACGTAGCCGTCGTAGGCGACGCGGACGTTCTGGGCCTTGATGGTGATGCCCCGCTCGCGCTCGATGTCCATCGAGTCGAGGTACTGCTCACGCATCTGGCGAGGGTCGACGGCGCCGGTCAGCTCCAGGATGCGGTCGGAAAGCGTCGACTTGCCGTGGTCGACGTGGCTGATGATGGAGAAGTTGCGGATCCGCTCGGTCGGGACGGCGGACGAAGGGGGTGCTGGCACGGTCCCGCGATCGTACCGGGGGACGCCTGCTACCATTACCGTTCGCTTCCGGATCGACGAGGGAACCCCACCGTGGCCAACATCCGCAGCCAGATCAAGCGCAACCGCCAGAACGAGCGCCGGCGCGTCCGCAACAAGGCGGTGCGCTCCGAGATCCGCACCCGGACCAAGTCCGCACTGGCGACTGCCGAGGCGGGCGTGGAGGACGGGGTGGAGGCACTGCGCCTGGCCGTGAAGCGCATCGACAAGGCCGCCGCCAAGGGCGTCATCCACAAGAACCAGGCGGCCAACCGCAAGTCCCGGCTCATGCGCCGCATCGCCGCCCTGCCGTCGCAGGACTGAGCGCCACCGACCTGAGCGCCACCGACCTGAGCGCCACCGACCTGAGCGCCACCGGCTCGGGTGCCGTAGGACAGAGCGCCGCGGTCAGCGGCGCCCGCTGCGGGCCGCGGACCGCACCCGCGCCAGCCGGCTGAGCCGGGCGACCAGCACCTCGAGCACCGCCTCGGGCGGCAACCCCGACCGTCCCCGCACGTCGAGGTCGGCGTCGGCCAGGTAGAGGATCGCCTGGGCCGTGCGCTCCCCGCCGAGCTGGCGGGCCTGGGCCAGGGCCTTCTTGGCCACGAAGGGGCTGCGGACCGCGAGGAGCGCCGCTGCGTCCTCGGGCGTGGTGACATCGGCCCCGTCCAGCTGCAGGAGCTGGGAGAAGTGCCGGTGGAGGATGGCGAGGACCTCCAGCGCAGCCCGGCCGCCGGCCGACATCATGCGTTGCAGGGTGCGGAGCGCCGCGGCCGCATCGCCGGCGTCGATGGCGTCGGTCAGCTCCCACGGCGGCACCGACCCCGCCGCGCCGAGGAAGGGCTCCAGCTCGTCGACCCCGACGGTCGCCCCGGCGCCGTAGGCGGCGGCGAGGGTCTCGAGGAGGCCGGCGAGCCGTCCGAGGTCCTCGCCCAGATGTGCGTCGAGCCGCTGCACGGCCCGGGGGTCCAAGCGGACCGGGCCCCGGTGCACCTGCTCGGTCACCCACCGGGTGCGGTCCTTGCCGGCGCGGACCGCGGTGTCCACGACCTCGCCCACCGCCTTGACCAGGGCCTGCGGGACGGTACCGCCCCCCGCCACGAGCACGAGGGCGATCGCCGGCAGCGGGTCGGCGAGGGCGGCGACGAGACGACCGGCATCGGCGGATCCCAGGCGCCCGGCGTCGCGTACCACCACCACCCTCCGGTCGACCAGGAAGGGCGGGGTGGTGCAGGCATCCACCACGGCGCCGGCGTCGAGCTCGGCGGTCGCCGGGAACTCCTCCACCACCAAGGAAGGGTCCCGATCGCCGACCAGCTGCTCGATCAACCGGTGGGTGGCCTGGGCCACGAGGGCCGGGTCGTCCCCGCGCACGAGGTACGCCGGCACCTCAGCCCTCCGCCTCGGCGGCGCCGGCGCGGGAGATCGCCTCGAGCGCGTCCCGCACCCGGCGGTGCCCGGCCACGTCGTGCACCCGCAGGAGCCGGCAGCCCAGCGAGACCCCCAACGCCGCCGCCGCCAGCGAGGCCTCCCGGCGGTCGGTCAGCTCCCGGCCGAGCAGCTCCCCGAGGAAGGTCTTGTTGGAGGCCGAGAGCAGCAGCGGGTGGCCGAGGTCGGCGAGCGCTGCCGACCCCCGGAGGAGGGCGAGGGACTGGTCCGCCGTCTTGCCGAGGTCGAGCCCGGCGTCGAGGACGATCCGTCGCGGCGCCACGCCCGCCTGGCGGGCGCGGGCGGCCCGGTCGGCCAGGAACCCGGCGACGTCGGCGACGACTGTCTCGTACGTCGGCTCGGGATCGCGCACCCGGGGAGCCAGGCGGATGTGGGTGGCCACCACGGTGGCGCCCGCCTTGGCCGACACCGGGAGGTAGTCGGGATCGGCGAAGCCGCTGATGTCGTTGCCCACGACGGCCCCCGCCTGGTAGCCGGCGCCGGCCACCGACGCCCGCCACGTGTCGACCGACACCGGCACGCCGAACCGCTCCACGAGGGCCGTGACCGCCGGGACCACCCGGTCCAGCTCCTCGGCTTCGGTCACCTCGGGGCCGGGGCCGGCCTTCACCCCACCCACGTCGAGGAGGTCGGCGCCGTCAGCCACCAGCTGCTCGGCGCGTCGCAGGAAGGCGTCCATGGTGAAGGTGGCGCCGTGGTCGTAGAAGGAGTCGGGCGTCCGGTTGAGGATCCCCATCAACAGGGCGCGGTGGGTGACGTCGACGGACCGCTCGCCGAGGAGGAGCTCCACCGGGGTCAGAAGAGGCGGCTGGCGAGCGCCCGCCGGTACCCCGCCGTCCGCTGGTCGTCGGGGCCAAGGCTCTCGAGCAGGTCGAGGAACTCCTGGCGGGCGTCCTGGTCGTCGCGCACCCGCTCCAGCAGGGCGTCGAGCATGGCGGTCACGTCGGCCTCGGCGGGGACGTTGCGCTCGGCCAAGCGCGCCTGGGCGGCCAGGGTGCGCACCTCGGCCGTCTCGGGCACCCGCTCGAGGAGCTCCAGCGCCTCCGCCGCCTCGCCCCGGGCCACCAGGAGCCGCGCCAGGGCCGTCACCCCGTCCGCGTGGTCGCGCTGGAGCTCGAGCGCCTGGCGCAGCGACGCCTCGTCGCCCTGGGCCACCAGGAGGTCCGCCTCGCTCGGCGCCACCCCCAGCCGTCCCACGAAGGCCTCCACCTCGTCCTTGGGCACGGCCCCGACGAACCCGTCGACCACCTTGCCGTCCCGGAGGGCGTACACCGCCGGGATGGACTGCACCTGGAACATCGCCGCCACCCGCGGACTCTCGTCGACGTTGACCTTGACCAGCTCGACGGCGCCGTCGGTGGCCGCGACGGCCGCTTCGAGCATCGGCCCGAGCGTCCGGCACGGGCCGCACCACGGCGCCCACAGGTCGACGACGACGGGCACCGTGGCCGAACGGTCGACCACCGCCTCCTGGAACGTGGCATCGGTCACATCGGGCATGACCTGCAAGCTACCGGTCCGTGCGACCGCGGTCGGTAGCGGTAGCGTCGGCGCCGTGAGCGTCGCCCGGTCCACGCCCGAGGTCGCCGGCATCGACGTGCCGGGAGTGACCCAGTGGTTCGACGCGCACGTACCCGGCGCCCGGCCGCCGCTCACCTTCGAGCTGGTGGCGGGCGGGCGCTCCAACCTGACGTTCCGGGTGGACGACGCCGCCGGCCACACCTACGCCCTGCGCCGGCCACCCGTGGGCCACGTGCTCCCGACGGCGCACGACATGGCCCGCGAGCACCGCATCCTCACCGCCCTCGGGCCGACGCCGGTCCCGGTGCCCGAGACCTACGGCCTGTGCGAGGACGAAGCCGTGAACGGGCGCCCGTTCTACGTGATGGCGTTCGTCGACGGGCTGGTGGTGCGCGACGCGGCCGTGGCCGAGGCGCGGCTCGACCCTGCCGCCCGCCGGGCGGCCGGCGAGTCCCTCGCCGACACGCTGGCGGCGCTGCACGCCGTCGACGTGGACACCGTCGGGCTGGGCGACCTCGCCCGGCGGGACGGCTACGTGGACCGGCAGCTCCGGCGCTGGAGCGGGCAGGTGGCCCACAGCCTGGGCGACGGCCCGCCGCCGCCCGGCCTCGCCCGTCTCGACGAGCTCGGCCGGGAGCTGGCGGCCCGGATCCCCGAGCAGACGGCCTCGACCATCGTCCACGGCGACTACCGCCTCGACAACGTGGTGCTGCACCCTGACGGCACGGTGGCGGCGGTGCTCGACTGGGAGCTGTGCACGCTCGGCGACCCGCTCGCCGACGTCGGGCTCCTCCTCGACTACTGGGGCTCGCCCGGGGAGCCGTCGCTGCTCGGCCCCGAGCCCGCCAGCGCGCTCGACGGCTTCTGGTCGAAGGAGCAGGTGCTGGCGCGGTACGCCGCCAGCTCGGGACGCGACGTGCGCGACGTCGGCTACTTCCAGGCGTTCGGCTACTGGAAGCTGGCCTGCATCCTCCAGGGCGTCTACGCGCGCTACCAGGCCGGCGCCCGGGCCGGCGACCCGCAGAGCGTCGACGGGTTCCCCCGGGTCATCGACCGCCTCGGCCAGCTGGCGACCGACGAGCTGGCATGAGCGCCTACGAGCTGCACGCCACCCCGATCCTGCAGCGACCCGTGCTCGTCGTCGCCCTGGAGGGTTGGATCGACGCCGGCCTCGGCGCGGCCACCGCCGTGACCGCCTTGCTCGAGGGGCGGCGGACGGACGTCCTGGCCACGTTCGACGGGGACCTCTTCATCGACCAGCGGGCCCGCCGGCCGATCGCCCGGATCGTCGACGGCGTGACGACCGAGCTCACCTGGCCCCGCATCGAGCTCCGCTACGGCAGCGACGACGCCGGGGCCGACTTCCTCGTGCTGTCCGGCCCCGAGCCCGACTACCACTGGGGGCAGTTCGTCGACGCCGTGGTCCAGCTGGTGGTGGCCCACGGCGTACGCCTCGTCGTGGGCCTGGGCGCCTTCCCCGCCCCGGCCCCCCACACCCGCCCCGTCCGCCTCGCCGCCACGGCCCCTCGCTCCTCTGCCGAGCTGATCGGCCACGTCGGCGTCGTCCCGGGCGAGCTGCAGGTGCCGGCCGGCGTGATGGCGGCCCTCGAGCTGGGGCTCGGGGCAGCCGACGTCCCCGTCGTCACCCTGTGGGCGCGGGTCCCGCACTACGTGTCGGCCATGCCGTTCCCGGCCGCCAGCGCCGCCCTGGTGGACGGCCTGGACGCGGTGAGCGGGCTCACCTTCGACACCGCCGAGCTGCGCACCGCCGGCGACGACGCCCGCCGCCAGGTGGACGAGCTGGTCGCGCCCAACCGGGACCACCAGGCGATGGTGCGCAAGCTCGAGGAAGCCATCGACGCCACCGAGGGCAACGCGCTCGGCCTCGACGAGCTGCCGTCGGGGGACGAGCTGGCCGCCGAGCTCGAGCGGTTCCTGCGGGACGAGCAGTGAGCCGGCGATGAAGCTCGACGGTGGCCTCGACCTCTCCGGCGACGCGCGGGCGATCGCCGACGCCGCCCGGGCGGCGGAAGAGGTCGGGTACGACGGGGTGTGGGCGGCCGAGGCGGGCCACGACCCCTTCCCGGGACTGGCCGTGGGCGCCGGGGCGACGGCCGACCTCGAGCTCGGCACCGGCATCGCCGTCGCCTTCGCCCGCAACCCCATGACCCTCGCGACGCTGGCCAACGACCTCCAGCTCCTGTCGGGCGGCCGCTTCGTCCTGGGGCTCGGCTCGCAGATCAAGGCGCACATCACCAAGCGCTACTCGATGCCCTGGTCGCACCCCGCTCCCCGCATGCGCGAGCTGATCCTCGCCATCCGGGCGATCTGGTCCTCGTGGTCCACGGGCGACGCGCTGGCCTTCCGGGGCGAGTTCTACACCCACACGCTGATGACGCCCTTCTTCAGCCCGGGCCCCAACCCGCACGGCAACCCGCCGATCGTCCTCGCCGCCGTGGGCACCCGCATGGCCGAAGTGGCGGGCGAGGTGGCCGACGGCCTGCTCGTCCACCCCTTCTCCACCCAGCGCTACCTCGAAGAGGTCAGCCTGCCGGCGCTCCTCGGTGGTGCCGCCCGGGCAGGGAAGGCCCGTCACGACCTCACCGTCTCCCTCCCCGCCTTCGTGGTGACCGACGACCGGTCGGCCCAGACGGCGCGCTCGCAGATCGCCTTCTACGGCTCCACCCCGGCCTACCGTCCCGTCCTCGAGCTCCACGGGTGGGGCGACCTCCAGAGCGACCTCAACCGCCTCTCCAAGCGCGGCGAATGGGACGAGATGGCGCGGCTCGTCGACGACGAGATCCTCGGGACCTTCGCCGTGGTGTGCGACCCGGACCCCGGCCAGGTGGCGACCCGGGCGCTCGAGCGGTGGGGCGGGCTCGTCGACCGGCTGAGCTTCTACACGCCGCCGCCGCAGGACACGCTGGGCGAGATGTTGGCGGCGTTCCGCGCCCTGGGCGGCTGACGCCGGGGGCGCCGCCACCCCACCGGCGGGCTCGGGGGGCGCCGGCTAGACGACGACGTTGACGAGGCGCGGCGGCCGGGCGACCACCCGCTCGGGGGCCCGGCCGCCGAGCGCCTCGGCGACGCGGGGCAAGGCCAGGGCCGCCGACGTGGCCTCCTCCGCGCCGATGGTCGGTGCGACCTCGAGGCGGTCCCGTACCTTGCCGTTCACCTGCACCACCATCGTCACCGTCTCCTCGGCCGTGAGCGACGGGTCGAAGGCCGGCCACCGCTGGGCGTGGACCGACGGGGCGTCGGGGTGGCGGCGCTCCCACAGCTCGGCCGTGACGTGCGGGACCATCGGCGCGAGCACCAGCAGCAAGGCGTCGCAGGCGTCGCCCAGCACCTCGGCATGGGGGTCCTCCCGGACGTAGCGCTGGAGGGAGTTGACCAGCTCCATGCAGTGGGCGACCGCCGTGTTGTACGACCAGCGCTCGAGGTCGCCCGTGACCTGCTCGATGGTGCGGTGCGTGGACCGGCGGACGGCGACGTCCTCCGGGAGGAGCTCGCCGCCACGCGCCGCCCCGGCACCGAGGCCGTCGTGCGGTTCGGCGAGGCGCCACAGCCGGTCGAGGAACCGGCCGCACCCCTCGATCACCTGGTCCGTCTGCTCGGTCCAGTCGAAGTCGTCGGCAGGCGGCCCCACGAAGAGATGGAACAGCCGCAGCCCGTCGGCCCCGACCGACTCGTAGTACTTGGCCGGCGCCACCAGGTTGCCCTTCGACTTGGACATCTTGGTGCCGTCCATCCGGATCATGCCCTGGGTGAAGAGCCGCCGGAAGGGCTCCCGTGTGACGCCCTCGGCGAGGCCGACGTCGACGAGGGCCCGGGTGTAGAAGCGGGCGTAGAGCAGGTGCAGGATGGCGTGCTCGATGCCGCCGACGTACTGGTCGACCGGCATCCAGTGGCGGGCGGCCGCCGCGCCGAAGGGGGCGTCGTCGTTCCACGGGTCGCAGAACCGCAGGAAGTACCAGCTCGAGTCCACGAAGGTGTCCATGGTGTCGGTCTCGCGCGTGGCCGGGCCCCCGCACACCGGGCACGTGGTGTGGAGGAACCCCTCGTGGTGGGCGAGCGGGGACTGCCCCGTCGGCAGGAACTCCACGTCGTCGGGGGCGAGGACCGGCAGCTGGTCCTGGGGCACCGGCACCGGGCCGTGCTGGTCGCAGTAGACGACCGGGATCGGGCAGCCCCAGAAGCGCTGACGGGACACGAGCCAGTCCCGGAGCCGGTAGTTGACCTTGCGGGACCCCACCCCGAGCTCCTCCAGGCGGTCGATGGCCCGGGACTTGGCCGTGGCGATGTCCAGGCCGTCGAGGAAGCCGCTGTTCACCTTGACGCCGTCGCCGGCGTAGGCCTTGCCGCCCGCCTCCTCCCATCCGTCGGGCGGCGCCACCGTGCGGACGTACGGCAAGCCGTGGACCTCGCCGAACTCCCAGTCGCGCTCGTCCTCGGCGGGGACGGCCATGATCGCCCCCGTCCCGTAGCCCATGAGGACGTAGTCGGCCACGTACACCGGCACGGCCTGGCCCGTGAACGGGTTCTCCACGTAGCTGCCGGTGAAGGCGCCCCGCTTGTCGAGCTTCTCCCCCGCCGCCGCCACCCGGTCGCGCTCGGGCTCCTGTGCGGCCTGGCGTCGCAGCTCCTCCACCGGCGGCCGGTGCTCGTCGTCGGTGAGCTCGTCCACCATCGGGTGCTCGGGCGCGAGGACGGCGAAGGTCATCCCGAAGAGGGTGTCGGGCCGGGTGGTGAAGACCCGCAGGGCCACACCGGTCCGCTCGTGGGTGGCAGGGTCCACGAGGGGCAGGTCCAGCTCGGCGCCCTCGGAGCGGCCGCTCCAGTTGCGCTGCATCGTCTTCACCCGCTCGGGCCACTCGACCTCGTCAAGGCCGGCGAGGAGGTCGTCGGCGTAGGCGGTGATCTTGAAGAACCACTGCTCGAGGTCCCGGGTCACCACGAGGTCGCCCGACCGCTCGCACGTGCCGTCGGCGAGGACCTGTTCGTTGGCGAGCACCGTCTGGCACCCGGGGCACCAGTTGACCGGGGCGTTGGCCCGGTAGGCGAGCCCGCGCTCGAGGAGCTCCAGGAAGATGACCTGGTTCCAGCGGATGTACCGCGGATCGTGGCTGCGGACCTCTCGACGCCAGTCGTACACGGCCCCGAGGCGCATGATCGACGCCTTGAGCTCGGCGATCCGCTCCTCCGTGAAGACCCGGGGGTGCGTCCCCGTCTTGATGGCGGCGTTCTCGGCGGGCAGGCCGAACGAGTCGAACCCGAGCGGCGTGAGCACGGCCTTGCCCAGCATCGTCTGGTGCCGCACGACGAGGTCGCCGAACGTGTAGTTGCGGACGTGGCCCTGGTGGGCGGGCCCCGACGGGTACGGGTACATGCACAGGGCGTAGAAGGGGGGGCGGGGGTCGTCGTTGTCGACCTCGTAGGTCCCCTCGTCGCGCCAGCGTGCCTGCCACTTCTGCTCGATGGCGTCGACGTCGTAGGCCCGTGCCATGGGCGGGGATGCTACCGGCGGTTGCTACCGGCGGTTGCTACCGGCGGTTGCTACCGGCGGTGGCGAGGGGTCACGATCCCCGGACGCTCGGCGATCGGGCGGGGGCGTGGCGAAGAGGGGCCTGCCGGTGACTGCTATCGTGGAGGGCTCCGGGGGCGTAGCTCAGCTGGTAGAGCGCTTGACTGGCAGTCAAGAGGTTCGTGGGTTCAAGTCCCATCGCCTCCACCGAGACGTCCAGGTCACGGGCTTGCCGAGGCCGTCGCTACGCCATGTGGCTACGCCATGAACGACGCCCACGCCTCCGGGTCGCAGGTGAACTCCGCCATCTTCGACACCTTGCCGCCCCGGAACTCGGTCACGTGCACGGCTTCGGTCTCGATCGTGCGGTCGCCGCGGCTGAACCGGATGTGCTCATGCGACACGACCTGGTTGTCGTCGCCGAAGTAGTCGGCTGACTCCACCTCCGT
>DAHUZJ010000094.1 GCA_027306585.1 Acidimicrobiaceae bacterium | reverse complement strand
TCTTCTTCTGGCTCTTCTGGTACACGGCCAGGATCTTCTGGCCGATCAGTTGGTACCCGGCGGTCTTCGCGTGGATGTTGCCCAGCTGGCAGTACCAGGTCAGGTTGCACACCTCGGCCACGGCCGCCGGGATCGCGCCGTAGGGGGCGAGTGTCGTCGTCTGGGTGAGGGGCTGGTAGGCGTCGGTGTCGGCGGTGATGTCGATGAACTTGGCCTTGGCCGAGCCGTACGCCTTCTCGAGCTCCGGGTTGATGAGTGTCTTGAAGGCGGTGACCGAGAGCGTGGCGAGGCCCTGGTTCACCTGTCCGGGCGGGTACACCCACTGCCCCAGGATGACGTCGGGATAGGTGAGGCCGATGATCGGGACCTTCGGTCCGCCCGCCGCCCGCAGGCCCTTGGCCAGGGTCGTCACGTGGGGGCCGAGCTCCCCGAGCACGCCGGCGACGCAGGTCACGGGGTTGGCGTTGCTCGCGCACGCGGTCACGTCGTTGCCCCCGATGGTGACGGTGATGAGGCCGATGTCGCGCCGGTGGCGGCGGATGAAGGCTTCCGCCGCCGCCGCCTGGGTCTTGCCGGCATATGAGGCGGCGTCCGTTGCGGCAGGGGGGCCGTAGGGGGCGACGCACCCGTCCGCCTCGAGGATGGAGGTCGTGGTGGCGCCACCGCACCCGAAGTTGACCAGCTTCAGCCGGGTGGCCTCGGCCACCACCGCGGTGTAGCCGCCGGTGGCGCCGGGCGTCGGCGCCGGCTGGTAGCCAACGGCATAGGAGTCGCCCAGCGAGACGTAGTACTTCTCGTTGACCCTGGTCCGGGCGGAGGCCGTCCCGACGCACAACGCCAGGACTGCGGCGAGGGCGACGGGAACCGTGAGGACGGCGACGTACCGGTGACTTCTGTGGCGGCTCAGCGACATGTCACATTCCATACCTCCGGACGCACACCGTTCCAGCCGGCAGGTCGGTGCGTCGATCGCGTGCTGCGGGCAGGGCCCTCGGGAGGCACCTTCAGCGGACGTCGACGCCGTGGTGACGCAACTCGTCAAGCGCTCGGTCGCCGTCCCCGGGGGTGCGCTCGACCGGGCGGGTGGCTCCGGCGACGACGACGGTGTCGTAGCCGAGACGCCGTGCGTCGAGGGCGGTCTCCTTGACGCAGAAGTCCTGCGCCAGTCCCACTACGACGACGCTCGAGATGTGGCGCTCCTGCAGGATGGCGTGGAGACCCGTGGCCTTCTGGTCCCCGGTGCCGACGTCGCGCACGGTGAACCCCGAGTAGCCGTCTTCCTGACCGGTTCCCTTGTGGACGACCGGGCCGACGACATGCAGGGCCGGGTGGAGCTGGGCGCCCCACGTGCCGGCAACGCAGTGGGTGGGCCAGATGCCGCCGTCCTTCGCGAAATGGGGCGTCGATGCCGGGTGCCAGTCTTGGGTGTAGACGACGACGGCGCCTCCGGCGCGAGCCGAGGCGATGAGATCGTTGATCACCCGGACGACGGTGTCGCCGCCGCCGACATGGAGGCTTCCTGCGGGATCGGCGAAGTCGTTCTGGACGTCGGCGACGACCAGCGCCGTGTGGTCGTCGAAGGCGAGCATCGGCGTGCTCATGGTCGCGGCCATGAGAGCACGGATCCGGGGTGCCCGTCGACCACCCGGAGGGAGGTCACGTCGCTCGAGGATCGGGCACTCGGTTCTTCGGCCCGACCTACTCCGTCGCGGGCGGGTTCATGAGCCCCCCGGGCCACCCGAACCGGTGTGCCCCTCGTCACGGCGGCAGGGAAGGAACACCATGGTGCGAGGCTCGGCCACGTCCGGGCCGTCGAGGTACGACTCCCACGGTGGGCCGGTCACGACGTACCCGTGGTCCGGGCTGGGTCTCCGGCGACCGCCGTCCCCCCGCCCGAGCGCCCGTCCGGGCCAACCGCACAAGAGCAGGGAGAAGGTCCGGGGTTAGCGTGGCATCGTGGACCAGCGGCATGCCGGCGGTACTCTCCGCCTCGGGGTCGACGTCGGTGGGACGTTCACCGACATCGTCGCCGTCTCGGCCGACGGCCGCTCCGTCATGGCCAAGGTCCCCTCCACCCCCGCGGACCAGTCCGTCGGGGTGGCTTCCGGATGGCGGGCCAGTGGCGTGACGCCCGAGGACGTCGCGGTGTTCGCCCACGGCACCACGGTCGCCACCAACGCGCTGCTGGAGCGGCGTGGCGGTAGGACGGCGCTGGTCACCACCGAGGGGTTCCGGGACCTCCTCGAGATCGGCCGCCAGAACCGGGCGTCCCTCTACGACCTCGCCCGTCACCACCCCCCGCCCTTGGTGCCGCGGGACCTGCGGTTCACCGTGCGTGAGCGGATGGGCCCGGAGGGGGTCATCACCCCGCTCGACGAGGCGACCGTGGTGACCGCCGCGGAGGCCGTGGCGGCCGCAGGGAACGTGGAGGCGGTCGCGGTGTGCCTGCTGTTCGCCTACGTGCACCCCGAGCACGAGCGGCGAGTCGGCGAGGCGCTGCAGTCGCGCCTTCCGGGTGTCGCGGTCTCGCTGTCGTGCGACGTGCTGCCCGAGTTCCGCGAGTACGAGCGGATATCCACCACGGTTGCCGACGCGTACCTGCGGCCCCGCCTCAGCTCCTACCTGCGCCGATTGGCGACTCGGGCCGAAGCTGCCGACCTCCCCACCCCGCTGATCATGCAGTCCTCCGGTGGGGTCGCCGACCTCACGGTCGCCGCATCGCATCCTGCTCGCTTCGTGCTGTCTGGTCCTGCAGGCGGCGTGGTGGGTGCGTCGTACGTGGCCGGTCTGTCGGGCTACCGGGACGTGCTCACGTTCGACATGGGCGGGACGAGCACCGACGTGGCCCCGGTCGTCGGCGGCACCGCTCAGACGACGACCGAATCGGTCGTGGCCGGCGTTCCACTTCGCCTTCCGATGGTCGACGTGCACACGGTCAGCGCGGGCGGGGGCTCGGTGGCGTGGGTCGACGAGGGCGGCGTGCTGCGAGTCGGCCCTCACTCGGCAGGCGCCGAACCGGGCCCCGCTGCCTACGGCCTCGGCGGTGAGCAGCCGACGGTCACCGACGCCAACCTGGTGCTCGGTGCCCTTCCCGACGGTGCTCGCTTCGGCGGGGGACTCGTGCTGCAGCGGGGGCTGGCGGAGCGGGCGCTCGCCCCGCTCGCTGCTCGGCTGGGGCTGGACGTCGGTCCCGCGGCCCTTGGCATCGTCCGCGTGGCGGAGACCACGATGGGCCGGGCCCTTCGGATGATCAGCGTCGAGCGGGGCCTCGACCCCCGTCACTTCTCGCTCGTCGCGTTCGGGGGCGCCGGCGGGCTTCACGCCTGCGCCCTCGCCGAGGCGCTCGGTTGTCGCACGGTCCTTCTTCCCCGTGCCGCTGGGGTGCTCTCCGCCCTGGGGCTCGCCATCTCGCCGGTGCGTCGCGACTACGTGCGGCCACTGCTCGGAGCGGCGACCGTCGAGCTGGAGCAGGCGTTCGTGGAGCTCGAGGCCCAGGCCCGAGCCGAGCTGGCGTCGCCGTCGACGCAGCGTCGAGCGGACCTCCGCTATGCCGGGCAGTCGTTCGAGCTGACCGTCACCGGCGATACCCCCGCCGAGCTGGTCGATGCCTTCCACGCCGAGCACGAGCGTCGCTACGGGCACCGCATCGACGACGAGCCGGTCGAGCTGGTCAGCCTCCGCCTGGTCGCGTCGGTCGCCGGCGCCGGGCCACGCCTCATCGAGCCGGCGCCGACGGGGGAAGCAGTGACCGGCTGGCGCCGGCTCCTCCTGGAAGGTGGCACGGTGGAGGCCGCCGTGCTCGACCGTGCGGCGATGGGCCGTGGCTCGAAGGTGGACGGCCCTGCGGTGGTGGAGTTGCCGGAGGCGACCTGTCTCGTGCGGCCCGGATGGGCCGGGGAGATCGACGACGCCGGCACCTTGATCCTTCGGTGGACGTCGTGAGCCTCGACCCGGTCACCCTCTCGGTGCTGGTGGCAAGCCTGGACGGCGTCGCCGAGGAGATGGGCACGGTGCTGGTGCGCAGTGCCTTCTCGTCGAACATCAAGGAGCGGCGGGATTGTTCCGCCGCGCTGTTCGACGCCGCCGGGCGCATGGTGGCGCAGGCCGAGCACATCCCGGTGCACCTCGGAGCCATGCCGGAGTCGGTGGCGGCCGTGATGGCCCGTGACCCCCTCCCCGGGGACGTCTGGGTGCTCAACGACCCCTACACCGGCGGGACGCATCTTCCCGACGTCACGCTCGTCAGCCCGGTCGACGTCGACGGCCAGACCATCGCCTACGCCGTCACCCGGGCCCACCACTCCGATCTGGGCGGGATGTCTCCGGGATCCATGCCCTCGGCGTCGCGCGACCTCTGGCAAGAGGGCCTCGTCATTCCCCCCGTCCGGCTCACTGCCGACGTCCTCGACCTCATCTGCGCCAACTCGCGCACGCCGCGCCTGCGCCGGGGGGACTTCCGAGCGCAGCGGTCGGCGCATCGCATCGCGCAGCTCCGCCTGTGCGAGCTGGCCGATCGCCACGGGCTCGGCACCCTCCTCGCCAGCTTCGAGGAGGTCCTCGGCTACGCCGAGCGGCGCACCCGCGAGGTGTTGCGAGCCCTCCCCGACGGCACCTACCGGGCATCGAGTGAGATCGAGGGCGACGGGGTCACCGAGGACGACATCGTGCTGCAGGTCGCCGTCACCGTCGAGGGCGATGCCGCCCACGTCGACTTCGCTGGCACGGCCGATGCGGTCGAGGGAAACGTCAACTGTCCGCTGTCGGTGACCAGGTCCGCCTGCTACTTCGCCCTGCGCGTCCTGCTGCCCGACGACGTGCCGGCGAACACCGGCACGTACGCGCCCCTCACGATCGCCGCCCCGGAGGGCTCGGTCGTCAACGCCCGGCCACCCCACGCCGTCGTCGCCGGCAACGTCGAGACGAGCCAACGGGTGGCGGACACGGTGCTCGCCGCCCTGGCCGCCGTGGCGGACGTGCCCGCCGGCGGCCAGGGGACGATGAACAACGTCGTCATCGGTGGCCGGGGCTGGACCTACTACGAGACGATCGGTGGTGGCCAGGGCGCCTCGAGCCGCGGCCAGGGACCCTCGGGCGTCCAGGTCGGCATGACCAACACCCGCAACACCCCCATCGAGGCGCTCGAGCTCGAGTACCCCATGCGGGTCGAGCGCTACGAGCTGGCCCTCGGCTCGGGCGGCGCCGGCCGCCACCAGGGCGGCGACGGCATCGTGCGGTCGGTCAGGGTTCTGGAGGACGCCACGCTCTGCCTGCTCACCGACCGCAGGCGTCACCAACCGGCCGGGATCGCGGGTGGCGACCCTGGCAGCCTCGGGCGGAACCTGGTCGGCGAGCGGGAAGTCCCCCCCAAGGTCACGCTCGAGCTCGACGCCGGCGACCTGGTCACCGTTGTCACCCCCGGTGGCGGGGGGTGGGGTCGGCGAGACCAGCCGTCGGCGGCGCCGCGCTCGGTCCACCGCCATCCGCACCAGCGACGTTCGCGGGATTGATCCCAGTGCGGGACCCTGGCCACTGGC
>DAHUZJ010000091.1 GCA_027306585.1 Acidimicrobiaceae bacterium | reverse complement strand
TCGGCGTCGAGCCGCTCCGGCTCCCGCACGCCTGACGGATGCGAGTCCCCGACAGCCTCGGCGGCGACGTGGTCGCCCTGGCGTTGGGCATCGCCTTCGGCTACGTCGCCCTCGCGCCCTGCGGCGCGAGCCACCCCGCCGTCGAGCGCCAGGAGACGGCCCGGCACCTCCGTGGTCCCGCCGCCGTCCTTGGTCAGGAGGTCACGAGCTCGCCGGCCCAGCGGCATCGAAGCGCCGGCGGGCGCCATCGACGCCCATGCCTGCCGCACCGGCGATCGTCGGCCAATCGGTGCCCTGCTCCCGCAATCGCGTGATCCAGGCGGCGAGCCCGCCCTCGATGCGGTCTGCGCTGCGAACCATGTCGGCGAGCATCGAGTGCAGGTCCTCTGGGGGGCGGGTCCGGTACTCGGTCCGGCGCCGGGCGACCTCCTCGGGAGTGGCGCGGGCGGCGTCCTCGACGACCCAGGTCGCCAGCTCGACGCGCTCGTTGCAGATGTACACACCGGGACCGGCGACGAGCCGCTGCACCGCGGTTGGAGAACGTCCGTTCCGGCCGGCTCGACGTGGCCACCCCGCCGCTCGTCAGCAGCTGGGGTCGCAAGCCCGCGGCATGACGTCGCCTCGCGCGACGAGAGGTGATGGCGTCGCGCACCGTAGCCTGGCAGGGCGCGCAGTGGGGACTGTCCCGAGGAGGTGGGCCATGAGCCTTGGTCCCGGTGAGCACGAGCTCGCTCCGCCGAGCGCCAATCTGCGGCTTCGCACCTACCGCCAGGGTCTCGCCGCCAAGGCTGGGCACGACCTGGTGCTCGAAGCCACTTCGTGGCACGGGAGCGTGCAAGTGCCCGACGAGCCGGATGGCGTCCCGTCGGTCACGGTCGAGGTCGACCTGCGGAGCCTCCAGGTCGTCGAGGGGAGCGGCGGGGTGAAGCCGCTCACCGAGGGGGACAAGGCGGAGATCCGAAAGACCATGCAAAAGCCGCTGCGGACCGCCGAGCACCCGATGGCGACGTTCCGCTCGACCGTGGTCCGGATCGACGGCGACCAGGCGACGCTCCACGGCGAGCTGACCCTCGCGGGCCAGACCCATCCGGTGGAGCTCCACGCGCACCGCGCAGGTGCTGCCGTCGTCGGACGGGCCGAGATCGTCCAGAGCGTGTGGGGCATCAAGCCCTACACGGGGTTCCTCGGCGCCCTCAAGCTCCGCGACGCCGTCGTCGTCGACGTGTCTGTGCCGCTCGCGGCCGGAGCGGGCTGAGCCCGGCTGTGCGGGCTGTGCGGGCTCAGCCCGTCATCGCCCTCGGTGCTCTTCCGACCTGCCGAGGCGGAGCCTGAAGGGAGAACGGCCGCCTCGGGGACGTAGCTGGACGCCGGCGCGCAGAAGACGCTTGCGGACCGTCGCCGCGGCATGACCGGTGACGAGCTCGATGTGGAAGGCCGAGAGCCCACAGGATTGGTACAGATCGAAGAGGGCGTCGTCACCGAGCTCGCACGGCTCCGGGAACCGCTCGTGGAGGGGTCCCGGCCCACGCACCACGGGCACGCGGTGGCGCCGGAGCGCGGACCGCACTGCTCGATCGCCGTACAAGGCGTCGAGGAGCACGACGGTGCGGTCGGGGCTGGCCGGCGGCCCGGCGACGTCTCGGACCGGGAGACCCAAGGTGTGGGCCGCCCGGAGCATCGTGTTGTGGGAGACACCCAAGGCGTGGGCGGCTTCGTGCGAGGTGGCGGCGGTCTCGACGTAGAGCGCCTCGAGCTCGTGCTTGGGCAGTTGGGCCCGGTCCTTGCGGTCGAAACCCCCGCGGTGGCGCAAGCGCGTACCCGAGCGGGTGAGGAGGTCGCGCGCGGAGCGCTCGGGGATCCCGAGCTTGGCCGCGATGAGCGTCGAGCTCACGCCGTCTTCGACGTAGAGCCGGCGGACCTCCTCGAATGTGGGATGGAGCATCGGTGGCCGCCGTGGCCGCCCCCTGCCCCTCGGGGCGATCTCGACGCCCTCACGCTCGAGCAGCGACATAACGCGTCTTCGGCCCAGGCCCGTCATCTCGGCGATCCGGCGCGTCGACTGGCCCGCGCGGTAGAGGTCGGCGACCCGCCCCGCCTCGCCGGCCACTGGGGCCGCGGGCGGTTGCCCCGGCGACCGTGGGGGAAGACCCGGCTGTCCCTTTGCCATCGCCACCTGCCCGTCCGGCTCGCCGATGCGTCAGATGCCATCAGCCCGGATCGGGCGGTTCCGGCCACAGCCGACGGGGGCTTCATCCCGTGACCAGGATGGTAGCGACACGAGGCGGTGCAGCGGGTCATTCGCGCCCGATCGGCCCAACGCCTTGCATCGAGGTGATGTTCGGATAGTGTCGGGACCGCCAGATGATGCCCTGGTGGGCCCCGGCCCGAACCGCCCTCCGTGGCTGATGGCCTCTACGTACGTAGCTACGTGGAGGTCGATGCTGTGGGTCCCAGCGTTGTCGTGCCTCAGGGTGTCCAGGCGCTCCAGGTCCTGACCATCCTGCTCGGCGCGCCACTGGTGAGCGGCGTCATCTCGCACGTCGAGGCCCGGTTGCAGGGCCGGCGGGGCCCCCGGATCCTCCAGCCCTACTACGACCTGGCCAAGCTGTTCCGCAAGGAGACGCTGGTCACCGAGGAGTCGAGCTGGGTGTTCCTGGCGGCGCCGATCGTTGCCTTCGGCTGCTACCTGATCGTCCCGCTGCTCATCCCGGTCCTCACCACCTACCCTCTTCCGCTCGGCTACTCGGGCGACATCCTGGGCGGGGGCTTCGTGCTCGCGCTCGCCGGCTTCTCGGTCGCCCTCGCCGGCACGGAGTCGGGCGCCCCCTACGCCCAGCTGGGGAGCAGTCGGGCAATGACCTTCGGCGCGTTGATCGAGCCCACCATCCTCTTCGTCGTCTTCGTCGTCGCCCTCATCACCGCTACCGACCTTCCGTACGCGATGGCAGCGAACGTCCGCACCACGAGCGAGGTGGTCCGGCCCGGCCACATCTTGGCGGCACTGGCCTTCTTCCTCGTCGTGCTGGCCGACACGGGCCGCATCCCCGTCGAGACCCACACCGGCACCCTCGAGTTCGGGATGATCGACGAGGGCCGCACGCTCGAGCACTCCGGCCCCGCGCTCGCCCTCTTGAGGTGGGGATCTGCCATGAAGCAGCTGATCCTCTACACCATCTTGATCGACGTCTTCGTCGCACCCTGGGGGCTGGCGGCCAGCGGCACACCTCTCCACGTGGGACTGGCCATCCCGGCGCTGTTGGGGAAGGCCATGGTGGTCGGAGTGGTCTTCGCGCTCGTCGACAACCTGTTCTCCAAGCTCCGGCTGTTCAAGATCACCGAGTTCCTGGCGGCGTCGTTCGGACTGGCGCTGCTGGCGGTGCTCGTCTTCTACGCGGGAGGCGGCTGATGGTCGCCCCGGTTCCTTCCACGACGGCGGCGGTCGACGACGTCTTCGCCATCTTGGTCCTGCTCACCGAGTTCGGCATGCTCCGGGCGCCGCTGTTGCGCTCGCAGGTGCGCCTGTACGCCTTCCAGTCCCTGGTCGTCACGGCCCTCGCGGTCTTCGTGGCCGCGACCCAGCACGTCGGCGCGCTGTACGGGCTGGCGGCGTTCTCCTTCGCCCTCAAGGTGGTGGCCGTGCCCGCGGTGGTGCTGGGTCTCCTGCGCGGCTCGCGCACGGATCTCGCCGGCAGCTCGGTGCTCGGGGTGGCGAGCATGACGCTCATCGCCCTTGCCGTCTCGGCCTTCGGGTTCTTCGCGATCGGTTCGCTCCACATCCACCCCATGGCTCTCCCCACCACGGCCCTGGCCGTCTCCACGGCGGTGATCCTCGTGGCCTTCGTGCTGATCATCCTGCGGTCGGACGTGGTCTCGCAGGCGATGGGGTTCTTCTCCTTGGAGAACGGGGTCTCGGTGGCCAGCCTGGTGGTCGCCACCGGCATGCCGCTCGTGGTCGACGTCGCCTTCTTGTTCGACTTGCTCGTGGCGGTCGTGGTGTTCGGCGTGATCATGCGCGTCCACCACACCCGATCGCGCACGCTGTCGACCGAAGAGCTCGACCGACTCCAAGGATGAGAGGGAACTGATGGCCGCCGTCCTCGTCGCCCTGACCGTGCTGCCCTTCGCCGCCGCCGTCGTGAGCACCTTCGCATCGGTCCGCCTCTCCAAGTTGCTGGCCGTGGCGACCGGCGTGGCCTGCTTCGGCCTGTCGGTCGCCCTCGTGCCGAGCGTCCTCGACCACGTGCGCGTCGCGGCTGGTGGCGAGCTCCGGGTGGACGCCCTGTCCGCGGTGTTCCTGCTCGCCACCTCCTTCCTGTACGCCACCACGGCGGTGTTCGCTGCCGGCTACCTGCAGCTCGAGCAGGGGCCGACGGGCACCCGCTACGGCCGTCGCTTCTATGCCGGCTTCCACCTCTTCTGCTGGGCAATGGTCGCCACCCCGCTCGTGAACGGGCTGGCGCTGTTGTGGGTGGCCATCGAGGTCACCACCGTGGTCTCCGCCCTGCTCGTGGCCATCGACGACACGGACCGCTCGACCGAGGCGGCGTGGAAGTACGTCCTGATCGCCTCGCTCGGGCTGGGGATCGCCCTCTTGGCGACCATCCTCATGTACTACGCCGGTTCCACGGTCTTCGGCACGGGCTACGACCTGGCGTACAGCAAGCTGCTGTCGGGGGCACACCAGTTCCCGCCGGACGTCGTTCGTCTGGCGTTCGTGCTCTCGGTCCTCGGCTTCGGCACCAAGATGGGCCTCGCCCCGGTGCACACCTGGCTCCCGGACGCCCACTCCGAGGCGCCGACGCCGGTCTCGGCCCTCCTGTCGGGCGCGCTCCTGGCGCTCGCCTTCTACGCCATCCTCCGCTACTACCAGATCGCCGAGCGCACCCTCGGCTCGGCCTACCCGCGAAATGTGCTGCTCGTCTTCGGGATCGCCTCCTTGTTGCTCGCCGCGCTCTACCTCGTGCGTCAGCGGGACATCAAGCGGATGCTCGCCTACTCGAGCGTCGAGCACATGGGGATCGTCGCCATCGGCATGAGCTTCGGCGTGCCACTCGCCATCGTCGGGGTGCTCCTGCACGTCCTGGCGCACGCCGCGGCCAAGGGCACCGCCTTCTTCGGTGCGGGCTCGGTGGTGCGCAAGTACGGGACGAAGGACATGACCCGCATCCGCGGCGGCACCACGGCCCTGCCGTGGAGCGGGCCGCTGTTGGTCGCCGCCGTCCTCGCCCTCTCGGCGGCGCCCCCCTTCGGCATCTTCCGCAGCGAGTTCCTGATCGTCGCCGGGGGGCTCTCGGATCCTCGCTACGCCGTCGCCGCGGTCCTGGTGGTGCTGGTGACCCTCGCCTTCCTGGGGCTGTCGTGGTCCACGACCCGCACGATGCTGGCGCCGACGGCACAGCTCGTTCCCGTCCCACCCGCGCTCGCACCGACGGCCGTGGGCGCAGCGGTGGTGGGCGCGGGCGCATCGGCGGGCGCCCCGGACGCGGGGACGGGCTCCGCGGGCGCGGGCGCGACCACGGCGGTCATCGACCGACCGAACGTGCCGTCGGAGCGCCCGAGCGACGTCGCGAGCGGGGACGGGACGGTGGCCGTCGCCCGAGGTGAGGTGAGCGGGTGGATCGTGGCCTCCATGGTGGTGGGGGTGGCGGCGCTCGTCCTCTTGGGGGTCCACCTTCCCGCCAGCTTGAGCGAGCTGCTCGACCACGCTGCCCGTGAGCTGCAGGTGGTCCGGTGACCGGCAACCCACCGTTCGCGGTCTGTCCGGCCGACGATCTCGCGTCGGCGGTGGCCGGGCGCGTCGAGAAGGGCGCCCGCTTCTGCGGCCTCTTCGCTCGCCCCGACGGCTCCGGTCTGCGGCTGATGGCGGTGGTCTCGTGTCACGGGACCCTCGCCGCCGAGGAAGCGATCCTTCCCCCCGGGCAGCGACGGTACCGATCGCTCACGCCGGAGATCCCCGCCGCCGGCTGGTACGAGCGCGAGCTCCACGACCTCTTCGGCATCGAGCCCGAGGGCCATCCCCGGCTCGACCCGCTCGTCCTGCCCCGGGGCCCGGGAACCGAGGCGCCGTGCCCCGGCTCGGGTCGGACGGTGGCGCCGATCGAGCCGGACCTCCGACCCCTCCCGGCCCATGTCCGAGGCGAGGGCGTGTTCACGATCCCGTACGGACCGGTGCGCTCCGGCGTGTTCGAGTCGGTGGAGTACCTGGTGGAGACGACGGGGGAAGACATCCCCCATCTCCGCACGAGGGTGTTCTACAAGCACCGCGGCCTCCAAGCTCGAGCCGTCGGGTTGGACACCGGCGACGGTGCCCTGCTCGCCGAGCGGATGGAAGGGGTCGCGTCGGTCGCCCACGCCATCGCGTACGCCACGGCCGTCGAGCGCGTGGCCGGTGTCGCCGTGCCGGAGGCCGCCCAGCTGGTCCGCGTGGTGCATGCCGAGCTCGAGCGCATCGCCAACCACCTCGACACCATGGTCCGGCACACCGAAGGCGCGGGCCAGGCGGTTGCCTACGCTTGCCTCAGCCACCACAAGGAGCGGGTGCAGCGTCTGCGGGCGCAGCTCTGCGGCAGCAGGTTCGGACGGGGCGTGGTCGTGCCCGGCGGGGTGGCGGGACCACTCCGCCTCGACGCCGATAGATTCCGCGAGAGCCTGCGAACGCTGGCGCAGGCGATCGACAAGGACACGCGCCGGCTCATGGGCACGCCGTCGTTCGTCGACCGGCTGCGGGGCACGGGCGTCCTCTCCCACGACGACGCCCGCCGGTTCGCCGTGGTCGGCCCGGTCGGGCGGGCGTCGGGCCTCGACGAGGACGTGCGGCTCAGCCGTCCGTACTCGGCCTACGGGCACCTCGGCCACCGGCCGACGGCGCCAGTGGAAGGTGGCGACGCCCTGGCCCGCCAGACGGTCCGCCTCGCCGAGATCGGCGGCTCGTTCCACCTGGTCCGCCAGGCCGTCGACCTCCTCGACGGTCGGAGCGGGCCGGAGGTGTGGCGCGCGCCCGTCGAAGGAGCAAGCGGTCCGGGGCTGGGATGGGCCGAGACCCCTCAGGGCGAGACGCTGGTGCTCGTCGAACTGGTGGAGGGCCGGCTCGTGCGCTGGCACGACCGCTCGGCCGGCTTCCAGAACCTGGCGGCGTTCGCCGCCGCCTTCCCCAAGGACATCCTCACCGACTTCGCCTTCATCGAAGCCAGTTTCGGGATCTCGGTCGCCGGGGTGGCGAGCTGATGCCCTGGGTCCCCCGAGGTCTCGCCGAGGGCATCGTGACCACCCGCTACCCGCGGCGGCCCGACGGCTACGGCGACGGCTTCCACGGGACGATCGTCGCCTCGCCGGCGCAGCCGGTCGACGCGGCGGGCTCGCTCCCGGCCGAGGTCGGCGAGGCGGCGCGGGCGTGCCCCACCGGCGCCATCACGCTCGAGCCCGGACGGCCGCGTCTCGATCGGGGACGGTGCATCCTGTGCGGGCGGTGCACGCAGCTTGCGCCGGCGACCTTCCGGTTCGACCCCTCGTTCGAGACCGCCACCGTCCTGCGGCGCGGGCTTGTCGTCCCCCCGCTCGACGAGGACGACGCCGTCCTCGATGCCGCGCGGGCCGAGCTCCGGCACCGAGTCCGTGCGCTGCGACGCTCCGTCCATGTGCGCCATGTGGACGCCGGCTCCGATGGGTCCGAGGAGTGGGAGGTCGCGGCGCTCACCAACCCGGTGTACGACGTCCATCGCCTCGGCGTCTTCTTCACCGCCAGTCCCAAGCACGCCGACCTGCTGCTCGTGACGGGTGCCGGCTCGGCGGCGATGCTCCCGTCGCTGCGCCACACCTACGACGTCATGCCCCACCCGAAGGCGGTCATCGCTGCGGGGGTCGACGCCGTGAGCGGCGGCCTCGTGGGATCGACCTATGCCACCCGTGGCGGCGTCGGCGAGGTCGTTCCGGTCGACGTCGTCGTACCGGGCTCGCCGCCCTCGCCGTTCGGCTTGCTCTACGCCATCCTGCTCGGCATCGGGCTGCTCGGTGCGCCTACGAAGCGACGCGAAGAGGGGGGAGCCGCGCACCGGCCGGCCTCCGCGGAGGACCCACCGCCGGAGGCCGGCCGGTGAGCGGCGGGCTCTTCGCCGCCGCCCTCGCATGCCTCGGAGCGGGAACGGTCGTCGACCTGGTCGCCGGCACCAGGTCCCGCGTGGTCCGCACCGCGCCCTACCTGCTCGGCCTCGTGGCGAGCGGCTGCCTCCTGGCGGTGGGCGTACGGGCCACCGTGTCGCGGACGGTGACGCTCGATATCGGGACGCTCTTCGGGGTCGGGCACGCGGCGCTTCTGCTCGATCCCCTGGCGGGGCTCTTCCTCACGCTGCTGTTCGCCGTCTCGGTGGCGGTGTCGGCCTGCTTCGTGTCCTGGGTTCTCGCCGCCGAAGCCCCGCGCCCCCCTCGCGGCCTTGCGTCGGGCTACCTGCTCCTCCTCGCGTCGGCGGCGGTGATCGTCACCGCCACCAACGCCTTCGTGTTCCTGTTCGCCTGGGAGTCCCTCACGGTCGCCTTCTACCTGCTCGCCGGCGCCGGCCGGCGCAGGGACGAGGGCGCCGGCGCGTGGGCCGCCCTCGGGATGGGACGGGCGAGCGGCGCTGCGCTGCTCTTCGGCTTCCTCCTGCTTGCCGGCCGGAGCGGCAGTTTCACTCTCGCCGCCTGGCACGCCGTCGGACCGGGGGCCCTGCACGATGCGGCGTGGGTGCTGATCGTCGTCGGGTTCGGGGCCAAGGTCGGGCTGGTGCCGTTCCACGCCTGGATCCCGTCCGGCTACCCGTCGGCCCCCGGTCCGGCACGCGCCGCCATGGCCGGCGTGGCCGCCAACGTCGGCTTCTACGGGCTGTGGCGCTTCCTCGGCGTCCTGGGGCGACCGCCGATCTGGCTGGTGATCGCCGTGCTCGTCGGGGGTGGTCTCACGGCCCTGCTCGGCATCGCCTTCGCCGCCGTCCAGTCGCGGCTGTCGCGCCTGGTGGCCTACTCCAGCATCGAGAACGCCGGGCTCATCGTCACCGCCTACGGTGTCGCCCTCACGGGCGCCGCCGTGCGGTCGACGCCACTCGTCGCCGTCGGCCTCCTGGCGGCGACCCTCCAAGCGGTGGCGCATGCCATCGCCAAGTCGTCGCTCTTCTCGTCCCTCGCCTTCGTCGAGGCCGCGACCGAGACCGACGAGCTCGACGCCTTGCGAGGGATCGGCCGGCGGTTCCGGTCGGCGGGCGCGTCGTTCGGCGCCGGCGCGCTGGCCCTCGCCGGACTGCCGCCGACCATCGGCTTCGTCTCGGAGTGGTTCATCCTCGAGGCACTGATGCAGCAGTTCCGGCTGGGAGGCCTCGCATTGCGCCTCGGGCTGGCGTTTGCCGGGGCGCTTGTGGCGCTCACCACGGGTCTCGCCGCCCTCACCTTCCTCCGGGTGCTCGGTCTTGCCTTGCTCGGCCGCTCCGCGGACAGCGACGCGTCCTTGGGGCCGTCCGGGTTGGCCGGAACGGCAGGGCTCCTCGGGAAGGCCGGCCTCTTCGTGCTCGGCGCAGCCTGCCTGGGCCTGGCGGCGGTGACGCCGTGGGAGATCCGCTACCTGGCCCACGGGCTCTCGCCGCTCGTCGCGCAGTCGACGACCCTCCAGGCGCTCAAGTCGCCATGGGTCCTCCAACCGGTGTTCAGCGGCTTCTCCATCCTGTCCCCCTCGTGGCTGTGGGTGGCGATGCCGATCGCGTGGTTCGGGGTCCTGGTCTTGGCGGTCGTCGCGTCCCGGGGGAGCTTCCTCCGGGTCCGCCGGGTGCCGGCGTGGCACTCGGCCACGGCCGGCGTCGCCGGCCCCTCGTCGTACACGGCGTTCGGCTTCGCCAACCCCTTGCGCTTCGTCCTCGCCAACGTGCTCGGCACCCGGCGCCAGCGCCGCGTGGTGCCACCGACCGCTTCCCAGGCGGACGGCGTAGAGGGAGCCGACGGAGAGGGAGCCGAAGAGACGACGACGCACGTGGAGACGCGCACGACGGTGGTGGAGCCCATCGAGTGCTACCTGTACCGACCGGTCGCTGCAGCGGTGCTGTGGGTGAGCGCGGTGGCGCGACGACTCCAGTCCGGGTGGCTCAACGCCTATGTCGGCTACATGCTGGTCGCGCTGCTCGCGGCGCTGGCCATCACCGCCGCGCTCCGATGACCGGCGGCAGAGGGAGGGTGCACGTGTCGAATGACTGGGCCGGCGGGGACCCCGCGACGGAGCGGTCCCACATGTTCTGCCGCGTCCTCGTCGGCTACGACGGCTCGGACGGGGCGCAAGGGGCGCTGCGCATTGCCGCGGCGTTGGCTGCGGATCTCGGCGCCGACCTCCGCGTGCTGGTGGTTGCCCGGCCACCAGCCCATGCCGAGACACCCGAGGAGCTCGAACAGGCAGAGGCGGCGGAGCGCGAGAGCCTGTCCCTGGGGCTGGGCACGGCGGGTCAGCCGACCCACCTCGGGTCGGACCTGGACGTCCGGGTGGTCTTCGCCGACGACCCGGCACGAGCGCTGGCGGAGCACGCCGAAGAGCACGGGTTCGACCTCGTGGTCGTCGGGCGCCACGGCCGCGAGCAGGCGACGCACCGGGGGATCGGGCGCTCGCTCGACGAACTGCTCCGGCGAGGCGGGTTCCCCGTCCTGGTGGCGTGACGCCCGGCGACCTGCTCGTGGTGGTCGACGGAGCGGTCGACGCTCCGTTCTCGGGCCGTGGCCGCCTCGAGGTGGTCGCAGGGCAGGTGCACTTCGGCGAGGCCCCGTTCGACGGCTCGCCCGAGGCCCTCTGGGACCTGCTGCGCAGGGGGAGCTATCCATCGACCACCCCGCCCACCGTGGGCGCGCTGGCGGCCGCCTACGAGCAGGCAGGCCAGGTCGTGGGTGTCCACGTCTCGGCGGCACTGAGCGCCACCGTCGCCCGGGCGAAGGAGGCCGCCGCCCGGGTGCAGGCCCGCAGCCCGTGCCAGGTCACCGTCGTCGACACGCGCTCGCTGAGCGTGGGCTCGGGGCTCATCGCGACTGCGCTGGTGCGCGCGCTCGATCGACCGGGGACCGACGCGACCGCCATCGCCAGGGAAGCTCAACGGCTCCCCGGGCTGCTCCACACGTTCGCGCTCGTGCAGGACGTCGACGCGCTGCGCGCGGGCGGGCGGGCGGGCCTCCTCCCGCCGGGACGTCTGGACCGTCACCGCCCGCTCCTCCTCGCGGTGCGGGGCCGGGCGGTCGCCCTGGAGCAGTGCCGAGATCGCCGAGCCGCGGTCGACTGCCTGGCTGCCCATCTTCGCCATTCCCTGGGCACCACCACCGGCGCCGGCGCGGGCGTCGGCCGCGGATGGGCCCTCGGCCACGGAGCTGCTCCCGACGTCACGTCCGTGGCGGCGCGGCTGAGCGACCTCCTCGGGTGCCCGCCCCGGTTCGTCGTCCCGGTCGACCCCACGGTCGGTGTCCACGTCGGGCCCGACGCGCTGATCGTCGCCAGCCTGACCGAGGACCGCGTCCGGTGACCGGCTACCGACGTCGGCCGCGGCGGGGAAGCGCGTCGTCGAGTGGCGGGGCGCCGGGCGGACCGCTGGCCATCGTGACGCCCTCGGTCGTGACGAAGGACCCCGGGGCCAGCTCGTGGACGACCACCAGGAACTCCTCGATGCGCTCGCGGGCGTCGACCACCTCCAGGACCAGGGGAAGCCCGAGGTCCGCGTCCGGGAAGCGGGTCCCGCGGAGGTGCCCCGTCGCCCCGAAGCCTTCGATCCCGCGCCACAGCGTGGCGCCGGCCATCCCCTCCTCCCGGGCCCGCTCGAGCAGCATCTCGGGCAGGCTGCGGTGCTCGGCACGGTCGTCCTCGCTCAGGAAGACCATCAATCGTAGGGCGGCGACCTCGTTCGGCACGTTCCCACCTCCCCCTCGGGAGCCACGGCGGCCGGTGGGAGCCGACGATAGTGCCCGGCCGGCCTCACAGCTCGGCTCGGCCGTCGGGCCGCACCGGCGCCGGCTCTGGCGCCGTTGCCTGGGTACGCTCCGATGTGATGCCGGCCCGATCGTCTGCGTTCGAGAGCCGGCCGGGGCGTCGCCTGACCGTGCTGCTCGACCCGCACGACCGGGCGCGGCGTGGGTCGCCGGTCGTCGACCTGGTGGCGCGGGCGCGGCGTGCCCGGCTCGCCGGCGTGACCGTGCTGAAGGCGACACGGGGCTACGGGCGGACCGGTCTCGAGCACCGCCCGCGGCGGCTCGTGGACGACGGCCCGATGGCGGTGGTGATGGTCGACGACCCCGGTCGCATCGACGCCTTCCTGGCCGACGCGGCGACACTGCTCGAGCTGGGACTGTGGACGGTGCGTGACGTGCAGGTCGTCGAGCTCTGAGCCAGGGCGTGACCCCATGGCCGGCGAGCCGCAGCGACCGGCACCGGATGGCGCCGGCCTCCGTCGCGTGAGCCGGGAGAACCGCTACACCCCCTTCGCTTCATCCTCGCCTTCGGCGTGGTGAGCATGCCGGCCGACTTCGCCTACGAAGGCGGCCGGTCGATCGTCGGGCCCTATCTGGCGACCCTGGGGGCGTCGGCGACCGTGGTCGGGCTGGTGACCGGGCTGGGCGAGGCGGTGGCGTCGGTGCTGCGGCTGGCGACCGGGCCGCTAGCGGACCGAACCCGCCGCTACTGGCCGATCTCCGTCGCCGGGTACGCGATCACGGTGGTGGCGGTCCCGGCGCTCGCCGCCGCGGGAACGCTGTGGCAGGCCGCCACGGCGGTCATCGGCGAGCGCTTCGGCAAGGCTGTCCGGACGCCTGCCAGAGACAAGACACGATGCTCTCCCACGCCAGCACCGACCTCGGCCGGGGACGTGCCTTCGCCTACCACGAAGCGCTGGACCAGTCGGGGGCGCTGCTGGGTCCGCTCCTGGTCGCGGCGATGGTCGCGGTCTCCGGGTACCGGCTCGGCTTCGTGGTGCTCGCGGTGCCGGGCGCGCTGGCACTGGTGGCCCTCGCAGTGGTGCGCCGCGCCGTCCCGGATCCCTCCGCCTACGAACGCGGCGGCGACGGGACGGCGGCCGCATCGCCCGATCCGCCGCCGGTCGGAACGTCGCCGGCACGCCCGGGCCGCCTCCAGATGGTGCGGGGGTTCTCCCGGCGCTTCTGGCTCTACACCGCGTTCACCGCGGCGTCGGTGACCGGGTTCGCCACCTTCGGCGTGCTGTCGCACCACCTCGAGGTGCGCCATGTCATCGCCCCTGCGCTCATCCCCGTCGTCTATGCAGTCGCCACGGGGGTCGACGCGCTGGCAGCGCTCGGTTCGGGCT
>DAHUZJ010000090.1 GCA_027306585.1 Acidimicrobiaceae bacterium | reverse complement strand
CCCCTCGACCGGGCGCTGGGCAGTGCCCTGGGGATCGCCATCGTGTCCATGCTGGTCATGAACACGATGTGGCCGTTCCTGAGCAACGGGGGCATGCCGCAGGTGCTGTGGGCGCTCCTGGCGCTGGCCGTCCCGCTCCGCGGCAGCCGGATCGCCGGGAACCCGGTGGCGACCGGCTACGAGGCGCCCCTGCTGGTTCCGGTCGGCGTCGGGCAGGACGCCTGATGCGACGCCGCAACCGGGTCCTCGTGCGAGACGCCTTCGTGGCCGGCGCCGTCTTCCTGCTCATCGCCGCGCTCGCGCTCGGTGGCTGGCGGCTGCGCGACGCGGTCGTGCACGGCTCGAACGTGCCCCACCACTCGGTCGACACCGCGAGCCGGCGCCGGCCCTCGACCCGGGGTGCCACCTCCGGCGCCTCGGCGACACCGCCGCCCGCGCTCGGCCTGTACACGGGGCCGGGGGCAGCCACGCTCGCCCGGTCGGTCAACGGTGACGTCGGAGGCAAGGTGACCTACGCCCTGGACTTCCAGCCGGCGTCGACATGGACCGCCCTGAGCGACCCCTCGTGGCTGACGGGCTCGTGGAGCAACACGCCGTTCCGCATGGTGGTCGCCGTGCCGATGCTCCCGTCGTCCGGCGGCACACTGGCGCAGGGCGCGGCCGGCGCCTACGACGGGGCCTTCACCTTGCTGGCGCAGCGCCTCGTGTCGGGCGGGCTCGGCGGGGCGGTGCTCATGGTGGGGTGGCAGCCCGAGAGCTCGCAGAACCCGTGGCAAGTGTCCACGGCCGCTCAGGCAGTCCAGTACGTGGCCTTCTGGGACCACATCCACGCCGCCATGGCCGCCGTGCCGGGCGCGCACTTCCAGTTCGAGTGGGATGCCGGTGAGCCCGGCACACAGCTCACACCGGCGACGCTCTACCCGGGGAACCAAGCCGTCGACATCGTGGCCGAGGATGCCTTCGACGTCGGCCTGGACAGCGCCGCGCCCCAGGACCAATGGACAACCCTGGCCGACCGGCCGTACGGGCCGAGCTGGGCGGCGTCGTTCGCCGCCCGTCACGGCAAGCAGTTCGCCCTCGGGATGTGCGGGTTGGTCCCGGTGGTCAACGGCGGGGCCGGCGACAACCCCGCGTTCCTCACGGCCGCCCTCGAGTGGGCCCGTGCCGCGCACGCCACGATGGTCCTGCTCTGGGACTACGCCTCGTGGGCGGTCACGGGAGGTGCGTTCCCGCAGGCCGACGCCGCGTTGGTCCACGCCGTCGGCCAGGGGGTCGTCGGCGGCTCGGCGCCTGCTGCGCCCTGAGGGACCGCTCGTGGGACGCGTCTCGGACGTGAGTGGGACGCTCGTCCCGTACGTTCGGACGAGCAGCAACGCCGCGTTGCCGGACTGGCACGGCCGTGTCGGCCAGCCGGCCCGGGACGAGGTCACACGGCGGGGGAAGCGCTGGAGAGCCAGCTGGGGAGCTAGGGGAGCCAGGGGACCATGGACAGTCTGAGCGGAGGAACGACGAACCTCCTGCGCATGGCGCGCAGCGAGAGCCGCGCCGCAGCGGCCTTCGTGGCGCTGGCGCTGGACGACGACACGTTCGCGACGGCGACGTACCGGGCCACGCCCGAGGACGAGGTGTTCAGCGGCGAAACGGTGGACGACTTGATCCGCCAGGCGTGGGGCGACCCGGAATTCGGCACGGGGAAGGTGCTCGTGCGGATGGCGCGGCTCGCCTCCCGTGGGCTCGGCCCAGGGCGGCGCATGGCACTGGCGATCGTGCCGCTCGTGGATGGTCCGGGCAACCGGCCGTGGGGCCTCCTCGGTGTGGTCGGTCCGGAAGCGGGATCCTTCGACAGCCGGCAGATCGAGCTGCTCGAGCGCATCGCCCAGCGACTCTCGTCGTACTTCCGGGCCCGTCAGGAGGTGCGCGAACAGGTCGCGCCTGACGTCGCGGCGGGGCAAGGGGCTGCGGCCCCGACCGCCCCGTCGCCGACGCCGACGGCAGGTCAGGAACCCCCTGCGGCGGCACCCCCGGTGCCGACGCCCGTGGCGAGCCGGCCGACAGCGATCTCGGACCAGGATTGGTCGGCGATGGCCGCGCCGACGCCTCCGGTTGCGCCGGCCGTGCCGACCCCGCAGACCCCGCCGGGTGCACCGGTCGCGCCCCCGGCACCGACCCAGCCCGTCGCCCCCGCGCCGGCTCCTCCCGCACCACCCGCCGCCCCGCCCCCCTCGGAGCCCGTATGGGGCGTGCCACCGCGCGCCGACTTCGGTGGCCCTCCCGGTCAGCCCGAGCGAGCCGCTGCTCCCCAAGAGCCGCCACCGGCCGGCGAGCCCATCCCGGCGCCCACCGCGATGCCTCCGGCACCCCCGGCACCGGCATGGGAACAGCCCGGTCCACCCCCGGTGCCGGCGCCCGAGGTCATCTGGGGCAGGGCCCCGCGCCTGGAGCCGGGCGAGCCGGCCTGGACCCCGCCCCTGGAGGGCCCGCCGCAGGGCACCGACGCCCAGATGCCGTCGGGCACCGGGGGTCCCACTGTGCCGCCCACGTTGGGGGACGAGCTCGTCTGGGGCACCATCCCAGTGGTTCCCTCGCCCGTGCCCTCCGCTGGGGCCGAGCAGCCCGCATGGGAGGTCGTCGCGCAGGCCGAGCAGCCTGCGCCAGCGGTCCCCTCGGCGGCTGCACCGGCCGAACCGCCAACCGCCGAACCCCTTGCCGCCGAGCTCGTCACGACCGAGCTGGCGCCCGGCAACGCAGGAACCGGCGTGCCGATGGACCCGGCGGGTGCCACCGTCGCGCCGTCCGTGCTGCGTGCCGAGGCGCCAGCCGGGAGCGATCCGCTGGCCGACCTCTTGCGCGGGGTGGATCCCGGGACCGGGCTGGTCCCGCTCGGGGCCCTGCTCGGCCGCACCGGCCGCATGCTCGGCGCCTCCGCGGTGGGCGGTGGCGCGCTCGTCTTGGTGGTGGTCGAGGTCGTCGGCGAGGTCGACGAGGACGCCATCGTGGTGGCGGCCCACGCCCTCCGAGGTCAGTTGCGGTTCGACGACCCGCTGGCACAGGTCGGTGACCGTGCCTTCGTCGCCGCCGTCCCGCTCGTGCCAGGGAGCTCAACGGGTGCCAACGTGGAGGAGCATCTCGTCACCACCGTCCGGTCCGCCATCGCCTCCGACGCGGCATCGGTGCGGTCCGCGCACGTCGTCGCCGACCTCGCCGGCCGGCACGACGCCGACGAGCTCCTCCGGCAGGCGGTGGCAAAGCTCCGTGCGGCCTGACGAACGGCCGTCGGATGGTCGCCGAGCCCGCTGCTCCGCCCCACACGGGGCAGGTACCCGACGGCGGGTCCAGGAGGTCGTCCGCGGCGCGGGGACGGGGCGATCGCCACGGTCCCGGGGAAGGGGCGTCGCTTCGCGCGCTGGCGATCCGCAGTGCGGGCTACCTCGCGGGCCGCGAGGTCCTTGGGATGCTCGTGCGGCTCGGCGGGACGGTCGTCACCATGCGGGCGATCGGCCCGGCGAACTACGGCATCTTCAGCGCCGCCGCGGCCTTCATCCTCTTCGCTTCGACGCTGGCGCAGATGGGTCTCGAGGTCTTCCTCATCCGCAAGCCGGAGGCCCCGACGCGCCGCGACTACGACGAGGCCTTCACCTTCTTGCTGCTGGCGTCCGTGGTGGTGAGCGTGGTGGGCCTCGCCCTCACGATCCCACTCGGGGGGCTGTTGCGGCCCCGGGGCATGCTCCTGCCGCTCCGGGTGCTCCTTCTGCTCGTGCCGATCAACGTCCTCTGGGCGCCGGCCCAAGCGTGCATCGAGCGCCAATTCGGCTATCGGCGGATGGGGATCCTGGAGCTGGGCGGCGACGCGGTGCTGTATGCCACCGCGGTGCCGCTGGCGATCGGTGGCCTGGGGAGCTGGTCGCTCGTGGCCGGGTACTTCGCCTGGCAGACCTGGCTCTTGATCGGCAGCTACGCCTTTGCCGGGCTGCGGCCGCACCTGGCCTGGTCGTGGTCGGGCGCCAGGGAGATGGTGGGCCACGGCTTCACCTATTCCTTGTCGACGTGGGCGACGAGCGCCGGCAATGTCGTGGTGGCCGTCGTGGTCGGGACGTTCGCCGGTCCGGTGGGTGTCGGCTACGTCAACTTCTCGATCCGCCTGGCCGGCATGCTGAACTTCACCCGGCGGGGGGTATTCCGGGTCGGCATGGTGGCCGTCTCTCGCGCCCGCAACGGCGGGTTGGCGCGCTTGGCACGGGCGCTCGAGGAGGGCATGTTCCTCGTGATGATCGCCGCAGCGGCGCCGTTCGCCGCGTTCGGCCTCGTGGCCCGTGGGCTGATCCCACCCGTCTTCGGGAGCTCGTGGGACCCGGCACTGCACCTCTACGTCGCATTCTCGATCGTCTCGGTGCTCGGAGTGGTGAACCTGGTCCAGTGCACCGTGCTCTTCGCGGTCGGGAAGAACATGTCGGTGGCACGGGCGTCGCTGTGGCAGTTCGCCATCTTGTCGGTCGCGGCCGTGGCCCTGGTGCCGGTGGCCGGGATCCTGGGCATCGCCATTGCGAGCGGGCTCTCGCTCGCCTCGACGGTGGTCACCCACCGGGCCACCGCACGGATCGCCCCCATGCGCTACCGCCGGCTCCTCTTGCCGCTCGCGGTGCTCGTCCCGCCGATGCTGGCGCCCCTGGTCTCCTTCCCGCGCTCGTTGCTCACCCTGGTACCGGCCGTGGTCGCCCTGGCGTTCCCGGCGACCCGCAGGGAGCTGCGCTTCGTGGTGGGCCTGCTCCGCACCACGCTCAGGGGGCACACCGATGCGACGGCACCCGTCGCGGCGATCGCGCTCGCTGCCCCGCTGGGGCCGGTCGCAGTGGACGCGGACGCGGCCTGGGGCTCCGAGGCTGAGATGGCGATGGCGCTCGCACCGACCCTCGCCGCACCTGCCGTGCCCGCCGCGCCGGCTCCCGCCGCGCCGCCCTCCCTCGCGCCACCGACGCTCGGTGGGGGTGATGCCGGCCTTCTCTTCGCCGGGACGGGGGACCTGGGGTCGCTGGGCGCCATGTCGCTGGCCGGCGCGGGCGCCATGTCGCTGGCCGGCGCGGGCGCCATGTCGCTGGCCGGCGCGGGCGGCATGGACGACTACTGGTTGCTCCCGCCGGACGCGGTGACCGGGGCTGCCAGCATGGAGGTGCTGATGGCCCGGGCCGGCCGCCTGCTCGGCGGAGCCCGCCGCACGGGATGGCCGCTGATGCTGGCGGCCGTCGAGCTGACGGCGACTTCGGGCGGCAGCGTCAGCGAGGCGACGCTCCGTGCCGTGGCAGACACCCTCCGGGCCGATCTCCGCTTCGACGACCCGGTCGCCCGCGCCGCACCGGCGACCTTCGTCCTCGCGACCGCGCTCGTCCCGGGCGGCGCGGACGCCGAGGAGGTCGCGGCGCACCTGTCGGCGAGCGTGGCGGCGGCGGCCGCAACTGCGGGGGAGCCGGCGCGCATGCGCTGGTCGTCGGTGGTCGCCACGGCGACTTCGGCGGAAGAGGTCGACGATCTCCTGCGTCGCGTCGTGGAGCAGCTCCATGCCCGGTGACCGAATGGCGAGCGCGCCGTCGCTCGGGGGTGGCGCACGTGGCGACGAGCCGCTGGTGCGGGTTGGAGTGGACCTCGTGGCGGTCGAGGAGGTACGGGCATCGGTCGAACGCCTGGGACGTCGCTACTTGGACCGGCTCTTCACCGAGCACGAGCTCAGCTGCTGCGGGAGCGTGGACGCGGTGCGGGTCGAGTCGCTCGCCGCTCGGTTCGCGGCCAAGGAGGCGGCGCTCAAGGTGTTGCGGCCGGACGGTGCCCGTCCGGAGTGGCGGGACATCGAGGTGCGCCGCAACGACGACGGGTCATGCGATCTGCGGCTCCACGGCGAGGCGGCCGCCCTCGCGGCACGTGACCAGGTCCAGGGTCTGAGCGTGAGCCTCAGCCACGAGGCCGGCATGGCCGTGGCGGTCGTCGCCGGAACGTGCCGTCCGTCGTCGGCGGGGACAACGCGCATCGACCCGACAGCAGCCCACATGGAGCCACGAGCAGCCCACACGGAGCCACGAGAAGAAGGAGACAGAGGATGACGACGGACCGGGACATCGAGAGGATCCGACAGGTCGTGGCAGAGCACGCCCGGCTGCCGGTGGACGCGAGCACGCTGGGCGACGACGACGACCTCTTCGAGGCGGGGATGACCTCGCACGCCAGCGTGAACGTCATGCTGGCGCTGGAGGACGAGTTCGGCATCGAGTTCCCCCAGGCGACCCTGCGCAAGGCGACGTTCCGCTCGGTCGCCTCCATGGCAGAGGTCGTGGGGATCCTGACCGACGACCCGCTCACGAGCGCCACCGCGGTGTCGTGAGCCCGGGGGTGGGGGAGAGGAGGTGATGCGCTGATGGTGCTGCACACGATGGAGACGGCGAAGGCGACGGAGGTCCGCCCGACACGCACGCTGCTCGACCAGCTCGAGGATGCCGGGTTGCTGCTGCGGACCGGGGTCGACGGCCTGTACATCCGGACGGCCGCCTACCAGGAGGTGGCGGACGGCATCGACGCCATGGTGAGCCGCTGGGCGGCGACGCTGCACGCCACGCGCCTCCACATGCCGCCCTTGATCCCCCGGACGTCGTTCGAGCGCACGAACTACCTTGAGTCCTTCCCCGACCTCATGGGGTCGGTGCACGTCTTCGCGGGGGGGGAGGTCGAGCATCGCCAGCTGCTCCAGCGGGCCACCCGCGGCCACCCGTGGTCCGAGCTGCTCCAGCCGTCGGAGCTCATGCTCGAGCCCGCTGTCTGCCACGGGGTCTACCCCCTGTGCGCGCGGCGTCCCGGCAGCGGACCCTGGCTCTTCGACGTCTCGGGCCACTGTTTCCGCAGCGAGCCGAGCAAGGAGCCGACCCGGTTGCAGTCGTTCCTCATGCACGAAGTGGTGTACGTGGGCGAGGCAGCGGGAGCCGAGGCCCATCGGGACATGGCCCTCGATCGAGGTCAGGCGCTGCTCGAGTCCCTGGGCTTGGAGGTGGCGGCGGTTCCCGCCTCGGACCCCTTCTTCGGCCGAGTGGGGAACGTGCTCGCCGCCAGCCAGCTCGATGAGCAACTCAAGACCGAGCTCGTGGCCGAGGTGCCCGGCAATTCGCGGCCGACGGCGCTGCTGTCGGCCAACTACCACCGAGACCACTTCGGTCGGTCCTTCGGTATCGAGACGACCGTCGGCGAGCTGGCCCACAGTGCGTGCGTCGGGTTCGGCGTCGACCGGATCGCGATCGCCCTCCTCGCCACCCAGGGGCTCGACCCTTCCCGGTGGGCCCCGTCACTCCGAAGCCTGTTGCGGCTATGACGTCCGACACGCTCTTCGGGGACCGGGCCGCGGGCGCAGCGCGCGCGAGGAGACCCGGGACCCGGCGGGCGGTGTCCGCCGCGCCGGCGACCGGCCTTCCTGGGGGAGCGCCGGCGTCTGGCCTTCCCGGCGCGGCCTCGTCGCCGAGCGTGCCCGACCCGGCTGGCTCCCTGCCCGCCGGACCGGTGTGGTTCGGTGGGCCCGGTCGTCGCCTCATGGGATGGGTCCACGTGCCACCGGTCGCGAACGGCGCATCGGCGGTCCTGTGCCCGCCGGTGTTCGGGGAGGAGGTGGCAGCTCAATTCGCAGTGCGCGAGGTCGCCCGACGCCTCGCCGGCACCGGCCTCACCGTGGTGCGCTTCGACTATCCGGGGACCGGGAACTCCGCAGGGGCGACCGGTGCCCCGGACCTCGTGGCCCAGTGGTTCGACGGCATCGACCGCGCCGTCGAGCTCGCCCGCTGCTACGCGTCTGGGCCGGTCGCCCTGATCGGCATGCGGGTGGGGGCCGTCCTCGCCGCCCTTGCCGCTCAGCGCCGAGGCGACATCGACGCCCTCGTCCTCTGGGACCCCTGCGACTCGGGAAAGGCCTTCCTCCGTCGCCAACGGTCGCTCCACGCACTCCATTTCGGTCCGGCTGCAGACGGGACGGTGGAGGTGCCCGGGGCAGCGCTCAGCCCGGCGGCGGCGGCCGATCTCTCCGGGCTGCGCCTGCCGGCGACGTCGGCCGCCCGGTGGACGCTCGTGCTCGACCGGCCCGGGCAGCGGCACGTCCTCGAGCCGGGCCCGAGCCGTGGGCCGGCGGCCACGGGCGAGGGCACGGCCACGGCCACGGCCACGGCCACGGCCACGGGCGAGGGCACGGCCTGCTGTGACCACAGGGAGCTCCCGGCCGGCGAGCAGGAGGCGCTCCTGGAGGTCGATCCTCTCTTCCGGTCCATCCCGGCCGGCGGGATGTCACAGGTGGTGGAGTGGCTGGCGGACGTCCTGACCTCCGACGAGGTGGCGCCCCGGGCGCCCTGCGACCTCCCGGTCAGCGTCCCGGCCGTGTGTCGAAGCACCGAGCAGGTGCTCTTCCACGCCGATGCCGACGCCGACGGCCAGTCGGCCGCGGTCGCCGAACGGGTGCGGTGGCTCGGCCCGGCCGGGCTGTTCGCGATCGAGACGGTGCCCGCCGATCGGCGCGTGGCGGTGCGCCGCCCCGTCGTCGTCTTCCTGCCGGAGGGCAACGATCGTCACACCGGCTCCGGACGACTCTGGGTGCTCCTCGCCCGCCGGTGGGCCGCCGCCGGGGTGCGGTGCCTCCGGGTCGACTTCAGCGGCCTCGGCGAGAGCCCGGCGCGGCCGGGACGACCCGAGGAGGTGATCCGGGCGGCGGAGGCGTTCGCCGACGTCGCCGACGTCGTGGCCGCCGCTGCCGAGGACCCGCGCGACGTGGTGCTCGTCGGCTTGTGCTCGAGCGGGTACCAGGCGCTCGAGGGCGCCGTGGCGCACGACCTGCGTGGCGTGCTCGCCGTCAACCCGGTGCTGCGGTTCATCCCGCCCGAGTCCTTCGACGGGGGGCCGTCGTCCCCGCTCCGCCAGATCTGCGTCGTGCGGTCCCGATGGGTGACACGGGTGCGCGCCCGCCTCCCGGAGCGCCTCGCTGGCTGGGGTGGTGTCGTGCGCGCCCGGCTCGAGGGCAAGGCTCGGACGGCCAGGCGTCTCGGTTGGCAGCAACGGGTCGCCCAGCGGGGCGTGCGTGCCTACTGCCTCTGTGGCCCGGTCGAAGCCGGGCCGCTGATCGGCGAGGACGGGCCCGCCCTGCGCACACCGGTCTCCGGGGGGCACGTCGTGATCGACGTCGCCGAGCAGCTGGACCATGCCCTCCTCCCCGAACGGGACCGCATGCTCGTGGCCGACCGCCTGACGGCGGCGTTGGAGGAGCTCGCGGGCACCTGACGTCCGCGTCGGGGGCGTGCGCGGGCTCCCGATGCCTGCTCACTCCGGCCGCGGCGCATCGTCGCCCGGGCGCGGGCAGCGGGGTGGACCCGATCGGCTATGCCGAGATCAGGTCGAAGACGGTGGGCGCCCACCGGTCGGCGCCGTAGGTCGCCAGGACGTGGGCGTGGGCCCGGTGGGCGAGATCGAGCCGGTGCTCTGGATCCGCCAGGAGGGCGGCGATGCCCTGGGCGAGTGCGCCGTTGTCGCTCGCGGTCACTGCGGGGAACCCGGGCGCAAGGCCGCGCAGGGCCTCGGGCGACACGACTTGGGGAAGCCCTGCACCCGCCGCCTCGAGCACCTTGTTCTGGATGCCGTTGGCGTAGCGCAGCGGCGCGACGGCGACGCGGGCTTGCCGGCACAGCTCGTTCACGTCGGGGAAGTCCTGCAGGACCGTCCACCCGCGGGTGGCGGCCACTGCGGCGATCTCCGCGTTGGTGCCGTTGCCGGCCAGCAGGCACGTCGCCGAAGGCGCCAGCTCTCGCAGGTCGGGCCAGAGGGCATCCAGCCGGCGGACGGCGTCCAGGTTGGGGAGGGCCGTGAGCTTGCCAAAGAACAGGACGTCGGCGGCGGCTCCTGCATGGTCCGTCAGGTCGTCGGCCGGCACCGCCGCGGCGAGGGTGTTGGGGATCCAGGTGGCGCGGATCTCCTTGGCTTCGGCCCACCCGGCGGCGACGGTGTGCACCGGGTGGTCCCGGCGTTCGAAGCGCTCCGTGACCCAGGCCAGCGCGCGCCACGCGGCGCCGGCGCCGATCCGACGGTCCACGGTGGCCCGGCCGCGGTAGCTGCGGCTGAAGAGGTCCTGGAAGTCGAGGATGGCCCGGGGGGCCGCCGCGGCGAGCGTGGGATGAAAAGCTCGAGCGGTGATGAACACCACGGCAGCCACGTCCGCCTCCCGGACGGTGCGCGCGGCGGCGCGTGGCGACCACGTGGCCGACTCGGGCACCACCGTGCCGCGCAGGGCCCCGACGGCCGCCTGCGGGGTGGGCAGTGCTCGACGGTGCTCACGGAGGAGGTTCACCTCGAGGACCTCTGCACCCGCCAGCGCGAGGAGGTCCTTCCACACGACCACACGCCGGGTGGTGCCGAGGCCACCGGCATTACCGAGGTGCACGAGGGCCACTCGGCTGCGCACCGCCGGGGGCGCCGTCTCCTGGGTGGTCTGGTGACGAGGCCCGCCGCGTTCCGCATGGCCGTCGGTGGTCGCCACCAGGGGCAACGGCTCCACGAACGGCGCGATGGCCACGGACTCCTGCACAGGTTCCCGCATGCGGTACAGCATCCATGGGTGCCGTCCCTGCCACGTCTCGACGGGTCGCAACGCCGGTGGGATGGCGGTGGGACTGTCGTCCCACATGCTGCGGGCATGCCGACGCTACTTGTTGCGGGTCGGGGAGGACATCTCGAAGAGCTGTGGATGCTGCGGCCCCGCCTCGTGGGGGTGCCGGGCGACGTCACCTGGGTGACGCCGGACACCGCCCAGAGCCGCTCCCTGCTGGCTGGCGAAGTGGTCGAGCCCATCCCTGCGTCGGAGCCGCGGGACGTCACCGCCACGCTGGCCACGGTGGGCCGAGCCCACCGTCTCCTGCGCACCCGGCAGTGGTCCGCGGTGGTGAGCACCGGGTCGCTGGCGGCGGTGCCCTTCATGGCACTGGCCAGGGCCCGGGGCGTCCCCTGCCACTACATCGAGACGGCGGCGCGCGTGGACGACCCGTCGCTCACGGCACGGATCCTGGCGCCGATCCCCGGGGTCCATCGCTACGCCCAACACCGTGCCGCCACCAAGAACGGATGGCTGTTCCGCGGCTCGGTGTTCGACGGCTTCCGCGCCACCGCCGTCCCCACCGCCGAGGTCCGCCGGGTGGTGGTCACGGCCGGCACCGGGAACGCCGGCTTCCGGCGGATGGTCGACGCGGTCCGCCACGTGCTGCCGCCGGAGGCCGAGGTGCTGTGGCAGACGGGCCCCACCGAGGTGGCGGACCTCGGCATCGACGCCCGGCGCACCCTGCCGTCCGGGGAGCTCGCGGCCGCCATGGCCGAGGCCGACCTCGTCGTGGCGCACGCCGGCGTGGGCTCGGCGTTGATGGCGCTCCGTGCCGGCAAGTGCCCCGTCCTGTTGCCCCGGCGGCAGGTCTTCGGGGAGCACGTCGACGACCATCAGCGCCAGATCGCCGACGCCCTGGCGTCGGCCGGACTGGCCGTGGCGTGCGAGCCGGAAGCCTTGACGCTCGAGCACCTGAGCCGGGCCGCCGCCACCGTGGTCACCACCACCAGCGAGCCGCCCCCCTTCGTGCTCGAGTCGAACTGACCGAGTCCGAACCAGCTCGATCCGAACCAGCTCGATCCGAACGAGCTCTGCTCGTACGGGATCAATTCGAACCGAGCGGATGCCCGGCTGACGCGGCCCAGCGGCCTCGACGACCGGCGCGCGGGCGGTGTCAGCCGGCTTCGCCGGTGGGCTCCTCCGGATCGCGTCGTTCTCCCAGCCAGTCCTCGTCCTCTTCGGTTCGCTCGGCGTCCATGCCGGGCTGCGGCTCCACGTCGCCGACCGGCACTTCCTGCTCGAGGACGTCCGCCTCCGGACGGTCCTCCGGGTGCGGGTGACCGGTCCGGAGGTCCGGGGTGGGTGGCAGCTCCTGCTCCTCCCAGTCGGCTTCGGGCACGGCGTCGTGATCGGCCATGAACCCAAGCTACCAACCGCGTCGGCGCGTCCCCCCGGGTGCCACCGACGGCGGCGATAGGGTGCCGGCGGAGCACGCGGCGACGGGTGAGTCAGGAGGAGACGGAGGGATGCGGACGTCGGCAGCGCGGCTGGTGGCCCACGGTCAGCCGATCGTGGTCGAGGACGTCGACCTGGCGAGCCCGGGCGAGGGCGACCTCGTGGTCGAGATGGCCTATGGCGGGGTGAACCCGATCGACCGCTACCACGCTCTGGGGCGCGTGGCCCCCGAGCTGCCGCTGCCTCGAACCCTCGGGTCCGAGGGGGTGGGCAAGATCGACGGTCGGTGGGTCGTCGTCCACGGTCACGGCGTGGGCAGCCGCCGGCCCGGCGTGTGGTCCCGGACGGCGGTGGTGCCGGGGGCCGCCACGGTCGACGTGCCGGGAGGCGTCGAGCCGCTCGCCGCCGCGGCCATGGGTGTCGCCGGGGTCACCGCCTGGCGGACGGTGACCGATCTCGGCCGGGTGGAGGCAGGCGACCGGGTCCTGGTCCTCGGGGCGAGCGGCGGGGTCGGCAGCATGATCGTGTCCCTCGTCCACGCCCTCGGCGCCACGGTGTGGGGCCAGACGGGCAACGGCGAGAAGGCCGCCTGGCTACGTGCCCACGGGGCCGACCACGTCGTGGTGGCCGACGAGGACGCCCTGGCCAGAGCGCTCGTCGAGCTCGCCCCGACGGTGGTGTTCGACGCCCTCGGGGGTGGCTTCACGGGTGCCGCCATCGAGGCCCTGGAGCCCCGCGGCCGCCTCGTGCTCTTCGGCACCTCGGCCGGCCCGACGGGGACCGTCCCCCTGCAGCAGGTGTACCGCAAGGGCCTGACCGTTCTCGGCTACGGAGGGCTCATCGAGCCCGCCGACGCCATGGCCCGCGGCATCGCCGGGGCGCTGCGCGCCGTTGCCGACGGACGGCTCCAGGTGACGGTGGACCGGGTCCTGCCGCTCGCCGAGGTCAACGACGCCTTCGACCGGCTGGCCGGTCGCCAGGTGCAGGGGAAGCTGCTCCTCGACCTGCAGGCCTGACGGGCCGGCGAACCCGGGCCCCCCGGTGCGCTGCAGCCCGAGGTGCCGGGCATCGTCGATGCCACGACCGGGCATAACGTTCCCCGTGGCACGGCTCCGACGGTCTCGGCACGCGGCGGCGGTGTACCGCCCCGCGGCGTGAAGCCGGGGCCGGTCTCGCGGCCGGGCCGCTCGCCGCACCCCCGACCACTTGCCCACCCCGTCCTCGGGCCGGTGTGCTGGGGCGACGCCCAACGCGTGGTGGCAGGGGCCGGGACGTGGCAAGGTGCAGTGGTGCCCCGTGTCGGCGGAGACGCAACGGGGTGAAGGCCGTCACCGAGGAGGGACACCGCGCAATGGCGACGACGCGCGCGCCGGCACACCGAACCTCCGGGGCACCCCCCCGGCCGGTGATCGAGAACATCCGCCCGATGGTCGAGTGCGGCCGGTTCCCGGCCAAGGCGGCGGTGGGCGATGCCGTCACCGTGGAGGCCGACGCCTTCGCCGACGGTCACGACCTGCTCCTGTGCGAGCTGCGCTACCAGCGAGACGGGGAGAGCACGTGGACCACCGTGCGCATGGAGCAGCTGGTCAACGACCGCTGGCGCGGGACCTTCCTGGCGGACCGCGTCGGGCGCTGCCGGTTCGTGGTGCGGGCGGATGTCGACCGGTTCGCCACCTGGCGGCGGGACCTGTGGGCGCGCCCGGCGACAGAGGCACCGACGGAGCTGATCGTGGGTGCCGGCCTCGTGGCCGACGCCGCCGAGCGGGCCCGGGGCGGTGACCGCCGGGTCCTCGAGGCGGCTGCAGCCTGCCTGGCCGCCGCCCGGTCGCTCGACGATCGCCTGGACGGCCTCGGCGGTGCCGGCGCCGCTGCTGCCGCCGACCTCGAGTACGAGCACGACGGCACCGTCGGTGGGGTGGTGCGCAGCGAGGAGCTCGCGCGCCTGGTGCGTCGCTACCGCGCCCCCGGGACCTCGGTCAGCTCCGTTCCGTGCCCGCTCGTGGTGGAGCCCGCCCTTGCCCGCTTCGGCAGCTGGTACGAGTTGTTCCCCCGCTCGGCCGCACCCGGCCCCGGACGGGCCGGGACCCTGGCCGACGTGGTCGACCGCCTCGGCTACCTCGAGCGGCTGGCCGTCGACGTCCTGTACCTGCCGCCGGTCCATCCCATCGGTACGACCGGCCGCAAGGGGGCCGACGGGGCCACCGTGGCCCGGCCGGACGATCCCGGCAGCCCGTGGGCCATCGGCTCGCACGCCGGAGGTCACACCGCAGTGGACCCGGCGCTCGGCACCCTCGAGGACTTCCACGCCCTCGTGGCTGCCGCGGCCGAGCGCAACATCGCGGTGGCGATCGACCTCGCGTTCCAGTGCTCCCCGGACCATCCGTGGGTGAGCGAGCACCCCGAGTGGTTCCGCCACCGTCCCGACGGGTCCATCCGCTACGCCGAGAACCCCCCGAAGCGCTACGAGGACATCTTCCCCCTCGACTTCGAGACCGAGGCGTGGTGGCAGCTGTGGCAGGAGCTCCTGCGGGTGGTGCGGTTCTGGGTCGGGCACGGGGTCCGGGTCTTCCGTGTCGACAATCCCCATACGAAGCCGTTCGCCTTCTGGGAGTGGCTCATCTCGTCGGTGAAGGCGGACCATCCCGAGGTGCTCTTCCTCTCGGAGGCCTTCACCCGCCCGAAGGTCATGAACCGGCTTGCCAAGGTGGGGTTCTCCCAGTCGTACACGTACTTCGCATGGCGCACGACGAAGTGGGAGCTGGAGACCTACATGGCCGACCTGGCGGAGGCAGCTGAGTTCTTCCGGCCCAACTTCTGGCCGAACACCCCCGACATCCTCACCGAGACCCTGCAGACCGGGGGCACGGGTGCCTTCGTCGAGCGGCTCGTCTTGGCCGCCACGCTGTCGGCCAGCTACGGCATCTACGGCCCGGCGTTCGAGCTGCAGGAGCACGTGGCCCGCATCCCGGGCTCCGAGGAGTACGCCGGGTCGGAGAAGTACGCCGTCCGCCACTGGGACCTCGACCGGCCCGACAGCCTGGCGCCGCTCGTCGGCCGAGTGAACGAGATCCGCCGGCAGCACCCGGCCCTCCAGCGCAACGACACGCTGGTCTTCCATCGGGTGGACAACGACCAGCTCGTCGCCTACTCGAAGACGTCGGGCGACGACCGGGTCCTCGTGGTGGTCAACCTCGACCCGTTCCACCGGCAGTCGGGGTGGGTGGAGCTCGACGCCGGCGACGGGATCGACGTCCACGACCTCCTCACGGGTGCCCGCTACCGGTGGGCCGGCGAGCGCAATTTCGTCATCCTCGACCCCCAGGCGGTGCCGGCGCACGTCTTCCACGTGACGGTGCCGGGCCCGCCGCCCACCGCCGCCACCGCCGCCACCGCCGCCACCGCCACCGCCGCCGCCGCCGCCGCCGGCGAGCCCCCTGGCAACGGTGCCATCGGTGGCACCCAAGAGGTGGCGCCGTGACCACGACGACACCCGTGGGCCCGACCGACGGTCCCGCCGACGCCACCCGCCCCGGCGACGTCGGCCGTCCCGCCGACGCCACCCGCCCCGCCGGCGCCACCGGCCCCACCACCGCCACACGGTCGCTCCAGATGGCGCGGGTGGCGCCGGCGGGGGAGGCCGCGCACTGGTACCAGGACGCCGTCTTCTACGAGCTGCACGTCCGGGCGTTCAAAGACAACGACGGCGACGGGGTGGGCGACTTCAAGGGCCTCGTGCAGAAGCTCGACTACCTGCAGGAGCTAGGTGTCACCGCGCTGTGGCTGCTGCCGTTCTACCCGTCGCCACTCCGCGACGACGGGTACGACATCTCGGACTACCGCGACATCCATCCCTCGTACGGCACGCTGCGGGACTTCCGTGCCTTCCTGCGGGAGGCGCACCGCCGGGGGCTCAAGGTCGTCACCGAGCTCGTCCTGGCGCACACCTCCGACCAGCACCCGTGGTTCCAGCGGGCACGCCGGTCGCGCCCGGGCAGCACCTACCGGGACTTCTACCTGTGGAGCGACACGCCCGACCGGTTCAAGGAGGCCCGGGTCATCTTCTCGGACTTCGAGACGTCCAACTGGACGTTCGACCCCGTGGCCGGGGCGTACTACTTCCACCGCTTCTACTCGCACCAGCCGAGCCTCAACTACGACAACCCGGCCGTCCGCCAGGCGATGTTCGACGTGGTCGACTACTGGCTCTCCTTCGGCGTCGACGGGCTGCGCCTCGACGCCGTGCCGTACCTGTACGCCCGCGAGGGGACCTCGTGCGAGAACCTGCCCGAGACGTTCGAGCTCCTCCGCCGCCTTCGGGCCCACGTCGACGAGCGGTTCGACGACCGCATGCTCCTGGCCGAGGCCAACCAGTGGCCCGAGGACGCCGTGGCCTACATGGGCAACGGCGACATGTGCCACATGGCGTTCCACTTCCCCCTGATGCCGCGGATGTTCATGGCGGCCCGGCAGGAGGACCGGTTCCCCATCGTCGACATCCTGGCCGAGACGCCACCGGCGCCACCCGAGTCCCAGTGGGCCCTGTTCCTGCGGAACCACGACGAGCTGACGCTCGAGATGGTGACCGACGAGGAGCGGGACTACATGTACAAGGCCTACGCCCAGGACCCCCAGGCGAGGGTGAACGTGGGCATCCGCCGCCGCCTGGCCCCCCTGCTCGGCAACGACCGGAACCTGATCGAGATGATGAACGGGCTCCTCTTCTCGCTGCCGGGCGCGCCCATCGTCTACTACGGCGACGAGATCGGGATGGGCGACAACATCTACCTCGGCGACCGCAACGCCGTGCGGACCCCGATGCAGTGGGACAGCGACCGCAACGCCGGCTTCTCCCGCGCCAACCCCCAGCAGCTGTTCCTGCCGGTCATCATCGACCCCGTCCACCACTTCCAGGCGGTCAACGTAGAAGCCGCCGAGCAGAACCCGAGCTCGCTGCTGTGGTTCATGCGGCGGCTCGTGCACCTCCGCAAGCGCCACAAGGCCTTCAGCCGGGGCACGCTGGAGCTGCTGCGCCACGACAACCGCAAGGTGCTGGCCTTCATCCGCCGCTTCGAGGACGAGGTCCTGCTGGTGGTCGTCAACCTGTCCCGCTTCGTCCAGTGCGCCGAGCTCGACCTCTCGGAGGTGTGCGGGGCCACCCCGGTCGAGCTCTTCGGCAACATGCCGTTCCCGGCCGTCGGCGACCTCTCGTACTTCGTCACCCTGGGACCGCACGGCTTCTACTGGTTCTCGCTCCAGCCAGGCCCGGCGACTCGGCGCCGGCCGCCGGCCGCGCTCACCGTCGACGGCCGGTGGGACCAGGTCCTGGCCGATCCGCGCCAGCTGGAGGCGATCCTGCCCGACTACGTGGCCGCACGCCGGTGGTTCGCGTCCAAGACGAGATCGGTGACGGGGGTCACCGTCGCCGACGCCGTGCCGGTGGGGGACCGGTCGAACCCGATCGCCTACCTGGCGGTGCTGCGGGTCGACCTCGACCACGTCAACCCCGAGGAGTACCTCCTGCCGCTGGCGTACCTGCCGGGCGAGCGCGGGGAGGCCTTTCGGCGCTGGCGCCCCGAGGCGGTGATCGCCGACCTGCGGGCCGGCGCCGAGGACGGCGTCCTCTACGACGCCGTGTGGGAGCCCGAGCTCACCCGTGCCGTGCTCGACATGGTCGCCCTGCGCCGGTCGTCGCCCGGCCGGCGCGGGCGCGCCTGGGGCGCGCCGGCGGCCGCCACCCGCGCCCTGCGCCAGTCGGTGCCCGCCGACGTGCAGCCCCAGCCGCTGACGGCGGAGCAGTCCAACAGCTCGGTGGCGGTCGGCGACCGCGTCATCGTCAAGTACATCCGCCGCCTCGAGGAGGGGATCAACCCCGGCGTCGAGCTCGGCCGGTTCCTCTCCGAGCGCGCCCGCTTCCCCTACGCCCCCCGGGCGGGGGGCAGCCTCGAGTACCGGGCCCCCGGCCGCAACGGCGGGAGCATCACGGTGGCCTCGGTGGAGGAGTTCGTCCGCAACGAGGGGGACGGCTGGCACTACGTGGTCGATGCCCTGGGCCGTGGCCTCGAGGAGGTGCTGGCCCACGTGGGCGAGGCCGTCGGCGACCTGCCGGCCCCCGGCCTCCTCTCGGCCCCCGAGCAGGCCCCCGACCACCTGGGGCCCTACGTCGAGTGGGCGTCGCTCCTCGGCCAGCGCACGGCCGAGCTGCACCTTGCCCTGGCGTCGGACCGGACCGACCCCGCGATGGCCCCCGAGCCGCTCACCCCGGTGGAGCGCCTGTCGCTCTACCACGGCGCCCGGAGCCTGGTTCGGCGCACCTTCCGCCAGGTGGCCATGGCGGAGGCGACGCCGCTGGTCGCGGAGGTCCTGCGCCGGGAGCGCGAGATCGCCGAGCGCCTGCGGGTGATCACGACGGTCCCCAACGACGTCGAGCGCATCCGGTGCCACGGCGACTACCACCTGGGCCAGGTGCTGTGGACCGGCAAGGACCTCGTGGTCATCGACTTCGAGGGGGAGCCCGTGCGGTCCCTCGCCCAGCGCCGCCTGAAGCGCCCGGCCGCCCTGGACCTGGCGGGCATGGTCCGCTCGTTCCACTACGCCTCGCGCTCGGTCGCCATGCAGGCCGACCGGGACCTCGTCGGTCCCCAGGGCCACCGCGAGCTCGAGCCCTGGCTCCAGCTCTGGTACCGGTGGGTCTCGGCGGCCTTCCTGCGGGCCTACCGCGAGGCGGCCGAGGGGGCGGGCTTCCTCCCGCGCGACGAGCGCGACATGGCCGCTCTCCTCGAGTTCTTCCTGTTCGAGAAGTCCGTGTACGAGCTCGCCTACGAGGCCAACACCCGGCCGGAGTGGGTGGACATCCCCGCCGCCGGCATCCTCGAGGTGCTGGACGGTCCGTGTTGACGTCGATGCCTGCCAACGCCCCCGACGACGCGCTGGCCGAGCTGGCCGAGCTGTTCGGCGTCCAGACGGCGTACGTCGACGCCGCCGGCCAGCGCCGCACGGCCGGCCGGGACACCCTGGTCGCCGTGCTGGGCGCCCTCGGCGTCCCGGCGGACGACCCGGACGACGCCGTGAGGGAGGAGCTGGTTCGGCGTCACCTCGAGGTCCTGGCGCCGGTGATCGCCTCGCCGCCGATGGTCCCCCAGGTGATCGAGGTGTCGTTGCCGCGCAACGTCCATCCCCGCGACTGCTGGCTCACCATCCACCGCCAGGACGAGAGCGCGTTGCACCGCACCCGGCTGATGCCGGCCGTCCATCGGCCGGTCGGGGGCAGCAACCTCGAGGGTCAGGGGATGGACCGCTACGAGGTCCGCATCGCCCCCTCGGTGGTGTCGGTGCTGTCACCCGGCTACTACCGCCTGCGGGTGGAAGGGCCGGACCTCGACGCCAGCTCGCTCGTCATCGTGCCCCCCCGGTGCCCCGAGCCCGAGCGCACGTGGGGGATCTTCCTGCCCGTCCACTCCATCCGTCCCAGCCCGGACTGGGGGATCGGCACCTACCCTGCGCTCGGCGACCTGTCGGCGTGGGCCTCCGGCCTCGGGGCCGGGTTCGTGGGGACCCTCCCGCTCTTCCCCCTGCTCGACCCCGAGGACCCGAGCCCGTACCTGCCGGCCACCCGCCTGGCCTGGAACGAGCTGTACGTGGACCCGACGGCCGTGCCCGAGGCCGAGCTGGTGCCCGGGGCCCCCGACGTCCTGGGCACCGCCTCGAGCCGTGCCCTGGGGTCCACCCTGGTCGACTACGCGGCGACCGGGGCGCTCGTCCGCCAGGCACTCGAGCCCATGGCCGCCGCCCTGTGGTCGACGCCCTCCCCCCGGCGCGACCAGCTCGAGGACTTCGCCCGCACCCACCCCGAGGTGGCGGCGTACGCCCTCTTCCGGGCCGAGCGGGAGGTGCCGGCCGGCACGACGGAGCGCGACCAGGCGACCGGCTACCACCTGTACGCCCAGTGGGTAGCCGACCAGCAACTGGCCGCCGCCGGTGACCGGCTGCTCCTCGACTTCCCCGTCGGGGTGCACCCCGACGGGTTCGACGCCTGCGTCCACGCGGCGGCGTTCGCCGGCGGCGTCCAGGGCGGGGCCCCGCCCGACCCGTTCTTCGCGCAGGGCCAGCGGTGGGGCTTCCGCCCGCTGCACCCGGCGGCTCAGCGGGCCAGCGAGTACGGGTACCTGATCGCCTGCCTGCGCCATGCCATGCGCCGCGCCAGCGTCCTGCGGCTGGACCACGTCATGAGCCTCCAACGCCTCTACTGGGTGCCCGACGGGCTCGACGCCACCGAGGGCGCCTACGTGGACTACCCCCACGACGAGCTCAGAGCCATCGTGTGCCTGGAGGCCGCGCAGTCGTCGACCGTCGTGGTCGGGGAGGACCTCGGCACGGTGCCCGAGGAGGTCCGGGCGGCGATGACCCAGGACCGCATGCTGCGATCCTGGGTGCTCGAGCTCGAGGTCCACGGCCCCGGCGAGCGGGCGCCGGTCCCCCCGGAGATGAGCATCGCCAGCATCGCCACCCACGACCTGCCGCGGTTCGCCGCCTGGTGGGGCGCCGGCGCCGCCGACGCCCTGCGCCCGACGCTCGACCAGCTGGCGGTCAGCCCGGCCCGCTTGGTCATGGTGGACGTCGAGGACCTGTGGCTGGAACGGCGCCCGCACAACCGGCCCGGGACGACCTTCGGCAACTGGCGGCACCGCTCGGAGCGGACGCTGGAGGAGATGGCGTCGGCCGGCGAGGCGCTGGCGCGGGTGGACCGCCTCCGGCGGGCGGAGCAGCTCGCCGACGAGCGACGGGCGGCGGCGCAGCGGGCGGCGGCGCAGCGGGTCGCCGACGCGGCCGAGGCCGAACGGGCGGCCCGGCAGGCCGCGGCCGAGGTCGTGCCGCCTCCGGCGATGGGCCCGCCGCCGCGCCGCCGCCGGCGATGGTGGGGAGGGAGCGGGGGTGCCCGCGACGACGACCGCCAACGGGGAGGCGCACCGTGATCACCGACGAGGACCTCTACTGGTTCAACGAGGGCACGCACCGGCGGCTGGCGGAGAAGCTGGGCGCCCACCCGGAGGCCGGCGGCGCCCGGTTCGCCGTGTGGGCGCCGAGCGCCCTCGCCGTCTCGGTGGTCGGGGACTTCAACGGCTGGCAGCCGGGCGCCGATCCCCTGAGCCCGCGTGCGACGTCGGGGGTGTGGGAGGGACGGGTGCCGGGCGCGGCCGTCGGCCAGGTCTACAAGTTCGCCGTGACCACGGCGGCGGGGGGCGTGCTGGAGAAGGCCGACCCGTTCGCCGCCTACTGCGAGGTCCCGCCGCGCACCGGGTCGGTCCTGTGGGACCTCTCCTACGAGTGGGGCGACGCCGAGTGGATGGTCGGCCGCGCCCAGGGGCTGGACGCCCCGATGGCCGTCTACGAAGTGCACCTCGGCAGCTGGCGGCGCACACCGGACCGGCCGGGGGAGGTGCTCGGCTACCGGGAGCTGACGCCCCGCCTCGTCGACCACGTCGTGCGGACCGGGTTCACCCACGTGGAGCTCCTGCCCGTCATGGAGCACCCCTTCTACGGCAGCTGGGGGTACCAGACGACGGGCTTCTTCGCCCCGACCAGCCGGTACGGCACGCCGCAGGAATTCATGGCGCTGGTCGACGCCCTCCACCGGGCGGGCATCGGGGTGCTCCTCGACTGGGTCCCGTCGCACTTCCCCTCGGACGCCTTCGCCCTGGCCGACTTCGACGGGACCCACCTCTACGAGCACGCCGATCCGCGCCGGGGCGTCCACCCCGACTGGAACAGCCTGGTCTTCAACTACGGTCGCCACGAGGTCCGGAGCTTCCTCGCCTCCTCGGCCGACCACTGGCTGCGGACCTACCACGCCGACGGGCTGCGGGTCGACGCGGTGGCCTCCATGCTCTACCTCGACTACTCCCGCCGCCCCGGGCAGTGGGAGCCCAACCGCTTCGGCGGCCGCGAGGACCTCGACGCCGTCGGCTTCCTCCAGCGGCTCAACACCGGGATCTACGCCGACCACCCGCAGGTGCAGACGGTGGCGGAGGAGTCGACGGCCTGGCCCGGCGTGTCGCGCCCGGTGCACCTCGGGGGGCTCGGCTTCGGGTTCAAGTGGGACATGGGATGGATGCACGACACGCTCACCTACATCGAGCGCGAACCCGTCCACCGGCGCTGGCACCACGGCGAGCTGACGTTCCGCGGCGTCTACGCGTTCACCGAGAACTTCGTGCTCCCCCTCTCCCACGACGAGGTCACCCACGGCAAGGGGTCGCTCCTCGGCAAGATGCCGGGCGACGACTGGCAGCAGCGGGCCAACCTGCGCCTCCTCTACGGCTACCAGTACGGGCAGCCCGGCAAGAAGCTGCTCTTCATGGGGGCGGAGCTGGCCGACTGGCGGGAATGGGACCACGACGCCTCGCTGCACTGGGACCTGCTCGACGACGAGCGGCACGCCGGGGTGCTCCGCTGGGTGAGCGACCTCAACCGCCTCTACCGCCGGCTCCCGGCGCTCCACGAGCTCGACGCCGACCCGGCCGGGTTCGAGTGGGTGCTGCAGGACGAGGCCGACGTCAGCGTCCTCGCGTTCCTCCGCAAGGACCGGGCAGGCGACCCGGTGCTGGTCGTGTGCAACTTCACGCCGGTGCCCCGTGAGAGCCTCCTCGTCGGTGTGCCCGAGGGCGGCCGATGGGTGGAGCTCCTCAACAGCGACGCCGACGTCTACGGCGGGAGCGGTGCCGGGAACATGGGGGGTGTGGACGCCCAGCCGGTGCCGAGCCACGGCCGGCCACGCGCCCTCACGCTGGTCGCGCCCCCGCTGGGCTGCGTGTTCCTCGCCCCCGAGCGGCTGGCCGTCCCCGGTGCCGCGGGCTCGGCGTCGACCGAGGGGTGAGGGGCGCCGATGCGGGTGTGGCCGGGGAGCCCCCATCCCCTGGGCGCGACGTGGGACGGGGAGGGGGTCAACTTCGCGCTGTTCTCCGAGCACGCCACCGCGGTCGAGCTCTGCTTCTTCGACCGGGCTGACGCCGCCGAGCCGGTCGACCGGGTGTGGATGGCCGAGGCCACCGACCGGGTGTGGCATGCCTACCTCCCCGACGTGCGCCCGGGGGCGCTGTACGGCTACCGGGTGACGGGGCCCTACGAGCCCGCCAACGGCCACCGGTTCAACCGCCACAAGCTGCTCATCGACCCGTACGCCCGGGCGGTCACCGGGTCGATCCGCTGGAGCGACGAGCTCTACGGCCACCGCGTGGGGGACCCGGACGAGGACCTCTCCTTCGACACCCGCGACTCGGCCGGCGCCATGCCCAAATGCCTCGTCGTGGACCCGGCCTTCACGTGGGGCGACGACCGAGCGCCGCGGACGCCGTGGAACCGCACGGTCGTCTACGAGTGCCACGTCCGGGGGACGACCATGCGCCACCCGGCCGTGCCCGAGCAGCTGCGCGGCACGTACCTCGGCCTGGCGTCGGACCCGGTGGTCGACCATCTCCTGGGCCTCGGCGTCACCGCCGTCGAGCTGCTGCCGGTGCACCAGTTCGCCTCCGAGCGGGCCCTCGTCGAGCGGGGCCTCGCCAACTACTGGGGCTACAACACCCTCGCCTTCTTCGCCCCGCACACCGGCTACGCCACGGGCGGCCTGGGCCAGCAGGTCGACGAGTTCAAGTCGATGGTGCGGACCCTCCACCGCGCCGGGCTCGAGGTGATCCTGGACGTCGTGTACAACCACACGGCCGAGGGTCACCAGCTGGGGCCCACGCTGTCGCTGCGGGGGATCGACAACGCCGTCTACTACCGCCTGTCCCCGGACGACCGCCGCTACTACCTGGACTACTCGGGCACCGGCAACAGCCTCGACACGGTGCACCCGCGCACCATGGCGCTCGTCATGGACAGCCTGCGCTACTGGGTGACCGAGATGCACGTCGACGGCTTCCGCTTCGACTTGGCGCCGGTGCTCGTGCGGGGGGACCCCGACGGCCAGCCGAGCGCCTTCTTCGACATCGTGGTCCAGGACCCGGTGCTCGCCACCGTGAAGCTCATCGCCGAGCCCTGGGACGTGGGCCCGGGGGGCTACCGGGTCGGGCACTTCCCGCCGGGGTGGGCCGAGTGGAACGGCGCCTACCGGGACTGCGTGCGGCGGTTCTGGCGGGGCGACGCGGGCCAGGTCCCCGAGCTGGCGTCCCGCCTGGCGGGCTCGAGCGACATCTTCGGCGCGAACGGCCGGCGGCCCTATGCCAGCGTCAACTTCGTGACCTGCCACGACGGGTTCACCCTGACCGATCTCGTGAGCTACGAGCGCCGGCACAACGAGCCCAACGGCGAGGCCAACGAGGACGGCTCGCCGGACAACTACAGCCGCAACTGGGGCGTCGAGGGGCACAGCGACGCAGTGCGCGTCCAGCGCGTGCGCGACCGCATGAAGCGCAACTTCTTCGCCACGCTGCTGTTCTCCCAGGGCGTGCCCATGCTCCTCGCCGGCGACGAGATCGGCCGGACCCAGGCAGGGAACAACAATGCCTACTGCCAGGACGACGAGACGAGTTGGCTCGACTGGGACATCGAAGAGCCCGGCGCCGAGCTGTGCGCCTTCGTGCGCCAGGTCGTCGGCATCTTCGCCGCCAACCCGGCGCTGCGGCGGCGGGAGTTCCTGAGCGGCCGTCCGGCGTCCGGCGCCGGCATGAAGGACCTCACCTGGATCCGGCCCGACGGCGAGGAGATGACCGACGACGACTGGGCCGACCCGGAGAACCGCACCCTCGGCATGCTGCTCTACGGCCGGGCGGCAGACGAGGTGGATCCTCGCGGGCGGCGCGTGCGGGGCGACACGCTGCTGCTCCTGCTCAACGCCGGGCCCCGGGCGCGGTCCTACACGCTGCCCAAGGTGGCCGAGCCCGGCCGGTGGGAGGAGCTCCTCAACACGGCGCGCCCCTCGCCCTTTCCCCGGGCGGTCCGGGCCCCAGTGGTACACCTGGCCGCGCAGTCGACCGTTCTGCTGCGGCGGGCGGAATAGCCGTGCCTACCATGGCGGCCGTGCCGGCGCAGCCGCCCGTTCTCGTCTCCGTGCTCGCCCGGGGTCGCGAGGTGGCGTCGTTCACCTTGGCCTGGACCAACGAGGTGGAGCGCGGCGTGCTCGTGACTGCGGTCGCGGTCATGGCACTGGACCTCGGTGCGGACGCCGTGGCGGCCACCCGGCCGCGGGCCGGTGGCGAGGTGGCGGTCGTCACGGGGCACGGCGTCGCCGGGCCCGCCGGGCTCGCCGACCTGCTCGAGCCGCTCCGCCCCCTCCTCCCGCCCAACGAGGGCTTCCGCCCGCTGGCGGCCGAGGTCCTGGCCGCCCGGCGCAACCTGGAGCCGGCCACCGCGTCTGCCCGCTGACCTGGGCGTTCGGGGCCAGTCAAGTCCGCGTCACCCCCCGCCGATACCCATCCCGGAGCGCCGAGGCGCACCGGACAACGGAGGAAGGGGAATGACGCCGACAAACCCCGTACCGGACGTGGCACGACGCGAGGTCGAGGAGATCGCCGCGTTGTGGCGCGCCCACAAGCACGATGGTGACCGCACGGCGCGTGAGCGCCTGGTCCACCTCTACTACCCCTTGGTCAAGCACGTCGCCCGCGGGATGGCGTCGTCGCTGTCGCGCCAGGCCGACGTGGACGACCTCGAGGGGTACGGCGCGGAAGGGCTGATCGACGCCGTCGACCGCTTCGACCCCGATCGGGGCGTCCAGTTCCCGACGTTCGCCGCCCACCGCATCCGGGGCGCCGTCTACGACGGCATCCGGGCCAGCGACTGGGTGCCCCGCAGCGTCCGCCGCAAGGCGCGTGAGCTGCAGGAGGTCGACGCCGAGCTGGCCGCCGCCCAGGGCCGGGCGCCGACCGAGCAGGAGCAGGCGGCGGCGCTCGACGTGAAGATCAGCGTCCTGCGCATGAGCAAGGCCCAGATCGCCGCTGCCCAGGTCGCCTCGCTCGAGCTGCACGACGCCATGGGCGGCGAGGTGGCGGCCGGAGGCGACGACGACGCCGCGGAGCCGCTCAGCGCCTACCTGGCCCAAGAGACCCGGAGCCTGGTGCAGACGGCCATGTACCGCCTGCCCGAACGCGAGCGGGCGGTGGCCGCCATGAGCTTCGGCGAGGGCATGACCCTGGCCGAGATCGGGCGCACGCTGGGGGTGACCGAGAGCCGGGTCTGCCAGATCCGGGCCAGCGCCCTGAGCCGCTTGCGGATCTACATGGCCTCGCAGGGCGTTGGACCCGAGGGTGCCGGCGAGCGGCCGCTGGCAGGGCAGGTCAGCCGGGCGGGTTGAGCGGGCCGGCGGGTCAGACCGGGCCGGACGACGGATTGGCCGAGACCGCTGCCGGCCCGTTGCCGCCGCCGTCGAGGACCGTCCACACCCTGCCGTTGCCCGCTTCGCGGCGCCGGGCCTGGTCGTCGGTGACGCCCTCGCCGGCGAGCGGGTCGCCCGCCCGGTCGCCGATCCCGTCGAGGGACACCACGCGGTCCCGGTAGATGCTCAGCGCGACGGGGTCCGGCCGGAACCGGCGGGGGTCGGGCAGGTCGGGGCGCTCGGCCTCGATGGCCAGGCGGATCCACTGCGACGCGTAGACGGAGAAGCGCTCGCCCCTGCGCGAGTCGAAGCTGTCGACCGCCCGGACCAGGCCGATGTTGCCCTGCTGCACGAGCTCCACCAGTGTGCCGCGGTCGCCGCCGAGGTAGCGCCGGGCCTCCGTCAGCACCAGCGGGGCGTGCGCCTCGACGAGCTCGCGGCGGGCGCGCTGGCCCTCCTCGGCGACCAGCTCGAGGGAGCGCCGCTCCGCAGCGGGCATGTGCCGCACCTCGTCGAGGCGGCGGTCGGCGTCATGGCCGGCCTCCACGGCCCGTGCCAGGCGGAGCTGCTCGCCATAGGCGAGGAGGCCCCGACGGGCTGGGTGCCGCGGCGGTCCGAGCGTGTCCGTCACCCGCCCCCACCCATTGTGTCGAGGATGGAGCGGATGGCCTTGGCGTGGATCTTGCAGACCCATCCTTCGGTCACACCGAGCACCTCACCGATCTGCTTGAGGGTCATCTCGTCGAAGTAGTACAGGGCGAGCACCTGCTGCTCGCGCTCGGGAAGGGAGGAGATGCACCGCCGGAGCAGCTCGAGCTCCTCGGTCCGCTCGTAGGCGGCGGCCGGGTCGGTGGTGTCGTCGGGGACCAGGTCGGCGTCGCGCTGGTCCAGCTCGCCGACACGGCCCTGGGCCACCTGGACCCGCAGGTTCTCGAACGCCGGGCGGGTGATGCCCATCTCGGCGAGGATCTCCTCGGTGGTCGGGGACCGCTTGAGGCGCGCCTCCAGGCTGGCCGACACCACGGCCAGCTCCTTCTCCCGGGCCCGCACGGAGCGCGGCGCCCAGTCGTTCGAGCGCACGGCGTCGAGGATGGCCCCCTTGATCCGGGGCACGGCGAAGGTCTCGAAGCGCACCCCGCGGCTGGGCTGGAAGCGGTCGATGGCGTCGACGAGGCCGAACACCCCGTACTGGGCGAGGTTGTCCCGTTCGAGATAGTCGGGGAGGAGGGGCTTCATGCGGGCGACGACGTAGCGGACGAGGGAGAGGTAGGCCTCGGTCAGGGCGGCGCGCGTCGTCGGGTCGCGGCGCTCCAGGTACTGGTCCCACAGTGCGCTGGACGGGCGCTGCTGGGCGTCACCGCTGGGGCGTGCGCCGCGCGCGCGCTCCTCCCGCGGCAACACCACGGCTGTGGCCGACATGCCCCTCCCTCACTGCTCGTTCCCCCGGCGAACGATCCGACACCAGAAAGTAGCCGGAACCGGCGCTGGAAGCGAGCGCGTGCGAATTCCGGCTCGCCGGCAGGCGCGGGCCGGCCCGGTGCCGGCCGCGGGCCGGCCGGCGCCGGGCGCGGGCCGGCATCCGAGCACCTGGTCAGCGGTCGGCGAGCACCCGCCCGGCATCCGAGATTCAAGATCGCGCCCCCTTGTGCCGATCCCCTACACGAACCTCGCGCGCACGGATGCGCGGCATCGGGGTGGAGGGAGACACGGATGATCGTCCTGACCAACTTGCACGGCGAGCCGCTGGCCATCAACGACGAGCTGATCGAGCGAGTCGAGGGCGACCACGAGACCCGGGTCATCCTCACCAGCGGCACCCGCTACATCGTCACCGAGCCGGTGGAAGAGGTCGTCAACCGCTGCCGCCAGCACCGGGCTGAGGTCCTGGCGCTGTCACGGCGGATCCACTTTCCCGCACCACCACCACCAGATCCCGACGGGACGGCGTCCGAGCCCGACGTCGCCGAGCTCCACTTGCTGCACGCCACCGACCGTGGACCGGCGGAGGGCGAGCGATGAAGAAGGACAAGCTCACCCCGATGGCCATTGGCGGTGCGCTCGTCTGCGTGCTGCTCTCGATGATCGTGGACGGCGGCAGCCCCACCGCGTTGATCAAGCCGGCGCCGCTGATCCTCGTCTTCGGCGGGACCATCTGTGTCGCGGTCGCCGGCGTGCTGAAGAGCGAGACCAAGGGCATCAAGGCCGTCTTCAAGCGGGCGATGGGCAGCACGGTGCCGGACTTGGACACGGCGATCGAGACGATGGTCGAGCTGGCCCGGGCCGCCAAGGCGAGCACCGTCCTGTCCCTCGAGAACGAGGTGCGCGACATCGACGACCGCTTCTTGCAGCTCGGGGTGCAGCTCGTCGTCGACGGCCGCAACTCCGAGGAGATCCGGGAGATCCTCGAGAGCGAGATCGAGGCCATGGAGGAACGGCACAAGACGGGTGCCAAGTTCTTCACCGACCTGGGCGGTTTCGCCCCGACCCTCGGCATCTTGGGCACCGTCATCGGTCTGGTGCACGTGCTCGGCAGCCTGTCGAACCCCGGCGCCCTCGGCCCCGCCATCGCCTCGGCCTTCACCGCCACCCTGTGGGGCGTCCTGTCGGCCAACCTCTTCTGGCTGCCGATCGCCAACAAGCTGAAGCGCATCAGCGCCGCCGAGACGCAGGTCAAGCTCATGCAGATGGAGGGCCTCCTGGCCATCCAAGCCGGCGGTTCGAGCCGGATCGTCCGGACCCGCATGGAGACCTTCCTGCCGACGGCGGCGCGCGGCTTCTCGTACCCGGACCGGCGAGCGGAGGCGGCGTGAGCCGGCGCAAGGCGCACGAGGAAGAGGAGGGCGGCATGGAGCGCTGGCTGCTCACCTATGCCGACATGATCACGCTGCTGCTGGCGCTCTTCGTGATCCTGTTCGCCCTGAGCACCATCAACGCCAAGAAGTTCATGGCGTTCAAGCTGGGTATCACCCAGACGTTCAGCCAGAACCCCGTGCACGTGAACCAGAACAGCGGCCTCCTGCCCCAGCAGAACGACCTCATCAACCATCCGGTCCAGGCGGCCATCACGCCGCCGACGCCCGGCCTCACGCCGCCGTCCTCCGGGGGCCAGGCGCTGGCGAAGATCGCCAGCCAGATCAACCAGGCATTGCAGTCGGCCGGCCTGTCGCAGTACGCGTCCACGACCGTGACGTCGCGGTCCGTGGTCGTCCAGATGCTCGCCGACAAGGCCTACTTCGCCCTGGACTCGGCGACATTGGGGACCATCGGCGACCAGGTCGTCGACACCATCGCCGGGGTCCTGCGGACCCTTGCCAACCCCGTCCGGGTGGAGGGCTTCACCGACAACCAGCCGATCACCGGTGGCCCGTTCACGTCGAACTGGGAGCTGTCGGCGGTGCGCGCCGTCAACGTCGTGCAGCGGCTGGAGACACAGGACGGCATCACAGCCAGCCGCCTGTCGGCCATCGGGTACGGCACAACGCACCCGGTCGTGCCCAATACGTCGCCGGCGAACCAGGCGGAGAACCGGCGGATCGACGTCGTGGTGCTGACAGACAAGCTGGCCGCACCGGCCGGGACACCGGCGGCGACAGCCGGGACGGGGAGCGGCACGGAGGCCACGGCCACTGGCGGGGCCGCCCAAGCCGCCGGAACGGCGCCGTGAGGACGGGATGGGCACACCGGCAGACAGGAGAGGGACGATGACCGCCGCCGACACCTCGACATTGCAGCTGGCCGGCAGGGCCGCGTCCGCCCGCGCCGCGGGCACCGCCGGTGCCCCGGCGGAGCTGCGACCGGCCGAGGCGGGGGCGGCCGCCGGCGAGGCCGAGGCGCCCAAGAAGAAGGGGAAGAAGAAGCTGGTCCTCGTCCTGGTGGCCGTCCTCCTCGTGGGCGCCGCCGGCTACCTGGTGAAGGGACGGTCGCACGCGCTCGTCTACAAGCCGGGCCAGCCGGTGCCGGCGGGCGTGGTGACCTCGCTCGGCACGCTCACCGTCAACACGTCCGACGGCCACCTCGTGCAGGTGGGCATCGACCTGCAGCTGACCAAGGTGGCCGTGAGCAAGACAGTGTCGGCCGACCAGCCGCAGCTGCGCAACGTGGCCATCGCCGACCTCGGGGCCCAGACCTACTCCGGCCTGTTGGCACCGACGGGTCGGGTGGCGTTGCAACAGCAATTGCTGGCCTCGTTCCAGAAGGTGCTGGGGCCGGTCGACGGGGCGGCGCCCCAGGTCAGCGCCGTGTACTTCACGAGCTTCATCTTGCAGTGACAAATCCCTTCATCCAGAAGGGGGAAGTGCCGATCTAGGGGGTGTGGAACCGGTGACACGTGGTGCGCTCGAACGACTGGCGCGCTGCCTCGACGAGCAGCTGGCGGCGCTTCGCCACCTCTGCTTCAAGTTCGAGGTGCAGGAGATCGTCCTGTCCGGCGGCCGTCATCAGTGGCTCAACGAGACGACGGCCGAGCTGGAGCGGGCCGTGACCACGGTGCACGCCACGGACCAGGCATTGCGCGACGCGCTCGCCAAGGGAGCCGTGGCGCTCGGGCTGTCGCCCGAAGCCACCGTCCGGGAGGTCGCCGAGGTGGCCCCCGAGCCGGGGGGCTACATCTTCGGCCAGCACCGAGAGGACCTGCAGCGGTCGGTCGACCGGGTCGCCCAGCTCAGCCGGACCAACCGCCAGCTCCTCGCCCGGGGCCACGCCGCCACGGTGACCGCGATGCAGTTCCTCGGCGCCGACGTCCCGAGCGGCTACGACGCCGCCGGCAACGCGGCCACGGTGTCGGGGAGCGTCGGACTGCTGGACGCGAGGGCTTGACGGTGACACAGGCGCTCAGCATCAGCGTCACGTCCCTGAACGCGGACCGCACGGCCATCGACGTCACGTCCGAGAACGTGGCCAACGTGCAGACCCCGGGGTACGTCCGGGAGGGGGCACAGCTGGCCGCCCTCCCCGGCGGCGGCACACTCGGGGTCGGCAGCGGCGTCGCCGTCACCACGGTCGCCCAGGCCACGAGCGCCCTCCTCTCGGCCAACAGCTGGCAGGCGCAGGGGGCGCTGGCCAACCTGTCGTCGCTCCAGCAGACCCTGTCGGCGGCCGAGAACGCCTTCCCGCTGGCCAGCCAGCCGGCCACAGGCTCGGCCAACGCCGTCTCGTCGACGTCGAGCGCCAGCATCTCGGGTCAACTGTCCACGTTCCGGTCCGCCTGGGACTCGATCGTGCAGAACCCGTCGTCGCTGGCGCCGCGCACCCAGATCGTGAACGACGCCCAGAGCGTGACCGTCGCGCTCCACGAGGCCGCCACCCAGCTGTCCCAGATCTCCGCCAACGCCACGACACAGCTGGAGAGCCAGGTGCACCAGGTCAACACGCTGCTGTCGCAGGCGGCGTCGCTCAACCAGTCGATCGTCGTGGCCAAGGGGGGCGGCGGCAACCCGAACCAGCTGGAGGACCAGCTCCGGTCGGTGGTCGCGACACTCTCCCAGCTCGCCGGCGTCGACGTCCGGATGCAGACAAACGGCACGGCCCAGGTCTCGATCGGCGGCGTCTCGGTCGTGCAGGACAGCACCGCCAGCTCGCTCAAGGTGACACTCGTCGGCGGGGTGAAGGTCACGGCGACACCGGGCGGGGTCGCGGTCCCCGTGACCAGCGGATCGATCGCCGGCCTCCTGTCGGCGGTCAACCGCTACGTGCCCCAGTACCTCCAGCAGCTCAACACCGTCGCGAACTCGCTCGCGTCGCTCGTGAACGGGCAGCTGGCCGCCGGCTACACGGCCACGGGCGCGTCGGGGGCGGCGTACCCCTTGTTCACGGGGACAGGGGCTGCCGGGATCTCGGTCAACCCGGTGGTCGCGGCCAGCCCGACACTGCTGGCGGCGTCGGCGACGTCGACACCCAAGGCGGCCGTGAACGACGGTGCCAACGCCCAGGCGATGGCCGAGAACCTCGCATGGACGAGCAGCACCGGTCCGAACGGCAACTACCAGACCATGGTGCAGAACATCGGTTCGGACGTCCAGAGCATCGACAACCAGATGCAGGCCCAGACATCGGTGGCGAGCCAGGCGAACCAGGCGCTCCAATCGGTGAGCGGGGTGAACCTCGACCAGGAGCTCACCAACCTGCTCAGCTACCAGCAGAACTACCAGGCGTCGGCCAAGCTCCTGGCGACGGTCGACAGCACCATGCAATCACTCCTGCAGGCAGTGTGACATGAGCAGCATCACGTCCTCGATCCCGGTGGTCGTCACGCCCAACGTGCTGGCCACATCCATGGTCGGCAACCTCAGCGCCGACCAAGCGGCCATGGCCAAGTTGGAGAACCAGGTGGCGACCGGACGCGCCGTCAACCTGCCGTCCGACAACCCGGCGCAGGCCGCCAACATCCTCCAGCTGCAGGCCGGCGTGGCCCGCGCCAACCAGTACTCGACAAACGCCCAGGACGGCGTCAGCTGGCTCACGTTGGCCAACTCGACCGTGAGCTCGATCATGAACGTGCTCCAGCAGGTGCAGAGCGCCGTCCAGAGCATCACGGGCGACCAGCTCTCCGGCACGACATCGGCGGTCAGCGGCCTCACCGCGGTCGTGACAGGCGCCATCCACCAGCTCCTCAACCTCGGCAACACCCAGTACGCCGGTCAGGCGATCTTCTCCGGCACCGGGACACCGGCGCAGGCGTACTCGACCACCGGCGCCTACGTGGGTGCCGGCACACCGCCGACGCGGACGGTGGCCCCGGGGACCTACGTCCCCGTCTCGGTCACGGGGCCGCAGATCTTCGGCAAGAGCACAACGGCGACGGGCCTCCTCGGTCCGACAGGGGTCCTCGGCCGCATCCTCGGCGACCTCAGCTCGAAGACACCCACGAAGATCAATGCCGCGGCCACCACCGAGCTGGGCAACCTGCAGACGGCGATGACCACGGTGGAGGCTCAGGCCGGGACGCTCGGCGCCAATCAGCAGGCCATGCAGGGCTTCGCCAACCAGGCCACGGCCTCGGCCACGGCCCTCCAGAGCGAGCTCGGCAACGCCCAGGACGTGAACCTCGCCCAGGCGCTGACGAACCTCCAGCTGCAGCAGACCTCCTACCAGGCGGCGCTCTACGTGACGTCGCAGCTGAAGACAACCTCGTTGGTGACCTACCTGTGACGACCCGGACGGAAAGGTGACGGACATGCTCGCCGAAGCTCCCTCAGTCGAGGTCCAGCACACGGAGGCCGCGGCCGCGGCCGCCGTGTCGGAGGAGGAGCTGCAGCTCCACTTCGTCCGGCCGCTGATCGGCCTCGAGCGCTCGACGCACTTCGTGCTGCGGCCGCTCGGGCCGCAGTACGAGCCGTACGCGTCCTTGGTGTCGCTGGACGAGCCCGACCTGCGCTTCGTCGTGGTGCCGCCGGGCGTGATCTTCCGCGACTACGTGATCGAGATCCCCGAGTCCGACCGGCGGCTGCTGGACCTGCGCGACGCCGGCGAGGTGGCGGTCCTCGCCATCGTGCGCCGCCATGGCGTACCGGCGCCCGTCGTCAACCTGATGGGGCCGATCGTGGTCAACCGCCGGACCCAGGCCGCCGCCCAGGTGGTCCTGCAGGAGTCCGACTACGGGGTCATGGTCCCTGTCGACGTCGGGACGGCGCGGCCGGCGTAGGGCTGCTGCCGGCAAGCGAGGCACCGGTCCCGGCGATGCCGGCGGCACCCACGCCACCGCACTGGCCGGTCGTGATCAGGACGGACGGACCTTCTCGCCGGCCGCTGGCGCCGCGTCCTCGGCGGGAGCCGCCTTCTCGGCGTGCTGCGCCCCGCCCGCCGGATGCTCGCCGGCCAGCAGGGACGTGAGGTCGTCGCCTTCCCCGGCCGCCGCCTTGTTGGCCGCCACCATGTCGTCCCACAGCTCCCTGCGGTACACGCGACGCTCGGGGGCTTCGACGCCGATGCGGACGTAGCTGCCGGCGGGACGGATGAGCGTGATGCGGAGCCCGGACCCGATCGAGGGGCTCTCCAGCGTGATGCAGGGATTTCCCTTGGCCACCGACCCGACGCCCACCTGCAGTCCGTCGCCGACGTCGAGTGACTGGCCAACGGTCCGGTTGACCGAGAACGTGGCCTGGGCGCCGATGGCGGGGTGACCCTCGCCGCCGACCTGGACACTGATCCGGTCCCCCTCCATCGAGACGGACCTCGGCGCGCCGATCTCGAGGCGTGCGACGTCCTCGGAGATGGCGGTGGCCGAGACGCGGACCGCCGGGTCGACCCCGGGGGCCTCGATGCCGAGCCACACCTTGCGGTCGGTGACCGAGAGCACGGTCAACTGGATCCCGTGCTCGATGACGATCGATTCCCCTGGGCGCCGGTTGAGCACCAGCATGTGAGCCCCCTCCCCGGGTCACCGGGCGTCCGATCCCGGCGGTGGTGCCCAACCGTAGCTCGGCCGACGGCTCCGTTCGAGCAAGCGGCGGCCACGGGCCCGTGCGGCGCGACGGAACCGGAGCGCACGGGCGTGCGGCGCGACGGTTCCGTTGTGGGCTCGGTCAGCGGGGAGGCGGCCCTGGTGCCGTGTCGTCGGGAGCCGGCGTGCCGAAGCGCGCCCGTGCCTGCTCGACCGCCCGCCGCAGTTCGGATTGCCGGGCCTGCCGGGAGTAGGTGTCGACCACGCGCTCGATCACGGCTCCCGCCACCCAGCACAAGGCGAGCGCGATGCCGAACCGGACGAGGCCGGCCGCTGGGCTGAGCCCGCCGTCGAGCACGGAGGGGAGCGACGGCAGGCAGAGCGCGATGGCTGCGGCGACGACCAGCTCGGGCCGGCGGACACCCATGCGGAGCACTCAGCGCCTCCCCACCAGGTCGGCGATGACGGACGCCCACCGAGCCGGGGTGGCGGGCTCTCCGTCGAGGCGCGCCACCGGGATGCCGGTCCCGACGATGGCCGCCGGGGTGGCGGTGGCGGCCACATCGGTCACCACCAGGGCGTCCAGGCCGCCGGTCTCGTCGGCCCACCGGCGGACGTCGTCGGGCTTCGTCGTGGCGCTCGCCGTCCCCCACACGGCGGATGGGCGCACGGCCTGCAGGACCGCCCGGGTCCACTCCTGAGGGGCCCCGAGCGGCGGCGCGTACACCGCCAGCACGCCGACGCGGTGCCGCCGCCAGGCCCCCGACATGGCTGCCGCCTGCTCGGGCGTGCGGACACGGAAGGCCGGTGTGGCCTGCCGGCCGCCGGCCCCCAGGGTGGCGACGGCGATCTCGTCGATCGAGCACCCGACGGTGAGCGCCAGCGACCGCGCCGCCCGACGCACGAGGCGGGCGTCGCCCACCACGGCGACGAGCCCCCCCGGCGTCTCTGGCAGCGGCAGGGCCTGCGGCAGGGCTGCGAAGGCGGCTTCGAGCGTGGACCGGCCCGCGGGCAGGTCCCCCTCCGTCGGCAGGAGTGCGCAGGGGAACCCGGCGGCCTGCAACAGGTCGACCAGTGCGGTGGAGAGCGCCGGAGCGAGGGGGCCGGCGGCAGGAGCTGCCCGCGTGGCCAGCGGGGCCGGCGCCGCCACCTCGGCCGGCGCCGCCTCGGCCGGAGCCGACACGGCTGCCGGGGCGGCCTGTGGTCGAAGCGGCCGCGGGGCCGGGTCGGCCGGTTGCGGGTGCTGGGCGGGAAGGGGAGGGAGCTTGGGGAGGGCCGAGACGGCCGGGGTCCGTGACGCCGGCGGGGGGGCCAGCCGGGTGACGCGGCGCAGCTTGTCGGGGTCGGGCCGGTACGTGCCGGGCGTCTCTCCGAGCGAGCTGGCCACCTCCTCCAGGATCTGCCGGAAGGGCTTGGTCGTCATGGCGTCGAGCGAGCTGCCCATTGCGGCTGCCGCCGCGGTGGGGCCGCCGGCGGTGGCCGGCGCCTCCGTGCCGAGGTCAAGATCGTCCTCCGTGTCGAGGAGGTCCGCCAGCATGGCGGCGGCAGGCGTGGGACCCAGTGCCGGCGGGGACGCCCCGGCGAGACCCGGCGCCCCAGGGGCAGCGGCGGCCCGGATCGCGGGCGCCATCGACGCGGCGGGCGCCATCGACCCCGTCGTCGACGGCATTGCGAGCACGGCCGCCACGTTCGGCACCGCCGCCGGCTCGGGAGGTTGGGCGGCCGCGGCGCGGTCGGTGGCCTCCTGGTCGACCGAGATCACGTAGACCTCCCGGGCGAAGAAGCCGAACAGCCCGCCCTTGCGCCGGCGCTCGGGCGGCCGGATCCGGGCAGGTCCGTGCTCGTCGACCACCCGTTGGATCAGCGCCTGGAGGTCGCTGCCCTCATACACCGATTGCTGCGT
>DAHUZJ010000089.1 GCA_027306585.1 Acidimicrobiaceae bacterium | reverse complement strand
GCTCCCCGCCGGCGAGCAGGTCCAGCCCGGCCGCTGCCGCCTGGACGTCCCCCTCTGCCTCGGGGACCCCCAGGGCTCGCACGAGCGGGGCCGCATCCCACCGGCGATAGCAGCACGCCTGGAACAGGGCGCCCTGGCGGCTCCGCCACTGCGCCACGCCGACCACCTTGCGGCCGCCAGCCAGCACCTCGCCGGGGCCCACGCCGGCGAAGCACACCCGTTCGGACCACGGACGGGGCACGGAGCCGCCCCGATGGACCTCGAGGTCGGCGCCCGTGAGGGCGGCCAGCCCCGCCGCCCACCACTCCCCGGCCCACGTCGCCGCCCGGACGACGTCGTCGCACCACAGCGGGTCGTCCCGCGGCACCCACGCGTCGACCCAGACCGTCTCCCCGGGCACCACGAGGACGGCGCCGCCTCCGCTCCGCCGGCGAGCCGCCGGCACCTCACCGGCGGGGGGAGGGGGCTGGGTGCTGCCCAGGACGAGCACCGCACGCGCGGGCCGCCAGACGACGGCGCGCCGCCCGGTCGACGCCCGGTACCGCTCGACGTCGAGCTCGATCAGGAGGCAGCCGCCAGGTAGGGCTCCCAGAGGGGATCGACATCGGCCAGGTGCCGGAGCCGCCACAGGTGCCCGTCGGGTGCCCACGGGACGAACGGCAGGGCCCACCCCAGCTCCGAGAGCAGATGGTCGCCCTTCGCCAGGTTGTCCCGCTTGCAGGAGGCGACGACGTTCGTCCATTCGTGGCGCCCGCCCCTGCTCCGCGGCACGACGTGGTCGACCGTGTCGGCGACCTCGGAGCAGTAGGCGCACATGCCGCCGTCGCGGCGCAGCACGGCGCGCCGGGTGAGCGGCGGGGTGCGCGCCCAGCGGGCGACACGGACCATCCGGGACAGCCGGACGATGGCGGGCACCTCCACGGAGAGGCGGGCCGAATGGAAGACCGTCGCTTCGGAGCGGAAGACGACGGCCTCCGCCCGCCCGTCGAGGAGCAGGACGACGGCCCGCCGGTCGGACACGAGTGCCAGCGGCTCGTAGGTGGCGTTGAGCAGGAGGACCCGCTCCATGCCCGGAGAGGCTATCCGCGACGTCGCCGGGCCCGGCGACACCAGTCCAGGTACTGGACGAGGTCTGCCGCCGCCGGAGGGCCGTCGCCCTCGCCCCCGTAGTTGGTGACCATGCGGAACCGGAGGTACGCGGGGTCTGGCGCCGGCAGCGGTGGCCACCGCCGCCACCAGCCGGCCGGCGCCAGCCGCACGGCGGCCACCAGCGCCGTCGCCCAGAGGTGCGGCCGGACGAGCACGGCGAGCAGCGCGCCGGCGGTCACGCTGCGTCCACGCCGCGCCACCCCACCGCGCCTGCACCGACCAACGGTCCGTCGCCCCCGAGACCGGCCGGCACCACCCGGATGCCGGCGGCGAACTCGAGCCCGGCGCGCCGGGACGCCTCCCGTTGCGCGGCGGCGAAGAACGGCTCCCCGAAGCCCAGCGCGACCGAACCGGCGACCACGGCCAGGTCCAGGTCGAGCAGGTTGGCCACCGATCCGATCGCCCGCCCGACGAGCGTGCCGCAGCGGGCCACGACCCCGGGTGGGGCCTCGGCGGCCGGTCGCCCCGTGACCGCCGCGATGGCGGTGCCGGAGGCTTCCGCCTCGAGGCACCCCCTGCCCCCGCACGCGCAGCGTCGTCCCTCCGGCTCCACCACGACGTGGCCGATGTGCCCGGCGTTCCCCAGGCGCCCGTCGAGGAGGCGCCCGTCGAGCACGATGCCCCCGCCCACCCCCGTCGAGACCACCATGGCGACGAAGTTCGGCCTCCCGGCGCCCGCTCCCACCCATCCTTCGCCCAGGGCGAGCGCCTTCGCGTCGTTGTCCACCCAGGTGGCCACCCCCGTGCGCTCGGCCAGGCGGCGGCGCAAGGGGAACCGGCGCCACTCGGGGATGTTGAGCGGCGAGACCTCGTCGCCGACCATCGGGCCCCCGCAGCCGACCCCGCAGCCGACCACCACACCGGCCGGGGCTCCGGTCACGACCGCGTCGACCAGGCCGCCGAGCGCCTCCCAGACGCCCGTCGACGGCGTCGGCACGCGGCGGACCGCCGACAGCCGGCCGTCGCGGGCGACAAGGCCGGCGGCCAGCTTCGTGCCGCCGATGTCGACAGCCAGGATCAGCGCCCGCGCCGGAACAGCCGGGCCCGCAACCAGTCGCGACCGCCCTTCCCGTCGCCGCCCTGGTGCTGGTGCAGCGACCGGGTGAAGTCGTCCCATCCGGCCCGGCCCATGCGGCGCAGGTTGCGCTCGAACACGACGGCGGACCCGAACATCAGGCCCACGCCCAGCAGGCCGATGGCCACGGACTGCGAGTAGAAGGCGACGAGCACCGCCAGCCCGGCGACGAACCCGACCGCAGACCACTTGCAGTAACGGCCGGCATGCCGGTACACGGTCTCCGAGCGGACCCGCTCGGCGAACGCCGGATCCTGGCGTACCAGGGACTCCTCGAGCTCCGCGAGGATGCGCTGTTCGTGCTCAGAGAGCGGCACCCGCCCCGTCCTCTCGACCGATCCCTGCCTGCACGGCGGCGGACCTCCCCTTCACCGACTTCCACTCAATGTTCGCGCGCCCTGTGCCGCCCGGACAACGGGCAGCATCAGTGTACGGCGTAGGGTGCGGCAATGGACCTCTTCACGCCCGCGACGGAGGTGGCGGCGGCCATCCGCCGCCGGGAGGTCAGCCCGGTCGAGGTGCTCGACGAGTGCCTGGCGCAGGTCGACCGGCTCGACCCCTCCCTCAACGCCATCGTCTGGCGCCACGACGAGGCGGCCCGCGCCGATGCCCGACGGGTGGCCGCCGACGTCGCGGCCGGGAACGAGCTGCCGCCGTTCGCCGGGGTGCCCCTGCCGATCAAGGACCTGACGCCCGTCGCCGGGTGGCCCACCACCTACGGGTCCTTCGGGGCCCCGAGCAGCCCGCGGGACGACGAGGCGCTCGTCGTGACCGCCTTGCGCCGCGCCGGCTTCGTCCTCGCCGGCCGCACCAACACGCCCGAGCTGGGCCCGATCCCCGTCACCGAGAACCTCCGCTACGGCGTCACCCGCAACCCGTGGGACCCGGAGCGGTCCCCCGGGGGGTCCAGTGGCGGCGCGGCGGCCGCCGTCGCGGCCGGCATGTTCCCGCTCGCTCACGGCAACGACGGCGGGGGCTCGATCAGGATCCCGGCGTCGTGCTGCGGGCTGGTCGGCCTCAAGGCCAGCCGAGGGCGGGTGCCGGCGGAGGTCGTCGGCTGGCTCGGCGCCACGGTCGAAGGCGTCGTCACCCGGACCGTGGCCGACGCCGCCGCCGTCCTCGACCAGCTCGCGACCCCGCCCGACCGGCTCGCCTGGTACCACGTGCCGCCGCCCGAGGCGTCGTTCGCCACGGCGCCCGGCGCCGACCCGGGGCAGTTGCGGATCGCCCTCCTCACCCGTGCGCCGCTGGACCTGCCGGTGCACGACGGGGCGCGGGACGCCGTGGCCCGCGCCGGCGCCGTCCTCGAACGGCTCGGCCACCACGTGGTCCCCGTCGACTTCGAGCTCGTCCCACCCGATGTCCTCGGTGCCTTCCTCCACGTCACGGGGGCGGGCCTGGGCGACTTCCCCGACGTCGACTTCTCCAAGGTCGAGCCGCACAACGCCGCCTCCTACCAGGCGGCGCGCCAGGTGGACAGCATCACCCTGGCGCAGTCGATCACGACCTTGCAGCGGCTCGCCCGGGACGTCCTCTGGCACTGGGGCCGGGACTTCGACGTCCTGGTGACGCCCACCTGCGCCATCCCCCCGCCACCGGCCGGCGCCGTGCTGGCACAGGTGCACGCCGACCCGGCCAACCTGCCGGCAGACGTCATCTCCCTCGCGGCCTTCACCGTCCCGTTCAACGTGACCGGGCAACCGGCGATCAGCCTGCCGGTGCACGAGGCGGGCGGGCTCCCCGTCGGCGTGCAGCTGATCGGCGGCCCGTACGAGGAGGGACTGCTCCTGGCGGTGGCAGCACAGGTCGAGGAGGCGGACCCCTGGCGACAGCGCCGGCCGCCACAGTGACGTTCAACCTCTGCTTCGTCTGCACGGGGAACATCTGCCGCTCGCCGATGGCCGAGGTGGTCGTGCGGCGCCTCGCCGCCGGCCGAGCGATGGGCGGTGGTGTCCTCGCCGACCGGCTCGCGGTGACGAGCGCAGGGACCGGCCCGTGGCACGTGGGCGAGCCGATGGACTCCCGCGCCCGGGCGGCGCTGGAGCGGCGGGGCTACCGCGACCACGGCCACGTCGCCCACCAGCTCGACCGTCGGCGTCTCGGCGACCTCGACCTCCTCGTGGCGCTGGACAGCACGCACCTGTTGCCCGGGCCGTCCGCCGTCCTGCTGCGTACCTTCGAGCCCTTCGAGCCCGTCGAGCCCGAGACGCTCGACGTCCCGGATCCCTTTTACGGGGACGAGCAGGATTTCGCCGCCTGCCTCGAGATCATCGAGCGGAGCGGTGCCGGGCTGGTCGACTGGCTGGCGGCACGCTTGGCATGACGGGACCAGCCGGTCTGGGCGCCACCTTCGTCAAGCGGCGGTGCGGCGCGGCGCCCCAGTTCTTCGCCGAGGAGGCGGCCGGCCTGCGGTGGCTCGCCCAGGCCCGGGCGGTCCCGATCCCCGAGGTCCTGGCGGTCGACGAGCAATCGCTCACCCTCGTCGAGGTGCCGCCCCTGCTCGACCGGGTGCTCGCCGCCCACGACGAGCACCGTCCGCTCGCGGCGGGCTGGTAGCAGCGGGTCGGCCTGCACCAGCTCCACCCGTTGCTGGTGCACGCGGTGCTGTTCGGGGGTCGCTACGGCCGGCGCGCCGTCGAGGTCGCCAGGTCCTGAACGAACGCCTCGTCGTCGGCCATGAGCTGGCGAGCGAGGTCGCGGACCATGGCGACGATCTCGGGGTGCGCCTCGGGGTCCCAGCCTTCGAGCAGCTCGGTCAGCCCCCAGCGCCGGGCGGCGACGAGCCGCTCGACGGCCTCCACGCCGGCCGAGGTCAGCTCCACGGCGCCAGCGGCGCCCCGTCGCGCCAACCCCGCCCCGACCACGGCGTCCACGTCCTCCGTGAGACGGCCCGGCGCCACACGCGCCCCGTTGGCCAGGTCGGCGAGGTCGCGTCCCGGGCGGTCGGCCAACCGGAGGAGCAGCCAGCAGGCCCGCGGCGGCAACGGCACCTCGGCCCGCTCGGCCAGCGCCCGGTAGAGGTCGGCACGGTGCTCATGGGCGGCCGCCCGCTCCAGGCGCTGGCGGACCTCTTCGAGCGACGACCGTTCCGTCGGCACGGTGAGCACCTCGCCCGCCTCGGTGGTGCGGATCGACCGCCGCAGCGGCACCTCGGGCAGGAGCCAGCTCAGGAGGAAGGCCACGACGGCGACCGGAACGGCGATCAAGAAGACCTGTTCGACGGTCGTGGACACGCCGTGCACGACGCCGAGGTGCACCTGCGGTGGCAGCTTGGCCAGGAGGGCCGGGTTGTCCATCTGGGCGGCCGCGTTGGGGGGGATGGGGACGCCCCCGAGGGCGCTCCTCAGGTTGCCGTTCAGCAGGTTGGAGAAGATGGCCCCGAACACCGCCGTGCCGAAGGCGCCCCCGATCATCCGGAAGAACGACGTCCCCGAGGTCGCCGTGCCGAGCTCCTCGTAGGGCACGGCGTTCTGCACGGCCACCACCAGCACCTGCATCACGAGGCCCAAGCCGAGCCCGAAGACCGCCATGTAGCCGGCGGTGACCCACGCGCCGGTGGCGACCCCGATGAGCGACATCAGGTAGAGGCCGATCGCCATCGAGGCGGTGCCGACGACCGGGAAGACCTTGTACCGCCCCGAGCGGCTGACGAGGATCCCCGAGCCGATGGAGCCCACGAGCAGGCCACCCATCATCGGGAAGAGGCGCACCCCTGACGCCGTGGGGCTGACCCCCTTCACCACCTGGAGGAACAGGGGGAGGAACGTCATGGCCCCGAACATGGCGAACCCGGTCGCGAACCCGATGGCGCTGGTCGAGGTGAACACGCGGTTGCGGAAGAGCCGCAACGGCAGCACCGGCTCCGGCGCCCGGCGCTCGGCGGCGACGAAGGCGATCGTGCACACCGCACCGACGACGAGGAAGCCCACCATGAGCGGCGACGCCCAGGGCTCACTGGTGCCCCCGAGGCTCGTGTAGAGGACGAGGGCGGTGGCAGCCAGGGAGAGGAGGACGGTGCCCATGTAGTCGATGACCCGGTGGCCCCGGGGGGTGGCCGAGGGCAGCGCCAGGGCGGTGACGACGAGGGCCACGGCGCCGATGGGCAGGTTGATGTAGAAGATCCACCGCCAGCTCAGGTAGTCGACGAAGAGCCCGCCGACGAGCGGGCCGACCACCGTGGTGATGCCGAACATGGCCATGAACAGGCCCATGTAGCGACCGCGGTCCCGGGGCGACACGACGTCACCGACGATCGTCTGCGCGCCGACCATGAGGCCGCCCCCACCGAGGCCCTGGACCGCCCGGAAGGCGATCAGCTCGAGCATCGAGTGGCTGAGCCCGGAGAGCACCGAGCCGGCGAGGAAGACGGCGATCGACGCCTGGAAGAAGACCTTCCTTCCGTACTGGTCGCCGAGCTTCCCCCACAGCGGGGTCGACACCGTGGAGGTGAGGAGGTAGGCGGTCACCACCCAGCTCAGGTGCGAGGCACCGTGCAGGTCGCCGACGATGGTGGGGAGCGCCGTGGACACGACGGTCTGGTCCAGGGCCGCCAGGAACATGCCGAGCACCAGCGCCCCGATCACGATCAGGACGCGCCGGTGCGTCAGGTCGCCGGCGCGGGCCGCGCTCGGGGCTCCCTCCGCCGCGGTGGGCATCGTGGGCGCTTCGCTCATCGAACAGCCTCCAGTTCCTCGGTCACGATCTCCAGTCCCTCGAGCAGGACGGCAGCCCGCTCCGGCCCCATCCGGTCGAGCGCCCGGCGCAGCGGCGCCAGCCGGGCCTCGAGGACGGCCGCGCTCTCCTGGCGATGCTCCGGAGCGACGGACACGACCGTGCGCCGCCGGTCGGCGGCGTCCTCCCGCCGCTCGACGAGGCCGGCCTCGGCGAGCTGGCTCACGAGCAAGCTGGCCGTGGTGAGCGCCAGTCCCTCACGGTGGGCCAGCTCGGTCACGGTCAGGGGACCCTCGAGGACCACGATCGCGAGCGCCGCCAGGTGGCGCGGGGCGAGCTCTCCTCGGTGCACCATCTCGCGCAGCTGCACCGGAAGGTCACCCTCCTGACGCTTGCCCCGGAGGAGGCGGGAGAAGGCCAAGAGCAGCTGCGTGGCGGCGTCGCCAGTCATTGCTTTATTTTAGGATAGTTTGTATATAGAAGCAATAGGCGGCCCACCCTGGTAGGCTCGTCGCGGGGTGTGCCGGGAAGCCTGGTCGGCGACCGACCGCACCATGCCCTCACGCCCTCCCACGTCCGCCGGCCGGCCCACCGGCCGTCAGCCCCCCGGTCGCCGGCGCCCGCGTCCGGCCGCCCCCCGGTGGCGGCCCGAGCCGTGGTCCGGCATCGTCGCCCGTCTCATCTCGACGGAGGCCACCGGGGGCGTCGTGATGTCGCTGGCCGTGGTGCTGGCGCTGGTGTGGGCCAACATCGCCGCCGGGTCGTACGCCGCCGTGTGGGAGCACCCCCTCTCCTGGTCCGCCGTCCCGGGCCTACGGGACGTGCGGGGCTGGGTGGACGACGGGCTCATGACCGTGTTCTTCCTGAGCGTCGGCCTCGAGGTCGGGCGGGAGCGGGCCTGCGGCTCGCTCCAAGGGACGCGCAATGCCGTGCTCCCGGTGGTGGCGGCGGCCGGGGGCATGCTGGGCGCGGCGGTCGCCTACCTGGCCACGGTGGCCGCCGCCGGCCCGTCGTCGGTGACGAAGGGCTGGGGCGTCCCGATGGCGACGGACGTGGCCTTCACCCTCGGGGCGATGGCGCTGCTCGGGCGGCGGGTGCCGCCGGCGCTCCGCGTGTTCGTCCTGGCGCTGGCGGTGGCCGACGACGTCGGCTCGGTCGTGATCCTCGCCGTCGTGTCCTCGAGCCACCTCCGCCCGGCCGCCCTCGCCGGCGCCGCTGCGGTGCTCGCCGCCACCGTCCTGCTGCGGCGGCGGGCGCACGTGTCGTGGTGGCCGTACGCCGCCATCCTCGTGATCGAATGGGTCCTCCTCGCCGTGGCGGGGGTCGATCCCACGCTGGCCGGAGCGTTCGTCGGGATCCTCGTCCCCTGCGCGCCGCCCGGCCTGCGCTCGGCCTCGGCGCGCATGGAGAAGCCCGTGGCGCCGGCCGCCATCCTCGGGGTCCTGCCCGTCTTCGTGGTGGCCAACGCCGGCATCACCTTCACCGGCTTCGGGCTCGGCGGCGGGGCGGGCAGCGTGCTGGCGGGGGTCCTCGTCGCCCGGCTCGCGGGCAAGGCCGCGGGCATCATGGCGGCCGCCGCGCTCGTGGTCCGGTTCAGCGTGGTCGAGCTGGCCGAGGAGGTGCGCTGGGCGCAGCTCGCCGGTGCGGCGATCCTCTGCGGAATGGGCTTCACCGTCCCGCTGCTGTTCGCCGACACGGCGTTCGCCGGCCACCCGGCCCTGCTCGACGCCTCCCGGCTGGGCCTCCTCGCGGGCACGGTGCTCTCGTTCGCCGTCGGCAGCCTCGTCCTGGTCCGCACCTCCGTCGCGTCCCGCAGGGCGCCCGGCGGGGGCGGACCCACCCCCGAGAGGGACGACAAGCGCTAGAAACGTGGGCGTGCGCACCCGCTTGACGGAGCTCCTCGGGGTCGAGCACCCGGTCATGCTCGCCGGCATGGGCGGGGTCTCGTACGCGGCATTGACCGCGGCCGTCTCGTCGGCCGGCGGGTTCGGGTGCCTGGGGGCGTCCACCATGGGACCCGAGGAGCTGGCCGCCGAGATGGCTGCCGTCCGGGCCGCCACCGACCGGCCCTTCGGGGTCGACCTCCTGACGGCGTTCCCGGACACACTCGACCGCCAGGTGGGGGTCCTCATCGACGGGGGCGCCACCGCCTTCGTCGCCGGTCTGGGCGTGCCGACGAGCGCCATCGACCGGTGCCACGACCACGGCGTCCTCGTCGTCAGCCTGTGCGGTCGGGTGGCCCACGCCGTCCGGGCGGTCGAGGCGGGCTGCGACCTCGTGGTGGCCCAGGGCACGGAGGCCGGAGGCCACACCGGGCAGGTCGCCACCTTCCCGCTCGTCCCGCAGGTGGTCGACGCCGTGGGCGGCCACGTGCCGGTCGTCGCCGCCGGCGGGATCGTCGACGGCCGCGGCCTGGCGGCAGCCCTCGCCCTCGGGGCCGACGGGGTGTGGGTGGGAACCCGCTTCATCGCCACTCCCGAAGCGCGCGCCGTACCGGGGTACAAGGACCGGCTGTTGGCCACGGCGGAGGACGGGACCACCGTGAGCCGCGCGTACTCCGGGAAGCCGATGCGCGTCGTCCGCAACGCCTACACCGCATTGTTCGAGGAGCACCCCGAGGAGCTGGCGCCCTTCCCCGACCAGCTTCGACGGTCGTTCACCGACGGCGCCTTCCATCTCGGGGGGGACGCCTCGGCGACCGTCGACCCCGAGCGCGAGTGCTACCCGGCCGGCCAGGGGGTGGGCGCCATCGGGGCGCTGGTCCCCGCCGCCGAGCTGGTGACCGCCTTCGTCCACGAGGCAGAGGCTGCCCTGGCGCGGGCGGCCCAGGGCACCGGCGGAGGGGCCGGTCAGTCCGTGGGGACGGCGGGCTCCCCGACAGCGAGACCGACCGCGCAGGCCACGCCGGTCCCGCCGAGCCCGCAGTAGCCGCCGGGGTTCGCCGCCAGGTACTGCTGGTGGTAGTCCTCGGCGTAGAAGAACGGCCCCGACGGCCGGACCTCCGTCGTGATCGGGCCGTGACCGTGAGCCGAGAGCGCGTTCTGGTAACCGGCCAAGGCGGCCTCGGCGGCCTCCCGCTGTGCCGGTGAGGTGGTGTAGAGGGCCGACCGGTACTGCGTGCCGACGTCGTTGCCCTGGCGCATGCCCTGCGTCGGGTCGTGCCCCTCGAGGAACACGCGCAGGAGCGTTGCATAGCTGACCCTGGTGGGATCGAAGACGACGAGGACGACCTCCGCGTGCCCCGTCCGGCCAGAGCAGACCTCGCGGTAGGTCGGATCGGGCGTCGTCCCCCCGCTGTAGCCGGCGGCCGTCGTGTAGACCCCGTCGAGCTCCCAGAACCGGCGCTCGGCCCCCCAGAAGCAACCCATCCCGAAGATCGCCGCCTCCAGGCCCGCCGGGAACGGACCGACGAGCGGGGTGCCGAGGACCAGGTGCCGTGCCGTCGCGTCCATGACCATGGACCCAGTCAACCTCGCGCCATGTGCCGATGTTCCTACGATATGTTGGCGATATATCGGTAACCCGAAGGGAGGCCGCCATGTCGAACTGGCAGGAACGAGGGCGGAAGGGTCCCGGCTGGGGCGGTCCGGGTTGGGGCGGTCCGGGTTGGGGCGGTCCGGGTTGGGGCGGTCCCGGCTGGGGCGGTCCGGGTTGGGGCGGACCGGGCGGGCCCCCGGGACGGCGCATGCGACGCGGCGTCATCCGGCACGCCGTGCTGTGGGCCCTGTCGGACGGGCCGGGCCACGGCTACGAGGTGATGCGCCGCCTCGAGGCCCGTAGCGGCGGCATGTGGCGCCCGAGTCCCGGCTCGGTCTATCCGACGCTGCAGATGCTGGAGGACGAGGGACTGGTCCGGTCGACGACACGGGACGGCACCCGGACCTACGAGCTCACGGACCAAGGGCGCGAGGCATCCGGCACCCCTTGGGCGCCGTGGGCACCGTCGGACGCCGACAGCGAGCAACTGCGCGCCCTGCGCGAGGCCCTCGGCGACACGCGAGCGGCGATCCGCCAGATCGTGGGGTCCGGCCGCGCCCATCAGCTGGAGAAGGCCACCGAGATCGTCCAGGAGGCGCGCCGGGCGCTCTACCAGCTGCTGGCCGAGGGCTAGTCTGCCCGCGATGACCGTCAGCCAGGCGCCCGGCGGCGTCGGCACACCGCCGCCGTCCGGCGAGGCGGCCGGTCGCCGGGCGGCGACCCAGGACGCCATCATCCGGACGGCGGCGCTGACCAAGGTGTACGCCGGCGCCGACTTCCGGGCGGTGGACGAGCTCGACCTCACCGTCGGGGCCGGGGAGATCTTCGGCCTTCTCGGCCCCAACGGCGCTGGCAAGACCACCACCGCCGGGATGCTGACGACGCGCGTCGTCCCCACGTCGGGCCGGGCATGGGTGGCCGGCGTGGACGTCGTCGCCCACCCTGCCCTGGCCAAGCAGGTCCTCGGCATCGTGAGCCAGCAGAACACGCTCGACCGGCAGCTCACCGTGCACGAGAACCTCTACTTCCACGGCCGCCTGTTCGGAATGGGCGCCAAGGAGTCCCGCCGAGAAGCCGACCGGCTGCTCGAGCAGTTCCAGTTGTCCCGCTGGGCGAAGGCCTCCGTCTACGCCCTGTCGGGCGGTATGGCACAGCGGCTCATGGTCGCTCGGGCCATCTTCCACCGACCGGCGGTGCTCTTCCTCGACGAGCCGACGGCCGGGCTCGACCCGCAGAGCCGGCTCGCGCTGTGGGACGTCCTGCGCGAGCTCAACGCCGAGGGCCAGACGATCCTCCTCACGACCCACTACATGGAAGAGGCCGACCAGCTGTGCGGCCGCGTGGCGATCATGGACCACGGGCGCATCCTCGCCCTCGACACGCCCGACGGCCTGAAGCGCAGCGTCGATGCCGACACGGTGGTGTCCCTGCGCGCGGCCGGTGACCAAGCGGCGCTGGCCGAGCTGCTCGCCCGGGAGGTGCCCGGGGTGATCCGGACCCGGCCCGCCGACGACGCCGTCCAGCTGCTCGTACGGGGCACCGACCGGCTGCTCCCCCGCGTCATCGGCGCCGCCGAGCGCGGGGGGTTCGAGGTGGTGGACCTCTCGATCGCCGAGCCCACCCTCGAGACCGTGTTCATCCACCTCACCGGCAAGGAGCTGCGCGACTGATGGCGACGACGGCGGCTCCGAGCGTCCCCGAGCTCCCGCACCCCGGCGCGGCGGTGCGCCAACCCACGGTGACGCGGGTCCCCACCCGCACGCCCTTCGCCGCCGGGCGCACCGCGCTCGGCGCCCTGATCCTGCGAGACCTCACCGTCCTCCGCAAGAACGTGTGGGAGTTCGTGATCCGCACGCTCGTCCAACCGTTCCTGCTGTGCTTCGTGTTCCTCTACGTGTTCCCCAAGATCGGCCAGGGCGTCGGCGGCGGCTCGGGCTCCACGGCGGCCTCGGGCTTCGCCACGGTCCTCGTGCCCGGCGTCGTGGGCATCTCGATCATGTTCCAGGGCATCCAGGCGGTGGCCCTGCAGATGGCCCAGGAGTTCGGCTTCACCCGGGAGATCGAGGACCGCGTGCAGGCCCCCTGCCCGGTGTGGCTCGTCGCGTTCGCCAAGGTGCTGTCGGGCGCCGTCCAGGGCCTGATCTCGGCGGCCCTCGTCCTGCCGATCGCCTCGGTGGTCCACGCCGCCGGCGTCGAGGCCCACCTGTCCCTCCACTGGTGGGTCATCGTGACGCTCGTGCCGCTCGCTTGCGTGGCCATGGCGTCGCTGGGGCTCCTCCTCGGGACGTCGTTCGAGCCGCGCAACATCGGCCTCATGTTCGGCTTCGTGGTGCTGCCGATCACCTTCCTCGGCGGCACCTACTACCAGTGGACCCGGCTGGGGCCGGTCCGCCTGGGCCCGTGGCACTGGCTGCAGACCGTGGTCTTGGTGAACCCCTTGATCTACGTCAACGAAGGCATGCGGGCCGCCTTCACCGACGCCGCCCACCTCCAGCTCTACGTCGTCTACCCGGTCGTGATCGGGTTCGTCCTGCTCTTCCTCGGTCTGGGGCTGCGCAACTTCCGGCGGCGGGTGCTCTCCTGACCGGCATGCGGCCGCCGGTGGCGGCGTGGCTCGGCCGGCGCCGGTCCCGGCGCCGGCCGGCCGTGGCTCACTGCTCGGCCAGGATGGCGGCCAGCTCGGCCAGCGGGTCCCGGACCACCGGGCCGGTCGTCTCGACCTCTGCCCGCAGGATCCGACCGTTGAAGGGGAACGGCGCCACGTAGCCATCTCCCACGGCCGGGCCCCACTCGTAGCCGCACGTGACGCCGATGCCCACGCCGTTGAACCCCGAGGGGGTGAACCGCTCGACGGTCCCGGTGGCCACGACGTCCCCGTCACAGGCCAGCGTGACCTCGCCGCCGAGGCCTCCGTCCTTCTCGAAGGCGAGACGGACCTCGTGGCGACCGGCCGCGAGGGGCTCCGGTGCCGCGACGACGTCGCGGCGGGCACCGTACAGGTTGTGGACGTAGCGGGGCCGGCCGGCGAGCACGTGGAGCGACCAGCCGCCGAGGACCGAGCCGAGCGCCAGCAGCACGCCTTCGGGCACGGTGGCGCATTCGAAGCTGACCGTCACGGCGTGGGAGCGATTCCGGACGTTGACCGCCACCGCCTCGGGCACGGCTGCGCCGCCCGGGAAGTACCGATAGCGGCGGCGGGGCCGCCGAGCGTCGGGCTTGGGATGGGTGAGCGCCCACAAGACGCGGTTGTCGAGCGGCAGGACATCGTTGCGCTCGGCCTCGGCCCACCAGCGCGCCACCAGCTCGGCAACCACCTCCGGATGCGCCGCCGCCAGGTCCTCGACCTCGGCCAGGTCGGTGGCCACGTGGTAGAGCTCCCAGACATCGTCGTCGAAGGGCGCGTTCGGATCGAGCCCGTCGTCGTAGAGGGGGCCGACGGGGTGGTAGGTCACCGCCTTCCACCCGTTGTGGTAGATGGCACGTGAGCCGAACATCTCGAAGTACTGCGTGCGGTGCCGGGCGGGGGCGTCCTCTCCCCCCGGGGCCAGCAGCTCGGCGAAGCTGACCCCGTCGACGGCCGATTGCGGCACGTGGTCGATCACCTGGGGCGCCGTCACGCCGACCAGCTCGAGCACGGTCGGCAGCACGTCGATCGCATGGACGAACTGGTGACGAACGCCGCCCGCCGCCTCGCGGTCGACGCCCGGACCCCACACCACGCACGGATCGGCCACACCGCCGTGGTGGACCTCCCGCTTCCACCGCTTGAAGGGCGTGTTGCCGGCCATCGTCCAGCCCCACGGGTAGTTGTTGTGGGTCGTGGGACCGCCGAGCTCCGTCCGGCGGGCGTACAGCTCGTCCGGCCCTGCGGGGTCCAAGTTGGTGAGCCGCACGTCGTTGAGGCTGCCCTCGGCACCACCCTCGGCGCTCGCCCCATTGTCCGAGACCACCACCACGAGGGTCCGTGCCAGGTCGCCGGTGTCCTCGAGAAAGCCGAGCAGCCGGCCCAGCTCGTGGTCGGTGTGGGACAGCATGCCGGCGAAGCACTCCATGAACCGTGCCGCCACCTCCCGTTGCCGGTCGGGCAGCGACGCCCAGGCCGGGACCCACGCCGGCCGGGGCGAGAGCGCGGTCCCCGCGGGGAGCACGCCGAGCTCGAGCTGCCGGGCGTGCGCCGCCTCCCGGTACTCGTCCCAGCCACCGTCGAAGCGACCCCGGTACCGGGCGATCCAGTCGGCAGGAGCCTGGTGCGGCGAGTGGCAGGCGCCCGTGGCGACGTAGAGGAAGAAGGGCCGATCGGCGTCGACGGCCCGCAGGTCCCCCACCATCTCCATCGCCCGGGCGGTGAGGTCGGTGGTCAGGTGATAGCCGGCGACCGCCGGGGGGCGACGCGGGTGGTTGTCCTCGAAGAGGGCGGGGACGAACTGGTGGGTCTCGCCACCGTGGAACCCGTACCACCGGTCGAACCCCCGCCCGAGCGGCCAGGTGTCGCGGGGTGCGGCGGCGTTCGCCTCGTTCTCCGGCGTGAGGTGCCACTTGCCCACCGCGTAGGTGGCGTAGCCCTGCGCCCGGAGCACCTCGGACAAGAAGCCGTGCTCGCGGGCCGGCCGGCCCCAATAGCCGGGGAAGCCGATGGCGAGGTCGGCCACCCGGCCCATCGAGCACCGGTGGTGGTTGCGCCCCGACAGCAGGCAGGCGCGGGTGGGCGAGCACAACGCCGTCGTGCGGAAGTTCGCAAGCCGTACGCCCTCGGCGGCGAGACGGTCGACGACCGGGGTCTCGATCGGCCCCCCGTAGCAGCCGAGCTGGGCGTACCCCACGTCGTCGAGCACGACGAGGAGCACGTTGGGCGCGCCCTCGGGCGCCGTCGGGACCGGCGGCCACCACGGGTCCGATTCCCGCCAGTCGCGACCGATCCTGCCGCGGGGCTCCATGTCCGAAGCTTGGCATGCCCGGCCGAAGGTGCCCGGGATCGCGTGCATCATCCGCGACTCCCGTGGGCACCGGAACAGTGCGGGACCCCGAGGCGCGCGTGCCTCGGCGGCCGACGAGTACGGTGGACGCGCCCTTGGCAGGGCCTTGTGGCGCAGCACCCCAGACGACCCACCCGAGGGGGAACCAGGAGTGGCTGACATGGACGACGGCAGGCGCGCTCGGCTCGGCTCCGAGCTGCGAGCGGTACGTTCCCTCACGGAGGAGCTGGCAGCGCCGCTGTCGGCGGAGGACCAGACGGTCCAGTCGATGGCGGACGTGAGCCCGACCAAGTGGCACCGGGGCCACACGTCGTGGTTCTTCGAGACGTTCCTGCTCCAGCGGAGCCTGCCGGGGTACGCCGAGTTCCACCCCGCCTACGGCTTCCTCTTCAACTCGTACTACGAGGCCGTCGGCGCCCGGCATCCCCGCGCCGCCCGCGGCCTGCTCTCCCGGCCCGGGATCGCCGACGTCGCCGCCTACCGGCGCCACGTCGACGCCGCCATGGACCGGCTGCTGGAGCGGCACGTGGAGGCGGAGGACCTGGACCTCGTCGAGCTGGGCATCCACCATGAGCAGCAGCACCAGGAGCTCCTGCTCATGGACATCAAGCACGTGCTGTGGTCGAACCCGCTGCTGCCGGCCTACGCGCCGTCGACCCGGCCGGCCTCGCCGGCCTCGCCGGCCTCGCCGGTCGACACGGGCAAGCTCGGCTGGCTCGAGCACCCCGGCGGCACGGCCGAGATCGGCCACGCCGGACCGGGGTTCGCCTTCGACAACGAGTCGCCCCGCCATCGGGTCGAGCTCGTCCCCTTCGCCCTCGCTGATCGGCCCGTCACCTGCGGGGAGTGGCAGGCCTTCATCGACGACGGCGGCTACACGAGACCCGAGCTGTGGCTGTCCGACGGCTTGGCCGCCGTCAACGAACGGACGTGGAGCACGCCGCTCTATTGGACGAGCGGGGCAACCGACTTTCCGCGGCTCGCTGCCGACGGCGTGTTCACCCTCAGCGGCGTCCGCCCGATCGACCCCGCCGAGCCCGTCTGCCACGTCAGCTATTACGAGGCCGACGCCTTCGCCCGCTGGAGCGGTGCGCGCCTGCCCACCGAGGCCGAGTGGGAGGTCGTGGCGGCCGGGGCGACCCCTGCCGCCCTCGCCGGTGCCAACTCCTTGGGCGCCGGCACCCTCCACCCCCGGACCGGGGGCTCGCTGTTCGGCGACGTGTGGGAATGGACGGCGAGCGCCTACTCGCCGTACCCGGGGTTCCGGCCGGCGGCCGGGGCCGTCGGTGAGTACAACGGGAAGTTCATGGTCAGCCAGCAGGTGCTCCGGGGGGGCGCCTGCGTGACGCCGGACGGGCATGCGCGGGCGACGTACCGCAACTTCTTCCCGCCGGCCGCCAGGTGGGTGTTCTCCGGCTTGCGCCTGGCCCGGGACCTGTGACCACCGACCTCCTGGTCGACGTCCACCTGAGCGAGGACGACCTGAGGGCCGCGCTCGAGCAGGACGTCCGCAACGGCCTCGGGGCCAGCCCCAAGTCCCTGCCGCCCATCTGGTTCTACGACGAGGCGGGCAGCCAGCTGTTCGAAGAGATCACGCGGCTGCCCGAGTACTACCCGACGCGCGCCGAGCGGGCGCTGCTGCGGCGCCACGCCGCGGACATCGCCGCCGCCGCCGGCGCCGACTCGCTGGTCGAGCTCGGGGCCGGCGCTTGCGACAAGACGCGCCTCCTGCTCGACGCCATGGCCGCCCACGGACCACTTCGCCACTACCTGCCGTTCGACGTGAGTGACGAATTCCTCCGGTCGGCCGCCGCCGGCGTGGCCGACGACTACGAGGGGCTCGAGGTGCACGCCGTGGTCGGCGACTTCCACCGCCACCTCGACCGGATCCCCCGCAAGGGCCGGCGGCTCGTCGCCTTCCTCGGCGGCACGATCGGCAACCTGGTCCCCGAGCAGCGACAGCGGTTCCTGTTCGACCTCAACTGCACGGTGGGGACCGAAGACCACCTGCTGGTCGGGACGGACCTCGTGAAGGACCCGAAGCGGATCGTGGCCGCCTACGACGACGCCCGGGGCGTCACGGCGGAGTTCAACCGCAACGTGCTCCGGGTCCTCAATGCCCAGCTCGGGTCGACCTTCGATCCCGGACGGTTCACCCACGTCGCCCGCTGGGATGGCGACCGCCAGTGGATCGAGATGCGCCTGCGGACCGAGGCGGCGCAGACCGTGCACATCGCCCAGCTCGGCATGACGGTCGACTTCGAGGCCGGCGAGGAGCTGCTGACCGAGATCAGCGCCAAGTTCACCCCGAGCGGCGTCGCCGGCGAGCTGTGGGATGCGGGCTTCGTCGTCGACGGCCAGTGGGGCGCCGACGAGGGCGAGTTCCTGCTCACCCTCGCTCACCCCTTCTGCTGAGGCCGCTGACCGACCAGCTCGCGTTCGGCACCCTGCTCAGGCGCCGTGCCCGGAGGCACGCCGGTGCCGCCCTCGGGACCCGGCGAGGTGCCGCCACCGGTCGCCTCGTTCCAGGATCGCCACACGAGCCGGTGGATGGGCACGAACCGCGGGATGTCGCGCACCCCGGGGATGAACGGCACGAGGAGGAGCAGGATCGTGGCCGCCCCGGTCAGGTAGATGGCGATCAGGTCCACGTTGGGCGAGCTGCGGAAGCCCGGCAGCTGGTACCAGAGCGTGTACAGCCACAGCCAGGGCTGGCCGGGGTAGCTGCCCGTCTCGTTCATGACGCCCCACTGCGAGCCGGTGAGGTGCTCGGCCTGGGCCCGGGACGAGAAGTAGTTCCCGTCCTCGATGAACAGCAGCGGCTTGGTGTAGTTCGTGCCGTAGAAGGGCTGCTGCGCCAGCAGGTCGGCATCGAGCCCACCCGACTGGGCCACGGTCAGCTCGCCCCGCACCATCGCCGGGACCGGCCCGTCGGCCGTCGGGGGGACCACCGGCGCGCCGCCCACGAACTTCACCTTGGTGACGGCCTTCAGGTACGCGTTGGCCCACGCCTTCTGCGTGGCGGACGAGGCGCTGTCGTAGGCGGCGAGCGCGTGCTTCACCACGGGGTCGTTGGGGGCCAGCTTGGACAGCGGCGAGAGCACGAATGTCCGCGCCGCATCGATCGGCTGGCGCACGCCGGCCAGCAACTGCCAGGAGATACCGATCCGCTGGCTGTCGTCCGATGTCGTGTGGCGGGTGTAGGGCGGTCCGTACGTGGCCGTCTCGCTCGTCCCGGCCAGCTCGGTGGCGGTGGTGGCCATGAAGTCGGCCGGTGCCACCTTGGCCCAGCTCTGGACGGTCACTGGCGGCTCGTTCGGCGACGACAGGACCCAAGCCATCGCCACCACGAGGACGAGCACGACGAGGCCCGCGATCGTGCCCTCCTTGAGGATGTCGTAGCGCCGGGTCGGCCCACGCCACTCGGCGGCGTCGGCCCGGGCCGCGGCCTGCCGGGCGGCGCGTCCGCTGGCCCGGTGCTCGGGCAGCGGGTGGGACACCCCGCGCACCCGCACGAGCAGGACGTGGGCGCCGACGATCGCCACCAGCACCAGCGGGACCAGGACGATGTGCCACATCAGCATCTGGCCGAAGTTCATGAGGTTGAAGAACGAGCCGAGCCCGGTGGCGTTCACGGCGTCCTTGCCGTTGGTCGAGATCCACTGGGAGTCGAAGTTCTGCTGGGACAGGTAGCCGGTGAAGCACTCCACGACCGACGCCACGAAGGCGACGACGCCCGTGATCCACGTGGCCCGGCGCCGGCCCCGCCAAGCCGCCATCCAGAACTTTCCCCAGAGGTGGATGACCATGAAGGCCATGAACATCTCGACGCTCCACAAATGGAGCGAGTTGAAGAAGTGCCCGACCGTGTCGAAGTGCCACCAGTCGGGGCCGCCGAGCGCGAGGGCGAAGCCGGACACGATCGCCACCCCCAGGGCCGCCAGGGTGGCCACACCGAACACGTAGACCCACGACGCCACGTAGGCGGGTTGGCTGTCGGGCAGCAGCTTCCCCGGCGGGAGCCACCGCAGGCCGAAGCGCCGGAGCCGAGCCGTCCACAGGCGCTCGTCCTCGCCCGCCCCACCCGCCGGCGCCCCGTCGGCCCCGCCCACCGTGGTCGTGGTGGTCGTGGTGCTCATGGCGCGCAGCGGTGCAGCCCCCTCGTGCGCGCCGCCGTCCGAACGGTCCTCGGCCTCCGGCTCCGACGGCACGGCCGGTGCCCGCAAGCTCCCCGGGCGCGGCGCGCCCGGGAACGGCAGCAGAAGGGCGGTGCCGAAGATGACCACCATGACCGCGACGAGGACGAGGTTCGAGACCGAGACTGTGAAGATGTTCCAGTGGACGAAGGAACCTGGCGAGTTCAGATCCACGGCGAAGATGGCGGTCATCGGAGGAACCCTCCCTTTCCTGGGTGACGCTCGTCTCGAGCGGGTGGCTCGCAGACAGGTTCACATTCGGAGGATCGGCCGCCCAGGGACTTTCGGCCCATCGGCAGAGGGCCCCGAGTCCCTGTGGGCGGGAGCGACCCCCCGCGAGCAGGCCGGCTACCGGGTTGCTGCGGGCGGCCCCGACGGGACCGGCGGGGGTTCGCAACGGCCGGTGGCCGGTGGTCGGTAGCGGGTGGTCAGGCGGAGAGTGCCACCGCGGCGTCGGGGGACACGGCTCGGAAGGAGAAGCTCTCCTCCAAGTAGAGGTGCACCGACTGGGCGTCGTGGTGCTCGTAGCCGATCGACAGGTCCTCGCCGACCTCGAGGACGAAGTCACCGCCGCGCAGGCTCACCACCACCGCCCCTTGGACCCCGGGCGCCCACACGATCGGGCCGCCCAGGATGGCACGGAGGTGGTCGAAGACGACCAGGCCGCCGTGCTCGGTGGTCTCCACCACACCCGTGTAGCCGTCGGGGCCGAGCGCCAACCCGTAGGGGCCGCTCACCCCGGCGGACAGCAGCGTCTCCACCGCCTGGGCCACGAGTGACGGGTACTCGGCGTAGGAGTCGCCCAGCGGGCGGGCGGTGTGGGGCGTGGCGTCCCCGATGCCCACGATGGCCGCCTCCCGCCACCCGTGGAAGACAGCGACGTTCTCGGCTCGGGCCATGCGGCGCACCGCCTCGTCGAGCCCGGAGAAGTCGATGTCGCGCGCCCCGCGGGCAGCATCGCGGAGCTCCTCGCGGGACACGGCGAACGGCGCCCGCAGCTCGACCACGGGCAGCACCCGCCGCTGGCGTGCCCGCAGCCCTTCGGGACCGGGTATCTCGGCGGTGCGGCCAAGGGACGTGGCCGAGTGCTCCCACCCTCGCGGCCCCTCGAAGTCCACGAGCTTGCGTGCCGCCAGTGCAGGCGCCAACCGCTGGTGCGCCTCGTCGTCGATGACGGCCCATCCCTCGTCCGTGACCGGGGCATGGCCGCGCAGGAGGTGGTTCATCGCCCTGTTCCTCGTAGTCCGCCCATGCCCAGGGACCCCTGGCCCCCTCCCTCGCCGCCGCCGTCTCCCGCCACGGCCTCCTCCTCGATCTCGGTGATGGGGGCGTCGGTGAACAGGTACGTGCGCAGGTGGCGGTCGAGCACCGGGTCCCGTCGGCGCAGCCACTCGAGCGTCATCGCCGCGTGCTCCTTCTCCTCGTCCCGGTTGTGGGCGAGGACCGCCTTCAGCGACGGATCGTCGGTGGCGTCCACTCGTTGGTCGTACCAGTCGACGGCCTCGAGCTCCTCTTGGAGCGAAGTGATCGCCCGGTGGCGGTCGATCGTCTCAGGAGACAGCCGGTCGGACGGCTCGTGGAGCCCGGCGCTCTGGGCCATCGTTCCTCCTTGCGGGGTCGGTGACGTGGCGGAAGGTCCTGCTCCGGCCACGGTAGCAGCGCCCTCCTCCACATCCTCCGGACGCGCCCAGCGCCGTCGTCAGGCGCTGCCTACTGCAGGTAGCGTTCCACCGTGTCGGAGGGGCGCTCCACCGCGTCCTCGGGGTCGCGGCCGGCGCTGCGCAGCGCCCGCCGTTGGCGGAGGAGGTCCCACAGACGGTCGAGCGTCTCCTGGAGCCCATCCAGGCGCTCCCGCTCGGCGTCCGAGAGACCCTCCCCGAGGTGCGCCTCTTCGAGCCGTCGCTCTTCCTCGGCCAGCTCGCCGATGTGGGCGACGATCTCCCGATCGTCCATGCTCGCGACCTCCTCGCTCAGGCCATCGATGCGCAGGACCCTACCCGGCAACGACCCGACGCCCGTCGCGCCCAGCCGCCCGGCCGCCCGGCTCAGTCGGCCGTCATGGCGACCACCGGCTGGTTGAGCGGCACGCCACCCATCGAGCCCCAGAAGTCGGTCGACCCGAAGGCGAAGGTCCCGCCGTCCTTGGCCACGAGCCAGTAGCCGCCGCCGGTGGGCA
>DAHUZJ010000070.1 GCA_027306585.1 Acidimicrobiaceae bacterium | reverse complement strand
GAGCCCGGTCTGGTGACCCTGCGGGCCGACATCGAGCACCACTGCGTGGAGCTGCGGGAGAACCCGTCGCTCGACGCCATGAAGGTGTTGGCCCTCGGCTTCTCCAGCGGCACGCAGGCGGTCCTCGACGACCTGAAGGAGCGCGTCCAGGCGTCGGGCGCGCCGGTCGGCCCGATCGACGACCGGATGAAGCAGTACGTGACGGACGGGTTCTCGACGGTGGACCCCAACGGCTTCACGCTCGAGCTGGTGCACGAGTACCAGGTGTTCGCCGAGCCCCCGCACGTGGAGATCCGGCCGCTCGACGTGGTGCACCCGTTCCTCGCCACGCCCCACTTCGACGAGTCCCTCTCCTTCTACACCGAGGTCCTCGGGTTCCTCCCCTCCGACTTCATCGCCTTCCAGAGCGCCTTCCTCCGGGGCGAGGACCGCTACCACCACTCCATCGCCATGCGCAGGGCGGAGACCGTGGAGCTGGCCCACGTGGCGTTCATGATGAAGAGCTTCGACCACGTGATGCGCGGGTTCGCCAAGGCTCGCTACAAGGGCATCCCGACCGGCCCGGGGCTCGTCAACCACTCGGCCTCGGGCTCGATTGCCTTCTACATGGACGTCCCGCGTTTCGGCCCCCTGGTCGAGCTGTGCGACGGCCACATCGTGCTCACCCCCGAGCAGCACGAGACCCACGTCCCCCGGCGCATGTCGGCCGACCCCCGCAACATCGACGTGTGGCGGGCGGCCGCCGACGACTGGGGGCTCCGTTAGCCCGAACGCTCGCCCGCCGGGGGGTGCGGCGGGGAGCCGGTCGGGGGGTGCGGCGGGGAGCCGGTCGGGGGGTGCGGCGGGGAGCCGGGCCGTTGGCCCGACCGGGCCGCCGGCCGCTGCCGGTGACGTGCGGGTCGCCGCTCCCGACGAGGCCGAGCTGCTCGAGCTCCTGGCGCTCGCCGTCGGCGTCCCCAGCCCCAGCGGCGCGGAGCGGGCACTGGCCGAGCGGCTGGCGACGTGGGTGCGCCGCCACGACCCCGCCGTGCACTGCGACGTCGACCGCTTCGCCGCCGGCCGGGCGAACCTGGTGCTCGGTGATCCGGTGCCCGGGCACCTCGTCGTCTACGGCCACCTCGACACCACGCTGAGCGGCAACCGGGTGCTCGACCGGGCGGCGGTCCCCGGGCCGGTCCCCCGGACCTTCCAGCGCCGGGGCGACACCCTCACGGGCCCCGGCCTCGGCGTGGCCAAGGGGCCGGCCGTCGCCGCCCTCCTCGGCTACCTGCTGGCCGTTCGGGCGCTGGCAGGCGCCGGTGCAGGTGCCGGTGCAGGTGCCGGTGCCGGCGCCGGTGCAGGTGCCGGTGCCGGCGCCGCCCCCCGGGCGACGCTGCTGCTGGCCGCCGGCGGGACGCACCGGGCCGCGCCGCCCGGCACCCCCCTCCCCGCCGGAGCGCCGGCGTCGGGCGCGGGGGAAGGGGTCCGTCGTTACCTCGCCCGCCACGCCGGTCCGCAGCGGCCGGCGGCCGCCGTCGTGGCCAAGTGCGGCCCGCCGGGCGTCCTCTACGAGGAGCCCGGGGCCGCCTACGTCACGGTGGAGGTGACCGGCCCGCCCGGCCTGGCGATGACCCGCACCGCCCAGGCGACCGGCGGGGTGCCGGCGGCGGTGGGCGCGGCCGTCGAGGGGGTCGAGCGCTGGCGGCGCAGCTTCCTCGCCCGCCCCCTGGCCGGCGCCTCGCAGGCCGGCCGGGAGGCCGCCCTCGGGTCCCTGGCCGCCGGGCTGCCGTACAAGGCGGACCTCGTGGGCGGCCTCCTCCAGTTGCACGTCTACGCCGTGCTGGCCCCGGGCGACGACCCGCACGACCTTCCCGCGGGCCTCGAGTCGGCGGTGGCGGCCTCGCTCGCCGCCGCCGGGCACCGGCGCTTGCGGGTGCGGGCCCGGCTGGTCGACGGGACGGCTGCGGCCGGCACGGCGTCGGACAGCCCCGTCGTGGTCCTGGCCCGCGAGGCCTACGCGGACGCCCACGGCGCGCCACCGCCGGCGGTGACCGGGTGGACCGGCTCGACCGACGGGGTGCTGCTGCGCCACGCCGGCGTGGCGACCGCCCGCCTCGGCCCCGTGCCGCTGCCCGGCCCCCTCGGGCGGGAGTCGCTCTCGCTGGAAGGCCTCCTGGCCTGGGTGCGGGCCTACGCGGCCGTCGTCGTGGGCTGGAGCGCCGGCCCGGCGGGGTCCCGGACGACCCCCTCGCAACCGCACCGATGACTTGCTATGCAAGAGAGAGTTCCGCATAATGAGATGCGGAGGCCCCACATCCGGGTCGGGCGGCCCCGCACCTCGGGGCCGGGGGGCGACGGGAGGACGTCAGTGGCAAGCCAGCGCGAGGTCGTGACGACGTGGGACGCCCTCCCGACTGAGGTCGTGCGCGCCGGCGTCAGCCGTCGAGCCATCGGCACCAAGGACGTCATCTGCGTGCTCAACACGATCGAGCCCGAGATGGAGGCGGCACCCCACGTGCACGAGACCGTCGACCAGCTGGCCTTCATCCTCTCGGGCCAGGCCGTGTACCACATCGGCGACGTGGGCCACGAGGTGGGCCCCGGTGCCGTCATGCTCATCCCGGCCGGCGTGCCGCACTTCATCGAGCCCAACGGCGACGAGCCGATCGAGAACCTGGACGTCTTCGCCCCGGCCCGCCCTGACTACGCCCACCTCGTCGCCTGGATGGGCGACGCGGGCGCCGCCGTGCCCCAGGCCTGACGTGCGGTACCTCGCGCTCGAGCGCGGTATCGGCCGCTTGGAGGACGGCGGTGTCGCCGTCCTCGACGCCCCGATGTGCCTCGCCGACTTCCTCGCCGAGGGTGGGCGGCTCGCCGACCTCGAGGGCGCGGCGGTCGTCGACCGCCTGCCGCTGGAGGGTGCGAGGCTCGCTCCGGTGGTGCGCCCGTCGGCGGCCACCTGGGGCATCGGCCTCAACTACCGGTCCAAGCAGGAGGCCACCGGGCGGAGCCTTCCCGAGCGGCCGACCCTCTTCTCGAAGGCGGCGTCGGCCGCGGTGGCACCGGGCGGGGCCATCCGCATCCCGGCCTCGGCCCCCGACTGCGTGGACTACGAGGGCGAGATCGCCGTGATCCTGTCGTCCCCGCTGTTCGAGGCCGGCCCGGACGAGGCGGCCTCGGCCGTGGGTGCGGTCGCCGCCGCCAACGACGTGACGGCGCGCGACGTGATGCGGGCCACGGGGAACCCGTCGCTCGCCAAGAGCTACCCGGGCTTCGGCCAGCTGGGCTCGGCCGTGCTCGACCCCGGGACCGCGGGCGGCTTCGACGCCCTCACGCTGACCACCCGGGTCAACGGCGACGTCCGCCAGTCGGACACGGGCGCCGGGCTCATCTACCCGGTGGAGGAGCTGCTGGCACTGCTGTCGCAGCACGTGCTGCTGCGCCCGGGCGACGTGGTGCTCACCGGCACGCCGGCGGGGACCGGCGACGAGACGAGGACGTACCTCGGCGGCGGCGACGCCGTGGAGGTGGAGGTCGCCGGGTTGCCGGCCTTGAGGAGCCCGGTCGTGGACGGCCGGGTTGGACAACCAGGATAGGGGACACATGCAGGAGCAACACGATCTCGTACTCGCCGGCGGCACGGTCGTCGACCCGGCCGGCGGGTGGCGGGAGGTGGCCGACCTGGCCGTGTCGGGCGGCAAGGTGGCGGCGATCGGCGAGGGGCTGTCGTCCTCGGCGTCCGAGACCGTCGACTGCACCGGGGCCTATGTGGTCCCGGGCCTCGTCGACGCCCACACCCACATCTTCCGGGACGTGTCGAAGGTGGGCGCGCCCGTGGACGAGGCCCACCTCCAGCGAGGCGTGGTGGCCGCCGCCGACGCCGGCACCGCCGGCGCGTCGACGTTCAACGCCTTCCTCCGCCTCGTGGTCGAACCGAACCGGACCCGCGTGCTGAGCTTCCTCAACATCTCGGTGCTGGGACTGATCGACTTTCGTTTTGGGGAGCTGATCAACCCGCGGACGCTCGTCCCCGAGGACGCGCTCGAGGTGGCCAAGGAGCACCCCGAGGTCGTGCGCGGGTTCAAGATCCGCATGTCGACCGACGTGGTCGGCACGGAGCCCGGCCCGGCCACCGAGCTGCTCGAGCGGGCGGTGGCCACCGGCGAGGAGGGCGGCCTGCCCCTCATCGTCCACATCGGCGAGACGCCCGTCTCCCTCGACGCCATCCTCGAGCGCCTGCGCCCCGGCGACATCGTGGCCCACTGCTACACGGGCAAGGAGGAGGGCATCCTCGGCGAGGACGGCACCGTCCGAGAGTGCGTGCACGCCGCCCGCGCCCGCGGCGTGCTCTTCGAGTCGGCCCACGGCAAGAGCAACTTCAGCTACGCCGTGGCCAAGCCCGCCATCGAGCAGGGCTTCTTCCCGGACGTCGTGTGCTCGGACACCAGCTACCGGAACTGGAACGGCCCGGTGTTCGACCTCATGACGACCATGTCCAAGCTGGTGGCCCTGGGCATGACGTTCGACGACGTCTTGGAGCGGGCGACGGCCGCCCCGGCGCGGCTGCTGGGGCTGTGGGACGAGGGCTTCGGCCGGCTGGAGGTGGGCGGCCCCGCCAACGTCACGGTGTTCCGGCAGCTCGAGGCCGAGGACGTCCTCCCCGACGCCGCCGGCGGCTCGATGCCGGTCCGCCGGTTCGAGCCCGTGGCAACCGTGGCCGGCGGCGCCCACGTCGCGCCCGTCCCCTGGCGGGGGGCCGTCAGCTCCTTGTCCTGACCGGCCGCCGCGCGTGCGCCGATGCCCTCCCGCTGGGAGGCTCTGCCGATGAGTGCTCCGCCCCCGCCGCCGCCGTCGCAGCCGGCCCCGCCGCCGTCGCAGCCGGCCCCGCCGTCCCCGGCCCCGCCCGGGCCGCGCGCCGTCGGTGGCCCACGGCTGCGTGACCGCACCGCCGAGGCGGTGGCCGCCCGGCGCCGGGAGATCGAGCGCGGGCTCGCCGAGCTGGTGACCCCCGAGCTCGTGGAGGAGCATCGCCGCCAGCCGGTCGGCCGGCACTCGCCGGCCCTCGCCTGGGTGCTCGCCTACTTCCGCCAGGCGCCGACCGACGGCAAGCTCGTGGTGCACGCCCGCCGGCCCGATGACGCCAGCGCCGGCCCCGGGCCACTGCCGTTCTCGCTGCTGCGACTGTCCGGGCGCCCTGGCGTGCCCCACGAGCCGGCGGCGGGGGAGGGGTTCGCCACGGAGCACGACGCCCTTCACGCGGCGTTCCTCGATCGGGTGGCCGAGCTGGGTGGCGACGGCCGGGGGCGCGGCGGCTCGACCGCCGCGGCACACGATGGCTGACGCGACCGGCGCCGGCGTGCCGCCGGGGCCGGCGCCGGGCCGCCCCTTCGTCACGGGGTACGCCGCCGCGCTCACGGCCCACCCGGGGGAGCGGCTCGCCGTCATGGCGGCCGCCGACGTGAGCCGCCGCGCCGAGGCGACCCTGGTGCGGCTCGGGGCCGGCCGTTCGGGGGGCCGCGACGGCGAGGAGGTGGTCCGCCCGCTCGGCACGGTGACGGTCGGCCCCCAGGCAACGCAGACGGGCTCCTTCCTCGTGGCCCCCGGCGGCCAGCAGCCCTGGGAGCCGGGCCCGTTCGTGGCTGCCGTGCGGGTGAGCCCGAGCCGGCTCGGATCGCCGCAGGCGCTGCTCGGCCAGTCGGCGCCCGACGTCGCCTGGTCCCTCGGGCTCGATGCCGCCGGCCGGCCGGTGGCGCACGCCCGGGGCGGGACGGTCTCACGGGAGGTGGCCGCCGCCGACGCCCTGGTCGAGGGGGCGTGGTACCTCGTCGCCGCCGGGTTCGACCCGCAGGCGGGCCTGCGGCTGGTCGTCCGGCCGCTGCCGTTCACGCCGTCGTGGCGGGTCGCCGTCGACGTGACGATCAGGGCATGCGAGGCGGCGCTGGACGAGCCGCTGCCGATCGCCGGCCTGCTCGACGCCCCCTTCGTGGTGGCCGCTCGGGCGGTGCCGGCCGTCACCGTCGGGTCGGCTGGCGCGCCGATGGCGGCGCCGGACGACCCGTCCGGCCGGTCCGCCCCGGCTCCGTACGCCAGGTACCGGGACTGCTTCGACGGGCGGCTGGAGCTGCCGCAGGTGCTGTCGGGCGGGCTGGACGACGAGCTCGTGTCGGCGCTCGTCGACGGTGGGCAGGGGGGCGGCGGTCGTTGGGCCGATGGGTCGGGCGGCGTCGACCGGTGCCTGGCCGGCTGGGACTTCGCCCGGCGCCTCACGTCCGGCGGGGTGCGCGGCGCGACCGTGCCGGGCCTCGGCTCGGCGGCCTGCGACGGCCTGCTGTGGAACGCCCCGGCCGAGGCGGCGACGGCGTCGGGCTGGACCGGGGCCGAGCAGGACTTCCGGCAGGCGCCGGCGGAGTATGGCGCCATCCACTTCCACAGCGACGACCTCGACGACTGTCGGTGGTCGCCGACGCTCGAGGTAGCGCTGGACGACGACCTGCCGAGCGGGGCGTACGCCGTGCGGTTGGACGCCTCGGCCGGCGGCGGGGCCGGCGAGGCCGGCGGGGAGCCGCTCCTCGCCGACCGCATCGTCTTCTTCGTGTCGGCGTCGGGACGGTCGCCTGCGGCGCCGCTCCTCTTCCTCGCTCCGACCGCCAGCTACCTGGCGTACGCCAACGACCACCCGGCCACCGACGGCGCCTTCTCTGAGGCGACGGCCAGCCGCACCCCCGTCGTCTACGACGACGACCTGTTGCTCGACGAGCATCGCGAGTGGGGTCTCTCGTGCTACGACTCCCACGCCGACGGCAGCGGGGTCGCCCTCTCGTCGGCCCGACGTCCGCTGGTCAACATGCGGCCAGCCCATCGTTATCACGTGGGTCCGTGGCAGCTGCCGGCAGACCTGGTGCTGCTCGATTGGCTGGTCGACGAGGGGATCGCGTACGACCTGGCGACCGACGAGGACCTGCATCGGGAGGGCGCCGGCCTTCTCGCTCCCTACCGGGCGGTCCTCTCGGGGACGCATCCCGAGTACTACTCCACCGCCATGCTCGACGGCCTCGAGGAGCACCTCGCCGCCGGCGGCCGCCTCTGCCACCTCGGCGCCAACGGCTACTACTGGCGGGTCGCCTTCGACACGGAGCGCCCGTGGCTCATGGAGCTGCGGCGCGGCCAGTCCGGCTCCCGAGCGTGGGAGTCCGCCCCGGGCGAGGGCCACCTGGGGTTCTCCGGCGAGCGCGGCGGCCTGTGGCGCCACCTCGGGCGGCCGCCCCAGCGGTTGACCGGCGTCGGGTACGCCGCGCAGGGCTTCGACCGCTGCGGGTGGTTTCGGCGCCAGCCCGACAGCTACGACGAGCGGGTCGCGTTCCTCTTCGACGGCGTCGACGGCGACGTCTTCGGCACGCAGGGCGAGATCGGTGGCGGTGCAGTGGGGCAGGAGCTCGATCGCTACGACGGCCGGCTCGGCACGCCCCGGGATGCCCTGCTGCTGGCGACCAGCGAGGGCCTGACCGAGGGCTACCAACACTGCGTCGAGGAGGTCCTCTTCACCGTGCCAGGGACGAGCGCGCGGCTCGACCCCGACGTGCGGGCCGACGTCGTGTACCACGTGAAGCCCGGTGGGGGTGCCGTCTTCGCCTCCGGGTCGATCGCCTGGGCGGGGGCGTTGCGGGTCGATGCGGGGGTGGCGAGGATCACGAGGAACCTGCTCGACCGGTTCGTCGACCCGGCGCCCTTGCCGTGGTGAGCGGCGGTGAGCCGCGGTGAGCCGCGGTGAGCGGCGGTGAGCGGCGGGGTGGCTGGGCCGGGCCGGGCGGCCAGCTGGAGCAGTCGGCCGAGGCGGCTGGCCGGAGCAGTCGGCCGCGGCGGCCGGCCGATGGTCGGCCGATGGCCGGCTGGCGGCGGTGGCACGGGACAGCGTCCCGGGTTGCGGGATATGATCTCATGATGCGTTCCGCCCGGGTGGGTGCGGGACTCTCAGCGGAGAGCGTTCGAGGGAGGGTGAAATGTCCGACGAGCGGCCGGTGATCGACTTCGACCACCATGCGCCGGACTTCCCGGCCAACGAGACCTACCGCCGGCTGCGCCAGGAGTGCCCGGTCGGCTGGTCCGAGTCCTATGGCGGGTTCTGGGTCCTCAGCCGGTACCAGGACATCGCCAACGTGGCCCGTAAGGACGCCATCTTCTCCTCGGGCCGCGATGGTGAGGGGCGGGGCGGCATCGTCATCCCGGCGTGGACCACCGACACGTCGATCCCCATCGAGATGGACCCGCCGGAGCACATGGACTACCGGCGCCTCATGAACCAGCTGTTCTCGCCCACAGCCGTCGAGCGCTTGAAGCCGACCATCGACGCCTTCGTCACCCGGACGATCGACGCCTTCATCGAGCGCGGCCGATGCGACCTCATCGAGGAGCTCACCGGGCCAGTCCCGGCGCTCGTCACCGTGCACCTCCTCGGGCTGCCCGAGCACCATGCCAAGCGGTTCCAGGCTGCCGTGCACGACGTGTTCTCCTCGGCGGTCGGCACCGAGCGGGCCGCCCGTGGCGTCAAGGAGATGGAGTGGGTGAGCGAGCGACTGCTCGAGCGCATCCACCACGTCCGCCAGCACACAGCGGGCGATGTGCTGAGCGCCTTCTGCCGCCTGGAGATCGACGGTGAGCCGCTCAGCGACGAGGTGGTCCTGTCGGTGGCCAAGTTGATCGTCGGCGGAGGAATGGACACCACGACCTCGCTCACCGGGCAGACGCTCGTCTACCTCTCCGGCCATCCCGACATGCGCCGGCGACTCATCGATGAACCGGAGCTGCTGGGGCCGGCCACGGACGAGTTCTTGCGAGTGTTTGCACCGTCACAATCGATGGCCCGCACGGTGATGGAGCCGACCGAGGTTGGTGAGTGCCCGATGTCGCGTGGCGAGCGGGTGCTCATCCCGTGGGTCGCAGCCAACTTCGACGAGTCGGTCTTCGACCGCCCGGACGAGGTCATCCTCGACCGCGAGAAGAACCGCCATCTCTCCTTCGGCCTCGGGTTCCACCGCTGCGTCGGTGCCCACCTGGCCAAGGCGATGTTCCAGGCGATGATGCGCCAGGTGATGACCCGGATGCCCGACTACCGCGTGCTGGCCGACGAGGTCGTACGGTACGGCGACCACGGCAATCAGACGGGGCTCGACTCGGCGCCCGCCGTGTTCACCCCGGGCACGCGGGTGGGGGCGGTGGCCGCGGCCTGAGCCGGCGCCTGAGCCGGCGCCGCGGCCGGAGCCGGGGTCGGGGCCGGGGTCGGGGCCGGGGTCGGGGCCGGAGCCGGGGCCTGAACTTGAGCAGCGCGACCGGCCGGAGCCGGGCCGAGCAAGTCGCTCACCTGGGGCCTGCCGGTCCCCTTGCCGGCAGCCCTTCTTCCGTCTCGTCCATCCCGCTCCTCTTCCTTCCTCTCGGTTCCCGAAGGCTCTCTGCGGCGTCACAACCCTCGTGCAACCTGTGGACATGGCCGTCACCGACCTCCACCGGGACCCCGCAGGCGAGGGGGCCCTCGCCGCGGACCTCGCCCCGGGAACTGCTCGGGCCGTTCCCGCGGACCTCGCTCCGGGAACTGCTCGGTCCCTTCCCCGGGCCCTTGCCCTGCGCCGGGCGGTCGAGGCGATCGACGCCGAGCTGTTGACGTTCGACGTGGACGGCGTGCCCGCCTTCTTGGCCGATCAGCTGGCCAAGGTGCTCGTGCGCCACGAGCGCCAGGTGGCGGCCG
>DAHUZJ010000069.1 GCA_027306585.1 Acidimicrobiaceae bacterium | reverse complement strand
GAGAAGCCCGGGATCGGACCGGCCCGCCTCATCGATGGGCACGTCTTCTGCGACTCCCTCCCCGACGACCTGGTGGAGCCGCCGATGCCGCCTCTGGGCGCGACCTGGGAGGAGAAGCTCCCCTACATGGCGAGGTTCGACCAGCGCGCGGCGTACCGCTACGGGCGCCTCAAGGCCCCGGGCGAGGACGGCGTCACCCGCTGGAAGCACCCGGTCAAGAACGGCACGCTGCGCAGCCGCCGGGTACCGGCCTCCATGCGCAAGAATCGGAGGACCCCCCTCGTCGACCTCCCAGAGGATGCGGACCTCTCGACGGTGACGGCGGGTGCTGGCGAGCTCCCCTTGTACCAGCCGTGCCTCTACGGGACGACGGCATGGACCATCGCAGAGGGCAAGCGCCAGCTCGCCGAGACCGCCAACTCGTTCTTCCACGGTGCCGCCGGAGCGCTCACCGACATCGGGCGCGGCTTCACCCGCATGCTCGACAGCGGCCGCCTCCAGCTGTTCGTCACCTTCAGCCTCGTCGGCTACAACCGCCACCGCATCCACCAGTGGTTGCGCGAGCAGCGGCTCTTGGACCCCTCGCATCCCGACGCGCTGGCCCCGATCGAGAAGCAGCGGGCTCCGAGGCAAAACCGAGCGAAGCGCTTCTCCGACCTCGGTCCCCCGGCGGGCGCTGGCCCGCCTGCCAGGCCCGCGGCGTAGCCGGGCGCCCTCAAGCCCATCGACGAACCGCCCTCCGGGGCGGCGTCAGCGCGCCAGCGCCAGGCTCAGTGGCGCCGCGATCGGGCCTTCTCGAGCGTTCACGAGCGCCGCCCGCCGCGAGGCACCATCAACTTCTGAGTTGGACCCCTCTCGGGGCCCTGCCCGCCCCAAGAAGGCGCGTCTTACGAACACAGCGTGCCCGCTGATGCGAACACGCCCGAGTGGAGGTGGCGGGAATCGAACCCGCGTCCTCCGGCTTCTCAGTAGGCCTTCTCCGAGCGCAGCCGACAGGAGATTGTCGGGGGCACCGCTGCTGCCGGCGGCGACGGCACCCCGTATCCGACGAGATGTCCCCGGCGGCCGGTCGGAGCGACCGCTCGGGTGAGCCCTACTGGATGACGCCCGTTACCAGCCCGTAGGGCTGAGACTGGACGGACGCGCTACTGATTAAGCAGCGAGCGCGAGCTGAGGCTCGGCGTTTGTTTTTGGTTCCGGCTCTTTAACGTGGCTCCGGAGACCACGGCTCGCTTCTCCCACCTCGACGACCGGAGTCGAGACCATTCACCCCCAGGCTGTAGCCACGGGCGGCGAACCGCCCGGCCGCCCGGTGGGCGACCCCGCCAGTCTACCGGGCCCTCAGATCAACCCGCCGCCCCCCATCGCTCGGCGTTCCGGGCGGCACGCGAGGCCTCGCGGTCGGCCTCCCGGGTCAGGATCGCCTGACGCTTGTCGTGCAGCTTGCGCCCACGCGCCAGGGCCAGCTGCACCTTGGCCTTGCCGTCGCGGAAGTACAGCGACAGGGGCACGAGGGTCAGGGCTTGCTGCTGGCTCAGCCCCATGAGCTCGTCGATCTCCTTGCGGTGGAGGAGGAGCTTGCGCTTGCGGTCGGGGTCGTGGACACCGAAGCCGGTGGCGTACTGCCACGGGGGAATGTGCACGCCGAACAGCCACAGCTCGCCGGCGTCCACGCGGGCATAGGCGTCGGCCAATTGCGCCTTGCCCTCCCGGAGCGACTTCACTTCGCCCCCGTGGAGGACGATCCCGCACTCGTAGGTCTCGAGGATGTCGTAGTCGTGGCGGGCCCTCCGGTTGGTGGCCACCGTTCGATCGCCCCCGCGCGCCGCCGCCTCACGGGCCGCGGCCCGCTTGGCCACCGTCTTCTTCGCCCTCGCCACCACCGAGAGGCTACCGGCCGCCCCGAGGGGTGCTTCGACGGGTTACGCTCCAGCGCCGTGCTCCGACTACCGGCACCCTTGTACGACGAGATGGTCGCCCACTGCCTGAGCGGGCTCCCCGACGAGGCGTGCGGGCTGCTGGCCGGCGACGACGGGGGCAACGTGGCCCGCTGCTACCCGACCAGGAACGCCGCGGCGTCGGCCCGCGTCTACACGGTCGACTCGCGGGACCTCTTGAAGGCGGACAGGGACGCCGAGGCCCACGGCGACGCCCTGATCGGGGTGTTCCACTCGCACACCCACACCGACGCCTACCCGTCGCCGACCGACGTGGCGCAGGCACCGGATCCCTCCTGGCACTACGTGCTGGTGTCGCTGCGAGACACCCACCCGGCCGTCCGGAGCTACCGGATCTCGGATGGGGAGATCATCGAGGAGCCGATCGAGCTGGTGGCGGCTGGCGCCGCCCGACCGTAGGCCGGCGCCGCCCGACCCGCCCGACCCGCCCAGGACACCCCCGACCTCCCCTGAGAGCCCGGCCGCGAGGTTCTGCGCCCAGTCCGGGTAGAATCTGGACCAGAACAGTCAACTTTGGGCCCGCCGGCGCGGTCGGGTCGGGTTCGATCTGGGAGGTACTTGTGGCCGTCGACGTCCGCCTGCCGACCGTCCTGCGTTCTCAGGCCGGAGGGCAGGCCATCGTGACCGTGGAAGGGTCGACCATCGGCGACATCCTGCGCACGCTGGTGGCCGAGTACCCCGGCATGGCCGGCCAGCTCCTCACCGAGGACGGGGTCTTGCACCGCTTCGTGAACGTCTACGTCAACGACGACGACGTGCGGTACCTGTCCGCCCTCGACACCCCGGTCAAGGAGGGTGACGAGGTGTCCCTGCTGCCGGCTGTGGCCGGCGGCTGAGCGCGGGAGCCCATGGCCGCCTACCACAGCGTCCTCGACCTGATCGGCAACACCCCGCTGGTCGAGGTCAGCCAGCTCAGCCCCAATCCCGATGTCCGGATCCTCGTCAAGCTGGAGGGGCGCAACCCCGGCGGCTCGGTCAAGGACCGGGTGGCTCTCGCGCTCGTCGAGCAGGCGGAGAAGGACGGCCTGCTGCAGCCCGGCGAGCCCGACCAGGTCCTCATCGAGCCCACCTCGGGCAACACCGGGATCGGCCTGGCCCTGGTGTGCCGGGTGAAGGGCTACCACCTGAAGGTGGTCCTGCCCACCAACGTCTCGGTCGAGCGGCGCCAGCTCCTCGAGCTGTGGGGCGCCGAGATCATCGAATCGCCCGGCTCGGAGGGGTCCAACGGCGCCGTGCGCATGGCCCGCCACCTCGCCGACGAGCATCCCCACTGGGTGTTCCTGTACCAGTACGCCAACCCGGCCAACCCGAAGGCGCACTACGAGGGGACGGGGCCGGAGATCTGGCGCGACTGCCCCGAGATCACGCACTTCGTCGCCGGGCTCGGCACCTCGGGCACGTTGCTCGGTGCCGGCCGGTACCTCAAGGAGCAGAACCCGGGGCTGCAGGTGTGGGCGATCGAGCCGCCGGCGGGGGAGATGGTCGACGGGCTCCGCAACCTGGACGACGGCTACATCCCCCCGATCTTCGAGGAGCTGGGCGGGGCCGCGCTGCTCGACCGCAAGACGGTCGTACGCCCCCGCGACTCGGTCGAGTGGACGCGCCGACTGGCCGACGTGGGGCTCTTCGTCGGCATCTCCTCGGGCGCCGCCATGGCCGGCGCGGTGCGCTGCGCCGAGCAGGTCCCCGGGGGCGACTCTGCGGTCATCGTGGTCGTCTCGGCCGACGACGGGTGGAAGTACCTGTCGACGGGCGCCTGGACCGGCGATCTCGACGCCGTCGCCGAACGCGCCAGGGACGTCATCTACTTCTGACGATGCCGGGCCCCGGGTGGGCCCCGTCGCCCGTCTGCCAAGCTGGGCGGCCATGGAGGCCGGGCGCGGCGGCAGCGAAGCGGGGCGCGGCGGCGCCGGGGACGTGGCCACCGGCACCCTGACCGTCCTCGGCTGCGACGGCAGCTACCCAGGACCCGGCGGGGCCGCCAGCGGGTACCTCCTCGAACGGGGTGAGACGACCCTGTGGCTGGACGCCGGCCCCGGCACCTTCGCCCGCCTCCAGGTGGTGAAGGACCCCGCGGCGCTCGATGCCCTGGTGCTGTCGCACGAGCACCCCGACCACTGGACCGACCTGGAGTCGTTCGCCGTGTGGCTGCGCCAGTCCGGGGCCACGCGCCCCGTCCCCGTCTACGCCGCGCCCGGGCCCCGCACGCGCTCGTACTTCGGCATGGACCGGCTGCTCGAGTGGCACGAGGTCGGGGCAGGCGACCGGGTGGAGGTGGGCTGCCTGGCTCTCACGTTTGCCCGCACCGATCACGGACCAACGACCAACGCCGTCCGGGTCGACCCGGCGGGCGGCGACGGCGCGCCGGCTGCCGCCCTGGCCTACTCGGCGGACACCGGCGCCGACTGGTCGGTCGAAGCACTCGGCACGGGGATCGGGACGTTCCTGTGCGAGGCGACCTACACCCGCGACCGGGAGGGCCAGTTCCGCCACCTCTCCGGTCGCCAGGCGGGGGCCATGGCGGCCGCTGCCGGCGTGGGGCGGCTGGTGGTGACCCACCGCTGGCCCAGCGTGGGCGCCGACGCCCTGGCCGCCGAGGCCGACGACGCCTTCGGGCGGCCGGTCCACCAGGCAGCCCCCGGCGTGATGTTCGAGTGGTGACGCGCGGTTAGGGTCGGCCGGCCGGACCCCCGACCGTGGGGCGAGAACGAGAGCGAGAGGAAGTCGAGTGACCAGCGAGCACGTGCCCGATCCCCGGACCCTGCGCAGCGACGGCCGCGCCGTGGACGAGCTGCGTCCCGTCGTGTTCGAGCGGGACTTCACCGTCTTCGCCCCCGGGTCGGTGCTGGTGTCGATGGGGCGGACGAAGGTGCTGTGCACGGCGTCGGTGGAGGAGCGGGTGCCGTCGTGGATGCGGGGGAGCGGGCGGGGTTGGGTGACGGCCGAGTACTCGATGCTGCCCGGGTCGACGGCCGAGCGGGCGAGCCGGGAGGCGGCGAAGGGCAAGCAGTCCGGTCGGACGCAGGAGATCCAGCGGCTCATCGGCCGCTCGCTGCGTGCCGTCTGCGACCTCGTGGTCCTCGGCGAGCTGCAGGTGACCGTCGACTGCGACGTGCTGCAGGCGGACGGCGGCACCCGCACGGCGTCGATCTGCGGGGCGTACGTCGCCCTCCACGACGCCTTCACGCGGTTGATGGGGCGCGGACGCCTGTCGCAGCACCCGCTCGGCGACGCCGTCGCCGCCGTGTCGGTGGGGATCGTCGACGGCGTGCCGATGCTCGACCTGCCGTACGCCGAGGACTCTCGGGCCGAGGTCGACATGAACGTCGTCATGACGGGTGGAGGCCGGTTCGTCGAGGTGCAGGGCACGGCCGAGGGCATGGCGTTCTCCCGGAGCGAGCTCGACGAGCTGCTCGGTCTGGCCGAGAAGGGCATCGGAGCCATCCTCGACGCGCAGGCCGCTGTCCTCGCCGGCCCGCCGGCGGCCCGATGAGCAGCGAGCTCGAGCTCGTCAGCGCCACGGCCAACGCCCACAAGGCGAAGGAGATCGCCGCCATCCTCGGAGAGGACATCCGCCTGGTGCCGCGACCTCCGGAGGTGGGCGACGTGGAGGAGAACGGCGACACCCTCCTCGACAACGCGCGGTTGAAGGCACGGGCCATCGCCGAGGCGACCGGTCGTCCCGCGATCGCCGACGATTCCGGGCTCGAGGTGGAGGCGCTGGGCGGCGCTCCGGGCGTGTGGTCGGCGCGCTACGCCGGCGAGGACGCCACCTATGCCGACAACGTGGTGAAGCTGCTCGGCGAGCTGGCGGCCTTGCCCGACGGCGGCGGTGCGCGCCGGGCGGCGTTCCACACCGTGGCGTTGGTCGTCTACCCGGACGGATCCGAGGTGCGGGCGGAGGGCACCGTCGCCGGGCATATCAGCACGAGCGCTCGAGGCGAGGCCGGCTTCGGCTACGACTCCGTGTTCGTTCCCGACGAGGGCGACGGTCGGACCTTCGCCGAGCTGGAGCCCGAGGAGAAGAACGCCGTCTCCGCCCGCGGCCGCGCCTTCCGTGCACTGGCGGGGAAGCTGGCGGCTGGGCGGACGGCCGCCGGCGGGTGACGGCTGTCGGGTGACGGCTGGCTTCGGGCCGCGCCGGGAGGCACGTCAGGGCTCGCCGTTCGCCGGCTGCCCCGTGGGCTCCGACGGCTCCTCGGGCGGCTCCTCGGGCGGGAGGCGGGAGGAGTAGATCGAGTAGCCGTCGAGGTGCCGGGCGACGGCGGTGGCGCCGACGGTCGCCACGATCATCGGAACGGCGACCGAGAACCCGCTGTGGGTCAGCTCGAGCACGAGGATGAGGCCGGTGGCGGGGGCTTGCATCGACGCACCGATGAGGGCCGCCGCTCCCACGAGGGCGAACGCCCCCTCGGGCGAACCCGGCCACGCCAGTGACCAGGCCATCCCGAGGAAGCCCCCAAGCACGGCACCGGTGCTCATCGTGGGGGTGAACAGCCCCCCGCTGGCGCCACTGCCCAGGCACAGGGCGGTGGCGATCGGCTTGAGGACTGCCAGCGCACCGAAGATCCCGAGGGTCCCGATCCCGAGGAAGGCATCCTGGGCCATGCCCTTGCCGTTGCCCAGCAGCTGGGGATAGCCGACGCTCAGCATGCCCACGGCGGCGAACGCCACGACGGGAGCGACCAGCGCGACGCGGCCGCGCGCCCGGTGGTGCGAGACGAGACCGACGAGGCGGACCCAGGCCACCGAGAGCGCGCCGAGCACCGGCCCGGCGAGGACGGCCCAGACCATGAGCGTCAAGGTGAACCGGTAGTCGGGGACGCCGACGTAGGTGGTGTGCCGGGGGAGGTACACCCACGCAGTGGCCGTAGCGATGGCCGAACAGGCGAGGGCGGGGAGCACGACGGGCAGCGCGAACGTGCCCAGCAGCAGCTCCGCCGTGAACACCGCGCCGCCCAGGGGCACGTTGTACACGGCCCCCAGTCCGGCGCCGGCGCCGCAGGCGACGAGGATGCGCCGCTGCGCCGGCGTGAGCCCCAGCCACGACGAAAGGGTGCTGGCGGCGGCACCACCCATGAGCTTCGGGGCGTTCTCTCGGCCGATCGACGCACCCATCCCCACGGCGACTTCCGAGATCAGTCCCGTCCCGATGCTGCGGAGGAACGACAGCTGGCCCGTCCCCCGCCAGATGGCGTCGTCGGTGTCCGAGCGTTGCGTCGAGGTGAGCCGCCGCCAGACGAACCACGCCGTGCCGCAGACCGCCCCGGCGACCGTCAGCGCCACCACCCGACGGAGGGCGGACGCCTGGGTGACGGCGTACTGGAACGACCTCGTGGGGTGCCCGTACGTGAGGTGGGCGACGTTGAAGAGGACGAACATCATGAGGTCCGCGAGCAGACCGGTGGCCACGCCGGCGAGGACCAGCGTCGCCCAGAAGCGGGGCGTGAGGGGGACCACGTCGCTCACGACGTTGGGCTGCTCGGTGGCGCCGCGCCCCGACGGCAACCGGACAGAGATCAGCGGCTTCGGCTGGCGCACCCGGGAGATGCCCCGGCGTCGCCGTGGCGGCGGCTCCTTCTTGCCGTCGCTGCCCGTCGCCGGAGGGTCGGGGCCGTCGCCCACGGGTCAGCGGTCGCCGTCGTGCCGGGTGGCGTGCAGGATCCTCGCCACGAGCGACGGCGGCGCCAGCGCGCTCGCCACCGCGCCGGCCCGGTTGAGCACGCCCGGGATGACGGCGGCACGCCCCTCGGCGAGCCCATCGATGCCGGCGCGGGCCACCGCCGCCGGCGAGACGAAGAGGACCCGCGGCAGCTTCCCCACCAGTTGGTCGCCGTCCAGCCCGGCCACGGCAGCGAACTCGGTGTCGACCGGTCCGGGGCACAGTGCGGCCACGGTCACGCCCGTGGACGCCACCTCGGCCCGAAGGGCGTGGGTGTAGGACAGCACGAACGCCTTTGCCGCCCCGTAGCTGGCTTGTCGGGGCAGCGGGAGGAAGGCGGCCGTCGACGCGACGTTGAGGACCGCCCCCTGGCGGCGTGACGTCATGCCGGCGACGAAGAGGGTGCACAGGTCGACGACCGCCTCGACGTCGGTCCGCACCAGCTCGAGCTCGCGGGCGCGGTCCGCCCGGTGGACGGGCCCGGAGGTGCTGAACCCGGCGTTGTTGACGAGCACGTCGACCGTCAGGCCGAGGTCGGCGACCGCCGCAGGGAGGGCAGCGCGTTCCTCGGCGTCCGAGAGGTCGGCCGGGAGGACCTCCACCCGGGCGCCCCCGTCCGACGCCAGCTCGGCGGCGAGCCGGTGCAGCCGGTCGGCCCGCCGGGCAACGAGGGTGACGCCGAGGCCCCGGCGCACGAGCTCCCGGGCGAGCTCGGCACCGATGCCCGACGAGGCGCCCGTCACGAGGCAGGTCCGTGTGGGGCGGGGAGCGGGGAGGGGCATGACGTGGAGCGTAGGGCGGCGTTGCCGGTGGGAGACCGCTTCGTCAGGCGTGCCACCGACCGGTCGCCGAGCCGTCACCGAATTGGCTGGTCAGCCCTCTTGGCGAGAGGAGGATGAAAGAGGAGAATGGAAGGAGAGAGGGTCCGGCCGGCAGGCAGGGCCCCATGTCACCGAAGGGAGCTTGTCGATGCGATCGTCGAGCCCGACCGAGGAGAGCGATCCGCCGGGCCGGTGACACCGCCGCAGCTGTGGCGGCGGACGTCAGCCGGGGCAGGACGGGACCAGCGTTCCATTCGAGGCCGAGGAGATCCGGTTTCGCGCCGGGAACAGGCATCGGTCCCCCATTACCGCCGTGGGCTCCTGTCCGGGCCACCGGTGAACGAGCGACACAGAGATGAAGAGCCGGCCTGTCGGGGCCGGCTCTTCATCGTCCGGAGGCCGCAGGGTTGGTCCGTTCTCGGGGCCGCAGGCCCTGCGGCCCCAGGCAGCGCCGGCCGTCACCGCTACGCCGGCCGTCACCGCTACGCCGGCCGTCGGTCGTGCGGCCACTGCCGGAGCCACCGAGCGAGGACCTGCTCCACCGCCCCCGCCGGGTCGGCCCACCCCCTGGCGTCGCCGACCGCCTCGTCGAGTGGGAGCACCACGAGGCCGTGACCGAAGCCGACCGCAGGGTCGAAGCCGGCCGCCACCGTGCCGGGGAGGCAGACGACCGGCCGTGCCCCCGCCGCTCGGACGACCCCGCCGACGACCTTCCCGATGGAGCTGGTCGAGTCGAGCCGTCCTTCGCCGGTGGCGACGACGTCGGCACCGTCGAGCCGCGCCCCCAAGCCGTTGGCGTGGGCCACGAGCTCGAACCCCGGCACCAGCCGGCCGCCCAGCGCTGCGAGGCCGCCGGCGAGCCCCCCGCCGGCCCCGGCACCCGCCAGCGCATCGATGTCCACCCCGAAGGTGGCCCGATAGTCCCGGGCGAGAGCGACCAGTCGTTCGGTGAGCACCGCCAGCTGCGCCGGCGTCGCGCCCTTCTGCGGGGCGAACGTCGGGGCTGCCTCGACGAACGGGATGTCGACGTCAAAGGCCACCGTGAGGCGCACCCCCCCCAGCGCACCCCGGTCGCCGAGGACGTGGACCGCTCCCACCCCGCCGTCGGTCGTGGCGGTGCCGCCGACGGCCACGACCACATCGTCCGCACCCGCGCCCACGGCGGCGAGCACCAGCTCTCCCACGCCGGCGGTGGTGGCCCGCAGGGGATCGTCGCCGGTCGGGCGTGGGAGGAGTGGTCGGCCGGCGGCCCGTGCCGCCTCGATCACCGCCGTCCGCCCGGAAGCGCCCAGCCGGGCGGCGTCCGTACCCTCGAGCAAGCGCCAGGCAGCGTCGACGGGCTCGCCGAGGGGCCCGTGCACGGTGGTGTGGTGCTCGGTCCCCAGGTGGCCGAGGGCCTCGAGGGTGCCTTCGCCGCCGTCGGCCATGGGGACCGCTTCGGCCGTCCACCCGGCGGCAGCCGCAGCACGCACCATGGCGGCGGCGACCTGGGCAGCGGTGGCGGTGCCCCGGTACTTGTCGGGGGCGGCGACGAGGTGGTGGCGCACCCTGCCATCGTGGAGCAACCGGCGTGGTGGCGTGCCACATTTCGCGCGCCCCGGCACGCCGGGTGGTGTGGGCGCGGGGAGCGGGTCGGCAATCGGGGGAGCCCGATGGCGCCGGGGCGGGTCCGTCGGCCCTGGTGGACCCGGGTGGTGCGGACGAGAGGACTCGAACCTCCACCCCCGAAGGGACCGGGACCTAAACCCGGCGCGTCTACCATTCCGCCACGTCCGCAGCGGTGCCCGGGGCTGTCCGCGGCGGGTGCCCACGCCGGGTAGCCTCGTGCCATGCACGCTAGCCCGTTCGTTGCTGCTGGACCCGATGCCTCCGGGGCGTCGGAGGTCTACCAGCGGCTCCTCAAGGAGCGGATCATCTTCCTCGGGTCGCAGATCGACCAGACCACGGCCAACATCGTCTGCGCCCAGCTGATCCTCCTCGAGGCCGAGGACCACGAGCGAGACATCTCGCTGTACATCAACTCGCCGGGAGGCTCGGTCACCGACGGCCTGGCCATCTACGACACGATGCAGTACGTCCGGCCGGACGTGAGCACCATCTGTGTCGGCCTCGCAGCCTCGATGGGGCAGTTCCTGCTGTGTGCCGGCGCGCCGGGCAAGCGCTTCGCCCTGCCGCACTCCCGCATCCTCATGCACCAGCCCTCGGGGGCGATGCAGGGGCAGGCCGCCGACATCGCCATCCAGGCGGAGCAGATCGTCTACCTGAAGCGGATGATGGCGGAGCGGATCGCCTTCCACACCGGCCAGCCGGTCGAGCGCATCGAGGCCGACTCCGACCGGGACCGCTGGTTCACCGCCGAGGAGGGCCGTGAGTACGGCTTCATCGACCACGTGATCGAGCGGTCCGCCGCACAGGTGGCCGGAAGCGGCAGCTGACGGTGGCGCTCGAAGCTCCGGCCCAACCGCCGGATGCGGGGACAATAGGCAACGCGTCCGCGCTGCGGACACCGGACATCGTCGCGCCCGGACGCGGGCCGAAGACGACCCGCGTCGTCTCGGCCCACTCGTCCATCGGCCAGCGGCTGGCCGCCATCTGGGAGTCGCGCGAGCTGCTCGTCTACCTCGTCCGGACCGAGATCAAGGTCAAGTACAAGAACTCGTTCCTGGGCCTGCTGTGGTCGATGCTCTCGCCGGCCCTCAACCTGCTCGTCTACACCGTCGTGTTCGGGTTCTTCCTGAAGAACGGGATGCCCAACTTCGTCATCTTCCTGTTCTCGGGCCTGCTGTTGTGGAACTTCTTCTCGCTGGGCGTCCTGTCTGCCACCGGGGTGGTGGTGGCGAACGCCGGGTTGGTGAAGAAGGTCTCCTTCCCGAGGGAGATCCTCGCCCTGGCGGCCATCGGGTCGGCCGGGGTCTTCCTGTTCTTCCAGGTCATCGTCATGGCGCTGTTCCTGGTGCTGCTGCACAACACGCCGGCCTGGTCGCTCTTGTGGCTGTTGCCCGTGGCCTTCATCCCGACCGCGGTGCTCGGCTCGGCCCTCGGGATCCTGTTCGCTGCCGTCAACGTCTACCTGCGCGACACCCAGCACCTGGTGACAGTCCTGGTCGGCTCGGCCTGGTTCTGGGCCTGCCCGATCGTGTACTCGTACTCGGAGACGGCGCACAACTTCCTCGCCTTGCACCACCTCACCGTCTTGTACTTCCTGAACCCGGTGACGCCGCTCGTCATGACGTTCGAACGGGTGCTGTGGAACCACCCGGGGTTGGTGTCACTCACGACGTTCCTTCCCACAGGGAAGAAGCATGCCCAGGCCTTCATCCTTCCCAGCTGGCCCGCGACCACGTACCTCTGGGCCGACGCCGCCGTGTTCGGGGTCGCCGCCGTCATCCTCTTCCTCGCGATGGTGGTGTTCGGCCGGCTGGCCGGGAACTTCGCCGAGGAGCTCTGACCGATGGGGAGCGTGGCGGTCGACGTCCGGGGCGTGTCGAAGCGGTTCCGGCTCTACCACGAGAAGTACACGTCGCTGAAGGAGAAGGTGATCCACATCGGCCGGATCCCGCACGAGGATCTCTGGGCCCTGCAGGACGTCTCCTTCGACGTGAAGGAGGGTGAGACCGTCGGCATCCTCGGGCGCAACGGCTCCGGGAAGTCGACGCTCCTCAAGTGCGTGTGCGGGGTGCTCCAGCCCTCGTCGGGCGAGGTGGTCGTGCGGGGGAAGCTCGCCGGCCTCCTCGAGCTGGGGGCCGGGTTCCAGCAGGAGCTGAGCGGGCGGGAGAACATCTACCTCAACGGGTCGATGCTCGGTCTCTCCAAGCGTGAGGTCGACCGGATGTTCGACGACATCGTCGAGTTCGCCGAGCTCGGTCAGTTCATCGACAACCAGGTCAAGTTCTACTCGTCGGGCATGTACGTCCGGCTGGGCTTCGCCGTGGCGGTCAACGTCGACCCCGACGTCCTCGTGATCGACGAGGTCCTCGCCGTGGGCGACGAGCGGTTCCAGCGAAAGTGCATGGACCGGATCAAGCAGTTCCAGAAGGAGGGGCGGACGATCCTCTTCGTCTCGCACTCGCCGGATCAGGTCCGCTCCATCTGCGACCGCGCCGTCGTCCTGTCGGACGGCCAGATGATCGGGATGGGGCCGCCGGGCGAGGCCGTGCGCCTGTTCCGGGAGCGCCTCCTCGAGGCGGGCGACGTCCTCGCCCTGCGGGTCGAGCAGCTCGAGCCCCCGGCCGAGGCGTCGGCGACCGAGGATGGAGGGGCACCGGGCGAGACGGCCGACGTGCAGGTGGCGACCGGCCACCTCGCGGGCGGGGCCGACCACGTCCGCCCGATCCGGATCACGGAGGTCTCGGCCAGCTACCCCGAGGCCGACCGCCGGCCGTACCTCCTCCCGGGTGAGACGCTCGTCGTGCGTGTCGGGTACCAGGTGGCCGAGCCGACGGACAACGTCATCTTCCAGATCGACGTCCGGTCCCCCGACGGGTCGGCGCTCTTCCAGACGGACAGCGAGATCCTCGGGCTCCAGTTCGACGCCCCTGTGGGGCCGGGCGCCGTCGAGTTCCACTTCGAGGACCTGCCGCTCTTCGACGGGGCCTACGACATCACGGTGGGCATCCGCACGCCGCGCGGGATGAGCGACTGGCGGGAACCGGCGTGCCGGTTCGAGGTGATGAACCCGGGCCGGTCCACCGGCGTGGTCGCCTTGCCCTGCCGGGTGGCGGTCGTGCCGCAGGAGCCGGTCGCGCCGTGACCGACGTGGCCGAGCCCGATCCCGAGGAAGGGGGACCCGCCGTGGAGGATGGGGACGGGGACGACGCGTACCTCGCCCAGGTCATGGTCGAGATCGACGAGGAGGTGCGGCGCAAGCGTGCCGAGCTGCCGGCCCGGGTCGAGCGCGAGCTGGACGCCCTCTTCCTCGAGCATTCGCCCATGGCCGGCCGGGGTGGCGACCTGGGCGACGCCCTGCGGCTGGTCGAGACGTCGGCGTTCATCGACCCGGTCGTCCCCGTGGCCTCGAAGCGCCCGGCCGGTGCGCTCATCAAGAAGAGCCTGCGCACCGCCAACCTGTGGTACGTCGGGTGGGTCGCCCACCAGGTGAGCCAGTTCGCCGCCGCCGTGAGCCGGTCGCTGCGCCTGGTCGACAACCGCCTCGTCGAGCTCCAGCGCCAGCTGGACGCCGTCGCCGTCCCCGCCGCGCCGGTGGTGGACGCCGGCGTCGCCGGGGCCTGGTGGACCGAGCCGGCGATCGACGCCTTGGCTGGGAGCACCGGGCGCGTCCTGCACGCCGCGTGCGGCGACGGCTGGCTGGTGGTGGCGCTCGCCGACAAGGGCGTGGACGCCTACGGGGTCGACCCCCGCCCGGGTGCCGTCGATGGCGCCGACCTCTCGGCGACCGACCTGCGCGAGGAGGACCCCGGCGAGCACCTGCACGCGGTGGCCTCGGCGGCCCTGGGCGGCATCGTGCTGTCCGGCGTCGTCGACGGGATGACCGCCGGCCAGCGCCAGCAGCTCTTGGAGCGGGCCGCCGACCGGCTGGCCCCCGAGGGGGTGCTGGTCGTCCACTCCGTGTCGCCCGCCGTCTGGCACGCCGACTCGGCGCCGGCCGAGGTCGATCTCGCCCCCGGGCGGCCCGTGCGCCCGCAGGCGTGGACCCTGCTCCTGCCGGGCTGGAACGTCGAGGTCGTCCCGGGCCCCAACGCACAGGACTACCTGGTCGTCGCCCGCCGGTGACGGCGGTCCACCAGTTCGTGCCGGCCCTCATCCCCCGGGATGCGACCGGCAGCCACACCCTCCTCCTCCGCCAGGCGCTCCGAGCGGCGGGGTGGCGGTCCGAGGTCTTCGCCGAGGCGACCCACGACGAGCTGGTGGGGGAGAGCCGGTACTACGAGGACTACGCGTCGGTGGCGGCGCCCGGCGACACGCTGCTCTACCAGTTCTCGACGTCCTCGGCGGTGGCCGACTTCCTGCTGGAGCGCCCCGAGCCCCTCGTGCTCGACTACCACAACGTGACCCGCCCGGAGCTCACCGAGGCGTGGGACCGCGGGCCGGCGCGCCGCTCTGCCGAAGCGCTGCGGCAGCTGGCGGCGCTGGCGCCCCGTGCCGCCCTCGGGCTCGCCGACAGCGCCTTCAACGAGGCCGACCTGCGGGCCGCCGGCTGCCGCCGGACCGCCGTGGTGCCGGTGCTCGTCGACCTCGACCGGCTGACGGCCCCGCCCGACCCGCGTGTCGTGGCCCGGTTGCGGGGGGGCAAGGAGGAGGGCGGCGCCGACTGGCTGTTCGTCGGGCGGGTCGTGCCGTCGAAGGCCCAGCACGACCTCGTCAAGGCGCTGTGGGCCTACCGCCACCTCTACGATCCCTCGGCCCGGCTGCACCTCGTCGGGTCGACGCCGTCCCGGCGCTACCTCGCCGCCCTCCGCCAGTTCGCCGAGGACCTCGGGCTCGAGGGCGCCGTGCGCGTCGCCGGCGAAGTGAGCGATGCCGCCCTTGCCGGCTACTTCGCCGCGTCGGACGTCTACGTGTCGACCTCGCGCCACGAGGGCTTCGGGATCCCGTTGCTCGAGGCGATGCACGCCGGCATCCCGGTGGTGGCGCTGGCGTCGTCCGCCGTCCCCGCCACCGTGGGGCACGCCGGGCTGCTGGTCGACGACCCCTCGCCGGCCCGCCTGGCGGCGGCCGTCCATCGCGTGCTCACCGACGCGGCCTTGCGGGCCCGCCTGGCGGAGGCCGGGCGCCGCAAAGTGGCGGACCACGGGCTCGAGCACAGCGGCCGGCGTGCGGTGGCGGCCATCGCCGGGGTGGCAGGCGAGCGGAGCGACCCTTGCGGGTAGCGTTCGTCACCCCTCGGTACGGGCCCGAGGTGATGGGCGGTGCCGAGACGGCGGCCCGCCAGCTGGCCGAGCATCTGGTGAGCCTGCTCGGATGGGAGGCCGAGGCCTACTCGACGTGTGCTCTCGACCACATCACCTGGGAGAACGTGCTCCCGGCGGGTGACAGCGAGCTCAACGGCGTGGCGGTCCACCGGTTCCCGTCGGTCGGTGGCCGGACAGTGGGCTTCTACGCCCTCGACGGACGGCTGCGGGTGGCCCCGGCGGCGGCCACCCGGCGCCAGGCCGAGCGCTGGGTCCACCTCAACGGTCCCGTCGTCCCGGACCTCCTCGACGCGGTGGCCGAGGCGGAGGCCGACGTTGTCGCCTTCTACCCGTACCTCCACTACCCGGTGGTGTGGGGCATCCAGCGGGTCGACCGCCCGGCGATCCTCCACCCGGCGGCCCACGACGAGCCGGCGTTCTACCTCCCGGTGTTCCGAGACACGTACGGGAGGGCCGACGCCATCTGCTACCACACGGTGGCGGAGCGGCGCCTCGTCCAGCGGGTCCACCGGGTGGCGGACACCTTCCAGATGGTCCTCGGCCTCGGGGTGGCGGAGGCAACGCCCGGCGGCCGGGCGGGGGGGGAGGTCCTGGGCATCGGCGACCGTCCGTACGTCGTGAGCGTCGGACGCGTCGACGAGCACAAGGGCTCCACGATGCTGGCGTCGTTCTTCCTCGAGTACAAGAAGCGCCACCCCGGGCCCCTGGCCTTGGCCCTCGTGGGTCCGGTGTCGGCGGAGCTTCCCGACGACCCGGACCTGGTGGTCACCGGCGTCGTGGACGAGGCCGACAAGTGGGACATCGTGCGCGACGCCATGGTCGCCGTCTCGCCGTCGGCCCTCGAGTCCTTCTCCCTCGTGGTGCTCGAGGCGTGGGTGGAGCGCGTGCCGGTGGTGATCAACGGGACCTGTGACCCGACGCGCGAGCACTGCGAGCGCTCCGGCGGTGGCCTGTGGTTCAGCTCCTACGCCGAGTTCGAGGCGGTGCTGGAGAAGCTCGTGGGCGATGCCGACCTGCGCCGGCGTCTCGGCGAGCGGGGCCGCGCCTACGTCGACCGCTACTACCAGTGGCCCGTCCTGATCGAGCGGTACGCCCGGTTCGTCGAGGCCGTCGCCGCTCGGGGCCGTACCGCACCCCGACGGCCCGGGGTCCTCGCGCCGGGGCGATGAAGGTCCGCTTCGTCACCCCGCGCTACGGCCCGGAGGTGATCGGTGGCGCCGAGTCCGGGGCGCGCCAGCTGGCGGAGCACCTCGTGGCCGAGACGGGCTGGGAGGCGGAGGTGCTGACGACCTGCGCCCGGGACCACCTCACGTGGGCCAACGAGCTGCCGGCGGGACGGACCGAGATCGGGCAGGTGACCGTCGAGCGGTTCCCGACCGATCGCCCCCGGGACCTGGGCGGCCTCGCCCTCGACGGCGAGCTCCGTGCCGATCCCGCCGCGGCGACCCTCGAGGCCACGCGTCGATGGGTCGACCTCAACGGCCCCGTGAGCACCCCGCTGGTGGAGGCCGTGCTGGCCGGGGGGGCCGACGTGACCGTCTACTACCCGTACCTGTACCACCCGACGGTGGCCACGATCGGCGCCGTCCCCACCCCGGCGATCCTCCACCCCGCCGCCCACGACGAGCCGGCGCTCTACTTCCCGGTCTTCGCCCCCACGTTCGCCGCCGCCGATGCCCTCGTGCTCCAAACGCGCGCCGAGCGGCGCGTCGTCCAGCGGGTGCATCCCGTCGCCGCGACCCGCCAGCTGCTCCTGGGGCTGGGGACGGAGGAGCCGCCACCCCGTCGCCGGCGGGGTGGGGACGTGCTCGGACTGGGGGAGCGGCCCTACCTGGTCAGCGTGGGCCGGGTGGACGCCCACAAGGGATCCCGGCTCCTGGCGTCGCTGTTCGCCGAGTACAAGCGCCGGCGGCCCGGCCCGCTCGCCCTGGCCTTCGTCGGGCCCGTGGCCCTCGAGCTGCCGCCGCACCCCGACATCGTGGTGGCGGGGGTCCTCGACGAAGGCGACAAGTGGGACGCGGTCCGCGACGCGCTGGCGTCGGTCACCGCCTCGGCCTTGGAGGCGTTCTCGCTGGTCGTCCCCGAGGCGTGGGCGGTCGGCGTCCCCGTGCTCGTGAACGCACAGTGCGGGGCGACGCGCGAGCACTGCGAGCGCTCGGGCGGCGGCCTGGCGTTCGGCTCCTACGGCGAGTTCGCTGCGGGGCTCGATCGGCTCCTCG
>DAHUZJ010000061.1 GCA_027306585.1 Acidimicrobiaceae bacterium | reverse complement strand
CGGGCCAACTCGGGGGAGTTCTCGAACAGGCCACGTCGACCACAGGTCGGCGGAGCCCCCATCCTACTACGGTTGGGCCGGCACCAGAGCGTCGGGTACCCGGTGGTCACGGGAGCGGCGCGCGACCCCGACAGGAGTGCTGACGATGGCCCGTCTCCCGGACACCTCCTCCCTCCTCCGCCCACCGTGGTCCCCGGGGAGCGGGGACCGGGGGTGGGATCGGCAGAATCGGCGGGGCGGGGCGGCCGTCACCCTCCTCGCGCTGATCGCCCTCGCGGTGGCCGGGGTCGTCGCCGTCCCCCCCTCCCGGCCGGCGGGGGCCGCACCGGCCGGGGCTCGGACAGGTCCGCATGCGTCGTTCACCGGCCCGTCGAGCCCGGCCTACGCCGGCGACGCCCCTGATCCCGACGTCCTCGCCTCGGGGGGCACCTACTACGCCTTCACCACGGGGACCACGCAGGGCAACTACCTCCAGGCCCTGACCTCGGCCAGCCCCTCGGGCGGGTGGCGGCCGTGGACGGGAGGGACCGGCTCCAGCGCCCTCCCCCGTCCTCCGGCGTGGGAGACGGTCAACAGCCAGACCTCCCCCGGGGTCTTCCACGTCGGAGGCCAGTGGGTCATGTTCTACGACGCGTCACTGGCCCCCTCCCTGGAGGACTCGGGGCACAGCTGCCTGTCGGTGGCCACCACGACCACCCTCAGCCCCCCCCAGTTCACCGACCCCTCGACCAGGCCGCTCTACTGCGGGACTCCGTCGGACGGCGGCGTCCTCGACCCCTCCCCTTTCGTCGACCCGGCCACCGGAATCCCCTACCGGGTGTGGAAGTCCAACGACGGGGGCGGGTCGGCGGCCCCGTCGCAGATCTGGGCGGCCCAGCTCAGCGCCTCGGGCACGGCCATCGTGGGCGCCCCCACCGTGCTGCTGACCGTGGACCAGGCCCAGCTGCCGTGGGAGACGACGACCGACGACCCCCAGATGGTGATGGCCGACGGCGCCTACCAGCTCCTGTTCTCGGGGGGGAACTACCAGTCGACCTCCTACGACGAGGCCCTGACCACCTGTAAGGGCCCCCTCGGGCCGTGCGACCAGCCGGCGGGGCCGCTCGTCTCCACCTACGGGACCGTCTACGGGCCGGGGGGCGGCACGCTGTTCCAGGCGACCGACGGGAGCTGGTGGCTGGCCTTCGCCGCCTGGTCGGCGTCGTGCGCGTCCTACGCACGCCCGTGCGGGGCGGTCCGGGAGCTCTACACCGCCCCCATCGACCTGAGCAACGGCCTGTCGGTCGCCTGCAGCCCGCCGGCCGGCGGGGCGAGGGGCTACCGGATGACGGCCAGCGACGGCGGCATCTTCGACTTCGGCAACCTGCCCTTCTGCGGCTCGACCGGGGAGATCGCCCTGGCCCAGCCCGTGGTGGGGATGGCCGACACCCGAGACGGCGGCGGGTACTGGACGGTCGCCCGGGATGGTGGCGTCTTCGCCTTCGGGGACGCCCACTTCTACGGCTCGACCGGCAACCTGGCCCTCAACCAGCCCATCGTCGGGATGGCCGCCACCCCCGATGGCGGCGGGTACTGGCTGGTGGCGGCGGACGGCGGCATCTTCAGCTTCGGCGACGCCACCTTCTTCGGCTCGATGGGTGGGAAGCCGCTCAACGCGCCGATGGTCGCGGGCCCCTCCGTGGGGGTGACCCGAACGGCCTGAGCCCGGCGGGCAACTCTTGCGAGCACGCCCGTCGTCTCGCCGTCATCAGCGCTCGTGGCCGAACGACCACGAGCGCTGATGCTGCGCGTCGGGCCGACGCGTGAGACGGCCGGATCGGGCCGACGCGTCAGGCCGGAGCCTCGCCCACCGGCTGGTACCCGGCGTCGGCGAACGTGCGCACCCCGAGGTAGCCGCCGAGGACCTCCACGGTGGTCTCGCTCGTGTTCCAGAGCCAGTGGATCGCGCCGGCGGGGACCAGCTGGAGGGTCCCTGGACGGCCGATACGCTGACCCAGGGCGTCGCCGATCACCGGTTCGCCGGCCAGCACGTAGACGAACTCGGGCGCGTGCGGATGGGTGTGGGCGAGGTGGCGTGCCCCTGGCGGGAAGACCGCCCGGAACAGGGCCAGGAGGGCACCGTCCTGCTGGAGCTCGGGAGGAAGGAGGAAGCGGATGTCCACCTGCTCCCACCCCTCGGACCGGCGGACGGGCATCGGGGTCACGTCCTCGACGTGGGACAGGTAGCTCACCGGTTCACCGGTCACGGCCGCACCTCCGTCGTCACGGCGTCCGATGCTAGCCGCCTCGTCATCCAGCTGCCGCAGGTCCCGGCCGCTCGCGCTTGACTGGAGACCGTGTGCGGACGGTTCAGCCTTGCGGTCTCACGGCACGAGATCGCCGAGCAGTTCCACGTGGACGACATCGTCGCCGACGTCGACCCGCGGCGGTTCAACGTGGCACCCTCGCAGCAGGTGCTCGCCGTCGCCACGTCGACCGACGGGTCGAGGCGGCGCCTGGGGAACCTCCAGTGGGGGCTCGTGCCCCCGTGGGCCAAGGACCCGTCCATCGGCAACCGCATGGTGAACGCCCGGGCGGAGACGGCTGCAACCAAGCCCGCCTACCGCAACGCGTTCGCCCGGCGCCGCTGCCTGCTCCCGGCGAGCGGCTATTTCGAGTGGGCGTCGAGCGGCGAACGCGGGGGCCGGCCCAAGAAGGTGCCCTTCTACTTCCGCCGCAAGGACGGCCTGCTGCTGGCGATCGGCGGACTGTGGGAGGTGTGGCACGGGCCCGTGGAGCAGACGCTGCGGACGTGCACCATCCTCACCACCGATGCCAACCGGCTCGGCGTCGAGGTGCACGACCGCATGCCGGTGCTCGTGCCCGAGGAGCTGTGGGACCAGTGGTTGGCGCCCGAGCCGCTCGGCGTCGCCGCGCGGACGGCCGCAGTGGCGCCGGCACCCGACGACCTGCTCGAGATGGTCCGCGTGTCCGACCGGGTCAACGATCCCCGCCACGAGGGGGAGGACCTCGTCGCGCCGGTGGCGACCTCCGAGGAGGGGGGCGTGCCCGGCGCGGGCGCGCCCGAGGCGGTGAAGCCCGAGGCGGTCGCGGAGTGACAGGTGCCACCCGCCGCCGGGCAGGTCGCCACGGAGCGACGGCCGCCCACGGAACGCCGGCCGACGTCCTCAGGCGCCGCCCGTGGCGACGACGAGGAGGCCACCCGCCAGGCCGAGGTTCTTCAGCGCCTGGATCCGCTGCGTGGTGCGCATCTGGGGATCATCGTGCTTCCAGTACGAATGGCCGGCGATCGTGGTCGGGACCAAGGCGGCGATGAGGCCGAAGGCCGCCGCTCTCGGCAGGACGTTCAGTATCAACGCAGCGCCGCCGGCGACCATGGCGGCACCGTTCAATCGGACGACGAGCTCCGGGTTGGGCAGGCCGATCCCCGCGGCAGAGGCGACCCGGTTTCCCGGCTCGGCCGCGGCTTCGTACCCGAGCCACACGAACGGGACCCCGAGCGCGGCACGTCCAACTCGACCGACGAGCGACATCACTGACCTCCTTCAACGGTGGTTCCAGGCTCCGGTCTACCTCACCCAGGGGGCCGTCGCCGCCGGCCGGTCGCCGGCGCACCCAGCGGGCACCGCAGCCGACCGGCGGCACATGCCCCGCCTGCACCTAGCGATCGGAGCGCTCGTTCTCCGGCTTGCCGATAGGTCCGGGGTGCCAGACCTCGCCGAGGGTCCCCTGGGCCACGTGGTGACCGCTCATGCCACCGCCGGCCCCGCGCAGCAGGTAGGCGATGCCGACGGCGATGACCGCACCGGCGAACGGGCCCGCGACGTAGGCCCACGACGAGTGCCAGTCCCCCCAGACCACCTCTGGACCGAGCGAGCGGGGTTCATCGAGGCGCCGCTCACCGGGGCGCCCCACAGCCCCGCCAGGGCGATGTAGCTGCCCACGCCGATCGCCGCGATCGGGCCCAAGGCCTGCGCGCCGGAGGCAGTGCCCAGGATGGTGCTGACCAGTCCCACCGAGAGGACCAGCTCCCACAGCATGGCTTGGGTCGTCGAGATGTCGTGTCCCGGCAACGTCATGCCGGCCGAGCCGTGCTGGCCGACCAGGCCCCACAGGAGCAGCATCGCCAAGACGGCGCCGACCAGCTGCGCGACCACGTATGCCGGGACGCGCTTCCACGGGAAGTCGCCGCGCAGCGCAAAGGCGACGCTCACCGCCGGGTCGAGGTGCGGCCCGGCCACTGCTCCCATGAAGAGGATGACGACGCCCACCATGAGCCCGGGGGCCACGACCTGCGCGCTGGCGGGGACCGCGTGGCCACCGAACTTGGCGTTGACGACGCCGCTGCCGACCGCCACGAGGACGAGCAGGTACGACCCGAACAGCTCGGCGAAGCGGCGGCGGGACTCGTAGTGGTCGTCCCAGAAGTCGAACTGGTGGAGGATCGCGTTCGGCGTGCCGATGTCGCGCAGCTGGAAGGCGACCGACCCCCGCCTTGGGCCGGCGCCCCGTCGTCTCCGAGCCACTTGTGGCGCGCCGCCCGGTGGCCGCTGCTCCGCCATGGCGCTCACCGGGCTCCCGGTTCCGTCGACGGTGTCAGGCGTGGCTCGGGCCGGCCGGCTGGTGGCCGCTGTCGGTGCCCGGTCCCGCGTGTTGCGGTGCGCCCTCTTCGGCGATCACGGTGCGCACGGCGTCGAGGACCTGATCGTCGTCGGCCAGCGCGAATTGGTCGCTCAGCCAGCCACCGGCGAGCTCGCCCCGCACCCGCCGTACCGACCCGTCGGCGCGGTACAAGAGGCGCTCGAGGAGCCCGTGCCGCGCGATGACGGCGAAGGGCTCGGGGTCCCAGCCGCCACAGGTCACGATGGCGCGGATCTGATCGACCGTGAGCGGTGCGTCGGCCCAAAGGGGGACCCATGTCATCACTTCGGTCGGCTTGCGACCACCGGCCAGGTAGCCCATACGCGCCTCGTCCTCGGTGAGGACGGCGAGCACGGCCATCAAGCGTCCCGTCCATCCCGTCTCCGACGCGATCTGGGTCGCGACACCGGCACGCAGCGCGCCGTTGGCTCGGACATGGTGGGCCAAGGCGTCCGCCAGCTGCTCGAGCGTCGGCTCCCGTGTGCCGGTCTCGGTCGTGGCTCCCCTCGTGGTCTCGTCCATCGCGCCCACCTTCCTCGTGGCGCGGGCCCGACCATGGCTGGCACCCGCGCGCCAGCTCTGCCTTCGAGCAAAGGCTGCTCCCTCGGTCGACCGAGCGGCAGGGACCTACGTCCCGACCTTCGGGCCCCCGTGCGTCCCGAGGACCCTGCCCGAGGGCCGTGGCGTGGTCGTCGCCGGGGGGGATCAGGCGGGAGCGAGCAGTTCCACGACCTTCCCGGCGGGCAGGGTCCGCGAGCGGGCGGGCGGCACCGCAGGTCGCGCAGGTCGCCCACGTGGCCAACTGGCCCGGATGGCGCCGCGCGAGATGCGGGAGCCTTCGGTGGCTTGCACCTCATGGATCCACAGCTGCAGCCCACTGCGCGCTCGTTCGTCTGCAGCCATGGCCAACCTCCCCGATGCCTCCACCACCCCTGTTGGCGGCCGGCCGGCCCGGAGCGAACCAGTTCGGCCCGAAACCGGGCGTCGACGGGAGCGGCCGTGGCGGTCTGCGGCGTCCCGGCCGCGGGCAAGGCTTCAGCGTCAGTCCGACGGCCGTCCGATGACCCGGTAGAGCTCGGCCAGGGCGTCGGACGGGTCGGCGACCTTGATCGTCGTCATGCCGAGCTCCCGCGCCGGCTTGAGGTTGACACCCAGGTCGTCGAGGTAGACGACCTGAGTGGGGTGGACGTCGAGTCGCTCGCACGCCAGGGTGTAGAAGCGCGGATCGGGCTTGCGGATCCCGAGCTCTCGCGACTCGAGGACCACGTCGAAGAGCCCCAGCACCTCGGCGACCTCGGGCCGGGGTGCGTCGTCGATGCGGAAGTTGTTGGTGAGGCAGGCCGTCCGGAACCGGCCGGCGCAGGTCCGGACCGCCTCGACCATCTCGGGTCGGAGCTCACCCTCGAGGACGCCCAAGGCGGCGCGGGCGTCGAGCAGGAGGCCGGCCGCCCGTGCCTCCGCCTCGAACTCCTGGCAGAACGCGTCGAAGGTCAGCTCGCTCCGTTCGAGCCGCGCCCACGCGTTGGCGTCCGGATTGATCGCGTTGAGGCGCCGGATGGACCCGATCGGCAGGCCCTGCTCACGCTCGTAGCGCTCGAAGGCGGCGAACGGGCTGGTGGTGAGCACGCCGCCGAAGTCGAACATCACGCTGCGGATCACCGGCCGTTCCTCCTGCCGCGCCCGGCGGCCCGTCCGGTGGACCCTATCGGGCCGCGGGGGCCGAGCCCAGCCGCCAGGCCGGCGCCACCCTTCACGTCCTCCCCGTCGCCGCCGACCGCAGGATGGCGACCGTTCCGACCGTCACCGCCATCGTCTGGCCCGGAGGGGGATCGCCATGCCCGCGCGTCGCCTGCACGCCCGTCAGGCTGGTACCTGCGCCGGCTGCGGCGCGCCCCTGCCGTGGGGCCCGTGGCCGTGGTGGGGGACGGGTCGCCGGCTCACGTGCGGACGCTGCAGCACCGACTGCCCGGCGGGCGCCTCGGCGCAGCGGCAGTTCGACCGCCGGGCGGCCGGGTACCACGCGAAGGTGCGGGTAGCGCATCCGCACCTCGGCGGCCTGCTCCTGTGGGGGTGCGGGGATCCCCAGCCCATCCGGGCCTGGGCTGTCGGCGCGGCAGGGGAGCGGGCAGTGGGCCGGGTGCTCGACGCCCTGGCGGCCGACGGCGTGCACGTCCTCCACGATCGGCGGTGGCGCCCGAGTGTGCGCGCCAACCTCGATCACCTGGCGGTCAGCCCCTGGGCCGTGTGGGTGATCGACACCAAGGTGCGCCGGGGACTGGTGACCCGTCGGGTCCACCGCTGGCTCCGACGGGAGGAGCGTCTCCTCGTTGCCGGCAGGAACTGCACGGCACTCGTCGCCGCAATGGGACCGCAGGTCGACGCCGTGCGCGCCGCTCTCGGCGAAGCGTGGGCCTGGGTGCCGGTGCGCCCGGCCCTGTGCTTCGTCAGCGCGCAATGGGACTCCCCGGCTCGACCCTTCGACGTCGGCGGGGTCGCCGTGGCGTGGCCGTCGGCGCTCGCCGAGCTCATCCGCGCCGACGGGCCGCGCGGCGCCGACGGGCGGCCGGCCGGCGGGCCTTCCGCACCACGCCGCCGGGTGTGGCGGCGCATCGGCCCGACGTCCCGAGCACCGGAGCTCGCTCGGACGCTCGATGTCGAGCGGGTCGCGTCGCACTTGGCCACCGCCCTGCCGCCCGCATACTGACGACGCCGGCGGGCGAACGCGCGCGGCCGACCTTCGTCGGCGGTGCCCAGTTCCTCGGCGTCGACCGCTGCCGTGCGCAGGACGTCGATCAGGGCCCCGGGTCCGTGGTCGCCTCCCGTCGGTACCCGGTCGTCGGGTGGGGTCGTCGGTCAGGCCTGGCGACGGTCGCCCGAGGACGCGCCGGGCACCTCGGCCGGGCGACCGCCGGCGGGACCCCCCTCAGCCAGGCGGCCGTCGGTCCGGGCATCCCCGCCGGGCGCCGGGGGCCGTGTCATCGCACTGGCCGCGACGATCAGGCCGGCCATCCCGATCTGGTCGTCGGGGCCGTCGTTCGTGCCCGAGACCCATCGGCGCAGGGCTGCGATGGCGTGACGCGCGAACACCTGCTGGGACGTGAAGGCGCGCTCGCTCCGGCCGCGGGCCACGAACGCGACGGTCCAGCTGGCGAGGGCCGCGAGCCGGTTCTTGAAGCCCGTGAGGAACGTGAGGTGCACCACGAGCCAGACGAGCCAGGCGCCGAACCCCTCGAGAGAGAGGCGATGGAAGCGGGCGACGGCGCCGAACCGGGAGACGACGGCCAGGCTTCCCAGATCGTGGTACGTGAAGTGGCGCTCGGCGGTGTCACCTGCGAGCCGGTGACGGATCGTCCGGGCGGCGTGGAGCCCGGACTGGATGGCCACCTCGGCAAGGCCAGGGAGCTCGTCGAGCGCCATCATGTCGCCGATCACGAACACCTCGGGATGCCCGGGCAGGGTGCAGTCGGGCAGGACCCGCACCCGGCCCAGCCTGTCCGTGCCTGCGCCCGCCTGCAGGGCCAGCTGCGCGCCGAGTGGCGAGGCGGACGTGCCGGCGGCCCACACCTTGGTCCGGGCGTCGATCCGCTCGATGGCGCCGTCGTTCCGGCGGACGTCCACGCCGCGCTCGTCGAGCCCCGCCACCATCCAGCCGGTGCGCACCTCGACGCCCAGCCGCTCCAGGTTGCCTTGGGCGGCCCGTGACAGCTTCGGCCCGAAGCTGGCAAGGATCTTGTCCGTTCCTTCGACGAGGAGGACGCGGGCGGTGGAGGGGTCGATGCGCCGAAAGTTGCGCCGCAGCGCCATGGTGGCGAGCTCGCGCAGCTGACCCGCCATCTCGACGCCGGTTGGACCGCCGCCCACCACGACGAACGTCAGCCACTCACGCCGGAGCGCCTCGTCGGGCTCGGACTCGGCCATCTCGAACGCGCCGAGGATCCGTCCGCGCAGCTCCAGGGCATCGTCGAGCGACTTCATGCCCGGTGCCCACCGGCTGAGCTCGTCGTGGCCGAAATAGGAGGTCTGGAGCCCGGCGGCCACGATCAGGCTGTCGAAGGGCGTCTCGATCGCCCCACCGGGTCGATCGCTCACGACCACGCGCCGGTCGAGGTCGATCTCCTGGACCTCCGCCAATTGCACGTGCACCTGGGGGTGGTTGCGCAGCACGTCCCGGATGGCCGGGGCGATGTCGCCCTCGGAGAGGATGCCCGTCGCCACCTGGTAGAGGAGGGGCTGGAAGAGGTGGTGGTTCGTCCGGTCGATCACCGTCACGTCGACGGGCCCGCCCCGCAGGGCGCGAGCGGCGAAGAGCCCGCCGAACCCGGACCCGATGATCACGACGCGATGGAGCGACGTGTCGGCCATGACCGTACGGCCTCCCTTGGCACCGTTGGAGCAAGGACAAGGATAGGGGCGCCCGGCCCACTGGTCACAGGGGAGCGGGCGCCAGCATGCCCGCCCTTCGACGCCGGACCGGCCGCCCTGCGTACACCCCCCCCGGCGTGAGGGGGAACGCCGGATGAAGACCGGGAGCGAGTCTGCGGTCCCCGTGCTCGGTCGGGGACGATCGCGTGGCTCGAGGGCTACCGGTCGACGGGGGGTTCGCCCGCGGCGTGGCGTCCGCGTGCCCGAGGACGGCCGGAGGTCTCCGCCGGGCGCTTCGGCTCCGGAACGGTACCCGGCACGGCCGCGATCGCTGCCTCGACCGTGCGGGACCCACGGGGGAGGACCCGGACGGCGCTCCTCGGTTCGCTCAGGCTGGCCGGTGGCCTCGCCACGCTGGACGGGCGGCGACCGCCGGCGCCGCGGCTCGGGACCCGGCCGCCGTCGACCACCCCGGCTGCCGCCGCCGCTGTCGCCGCCCTTGTCATCGCAGCCGCAGGACGCGGTCCGCCAGCAGGACGCCGTCCGGCAGCAGGGCGCGGCCCGGCGCTGCTCGCCGGGCGCCGGAGCGCGGCGTTGGCGGGGGCGGCAAGGCTGCTGGAGATCAAACGGACATCGGGTGTCGACGGCGCCGGCCGGTCGCGCCGGTCAGGGCGGGCGGTGCCGAGGAGGGCACCCCGTCGCTCTGGGGCCCGGCCCTCGACGTCGTCGGGCACGTGGTCTCCCCGAACGGGTCGGACGCCGGCCACGCTCCGGGACGGGCCGCCGCCGACCGACCGCCGCCGCCCGGCCGGGGCCACGTTCACCAGGGCGTTGTAGGTCACGAGGGCGATGGCAAGGTGCATCACCAAGAGGACCGCCACGGCCTCGGCCGTCTCGCCCATCACGAGGATCCACACGTCCGGCAGGAACAGGAAGAGGGTGACGACGATGGCGAGCCGGAAGAACAGCCAACGCGGGGTGGACGTGATCCGGGTCACGATCGGCCACCCGACGCAGGCGATCAGCACGCCGATCACGGTGAGGGCGCCGTAGTCCGTCACCCGGAAGTGGACGAAGTTGCGGGTCGTGGGGAAGACGTGCTCGCCGATCGCCACGAGGACGGCGTCGGCCACGAGCGAGCCGACGAGCGCCAGGACGGCGGCCAGCACGACGCGGCCGGCCGACGGCTGGCGCGTGGGGGGACGCCAGTCGACATGGGCGAAGGCGAGCAGCTGGTCGGCCCACCGAGGGAGCTGGACAGGGGCGCGTGTCGCCACGGGCATTCCTTCCGGTTCGAGGGGTGCGGCAAGGCTACCTCCCAGGGGTGGGTACACCGCTGACATCAGAGGCGGTCTCCCAGCACCTGTTCAGGAGCGCGGAAACGGGCGACTGCGCCCCCCGGGCCGACCAGCGCCTCAGGGCCGACCAGCGCCTCAGGGCCGACCAGCGCCTCAGGGCCGACCGGCGCCCCCCGGGCCGACCAGCGCCTCAGGGCCGACCGGCGGGCGACCTCGTGAGGCCCGGGTCGCGCTGGACGATGGGCTCCAGGACCTCGTCGATGGCTCGGAGAAGGTCGGGCTCGAGCTCGACGTCGACCGCCTTCACGTTCTCGGCCACCTGCTCGGGCCGGGTCGCGCCGATGATCGCCGAGGCGACGTTGGGATGCTGGAGCACCCACGCCAGGGCCACGGCGGCGGGGGTGTGCCCGGCGGCTCGGGCCAGGCCGGCGAACTGCTCGACCGGCCCCAGCACGTCGTCGGTGAGGAACTGGTGGATGAAGCCGCCGCCGGCCGGGCTGGCGGCACGGGAGGCTGCCGGCGGGGGTTCGCCCTGCCGGTACTTGCCGGTGAGGACGCCCTGGGCGAGCGGCGACCACACGATCTGGCCGATCCCGTTCCGCTCGCACACGGGGACGACCTCCGACTCGATCACCCGCCACAGCAGCGAGTACTGCGGCTGGTTGGCGACGATCCGGTCGAGCCCCAGGTCGTCGGCGATCCGGACGGCGTCGGCGATCTGCTCGGCCGTCCACTCGGAGACGCCGATGTAGTGGACCTTCCCCTGGCGCACCAGGTCGTCGAACGCCCGCAGCGTCTCCTCGAGCGGGGTCTCGACGTCGTACCGGTGCGCTTGGAGGAGGTCGACGTGGTCGGTCTGCAGGCGCCGGAGCGACGCGTGGACGGACTCGACGATGTGCTTGCGGGACAGCCCCCGGTTGTTGGGGTTGGGCCCCGTCGGCCAGTACACCTTGGTGAAGATCTCGATCGAGTCGCGCCGGACGCCGGCCAGTGCCCGCCCCAGCACCTCCTCCGCGGCGCCGCCGGCATACACGTCGGCCGTGTCGAACGTCGTGATGCCGTGGTCCAGCGCCGCCCGGACGCAGGCCGTCGCCGCCGCCTCCTCGACCTGGCCTCCGTGCGTGATCCAGTTCCCGTAGGAGAGAGCGGAGACGACGATGCCGCTGCGGCCGAGGTGGCGGTATTCCATGATCGACCACCGTACTGGAGCCGTTCCTGGCCCGCGGCCTGGGCATCCGTAGGCTGGGGCGCGTGGACCGGCCGGCAGACGAGCTCTCGGACCAGGCGCGGGACCGCCCACCGGACCGGGCGCCCGACCCCGACGTCTTGGTGGTGACGCGCTCGTGCACCATCCCGATGGGGGAGATCGCGTGGCGGGCCACCCCACCCGGTGGCCCGGGCGGCCAGCACGCCAACCGCACCAGCAGCCGCGTCGAGGTTCGCTTCGACGTCGAGCGTTCCCGGTCGCTCGGCCCCCGTCAGCGCGCCCGGTTGCTCGAGCGGCTCGGGCCCGTCGTCACGGCCACGGCGGCGGACGAGCGCTCCCAGGTCCGCAACCGCGAGCTGGCGCTCCGCCGCCTCGCCACCCGGTTGGCGGAGGGCCTGAAGGTCGAGACCCCGCGCCGGCCGACCGCCCCGTCGGCGGCGGCCCGGGCGCGCCGGCTGGACGAGAAGCGCCGCCGTGGCCAGCGCAAGGAGTCACGGCGGGCCCGTGACGACGAGGGGTGACGCCCGGTGGCCGGGGTCAGTGGCCGAGCCGGTGACGCCCGGTGGCCGGGCTCAGTGGCCGAGCGCCGTCGCGGCCACGTCGAGGGCGCGGCGCACGACGTCGTCGGCCGCCTCGCCGCTCGCCTCCCGCACGCCGACGAGCGGCGTGACGGCGGCGTAGCCGGCGGCCACGAGGGCGGCGTCGTCGTCGGGGTCCTCGCCCGTCACGTCGCCCAGCGAGGGCACGGCTGCCCCCAGGACCAGGCGGACCTCGCCCTCCTCGGGATGGCCGCCCTCGGCGGGCCCCCCGCCGGCCAGGCGAGCATTGCCGGCCGACCGGACGAGCCCCGACGTGCTGATGCTGGCCCGCCGGACGCCCCGCAGCCGTTCGAGGGGCACGGAGGGCACGTTCAGGTTGAGCACGGTGCCAGGCGGGGCGTCGGCGACCACGGGGAGCAGGGCGACCGCCACGTGGGCGGCAGTCTCCCACGGCTCGGGCGGCGACCCGGAGCGGAGCGAGACGGCGAGGCCCCGCAATCCGAGCTGCGCGGCCGTGAGCGCGGCGCCGACGGTGCCCGAGTGGAGCACCGATCGGCCGACGTTGACCCCGAGGTTGATGCCGGACACCACGACGTCGGGTCGAGGTCCGAAGGCGCCCTGGCAGCCGATGATGACCGACAGCGCCGGCGAGGCGTCGACGCCGTAGGCCTGGACACCGTCGGCGCCGGGGATGGCGACCGCCCGGTAGGAGACGGCGGTGCGCTCGTACACGGTGCCCACGGCGGCAGAGGCGCCGCTGTAGTTGGCGAGGGGCGCCACCACCACGACGTGCCGCTCCTCGCCGGGGCCGGTGTCCTCCGCCCATTTGGCGAGCGCGCGCGTGATGCCCGCGAGGCCGGGCGCGTGGACGCCGTCGTCGTTCGTGACCAGGACCCGCACGCGCCAGTACGATACCCGCCGGCTTGGTGCGGACCGCCCGCCCCGGCGTGCCGGTCCGATCGACCGCCGACCTCCTACCCCACCGCTCACCCGGGAGATGACCGCGCATGATGCCGACCACGCCACCTGCCCCGGGATCCCCGACGGGGGCCCAGTGGGTGATCGCGCACGGGCACCAGGAGGTGGTCGTCACCGAGATCGGGGCCACGCTGCGCACCTACACGGTCGGTGGCCGGCACGTCGTCCAGGGCTTCGGCATCGACCAGTGGTCCCACGCCGGCCGGGGCCAGGTGCTCGCCCCGTGGCCGAACCGCCTGGGCGACGGCCGCTACGAGTTCCGGGGCATGGTCGCGCAGGCGGCCCTGGACGAGCCCGACCTCGGCAACGCCATCCACGGGCTCGTGCGGTGGCTCCCCTGGACCCTCGAGGCCCAGGCCCAGAACGTCGTCACCGCCCGGTGCCCGCTCCGCCCGACCCCGGGCTTTCCGTTCCTCCTCGACCTGCGGGTCGAGTACCGCCTCGGGCGGGAGGGGCTGGTCGTGACCACCACCGCCGCCAACCCCGGCGACGTCCCGCTCCCGTTCGGCCTGGGGTTCCATCCGTACCTGGCGGTGGGGGAGGGACGTGTCGACACCGCCGTGCTCCGCCTTCCCGGCCGGAAGCGGCTCGTCCTGGACGCCCGCGCCCTGCCCACCGGCGAGGTGCAGCCCGTTGCCGGGACCGAGCTCGACTTCACCTCCGCTCGCGCCGTCGGTCCAACCCGCATGGACACGGCCTTCACCGATCTCGAACGCGACGAGGAGGGGCGCGCGTGGGCGGCGATCGAGGACCTCGAGGGACGGCGCACCCTCCTGTGGGTGGACCGCCGCTTCGCGTACCTCATGTGCTACACGGGCGACACCGTCGCCGACGAGGCCCAGCGGCGCACGGCCATCGCCGTCGAGCCCATGACCTGCCCGCCCGACGCGCTCCGCTCCGGCACCGACCTGGTGGTGCTGGAGCCGGGGGAGTCGTGGCGAGGAGCTTGGGGCATCCGCCCGGAGTGACGACCGGCCGGCGCGGCGGCGAGCTTCGGCGAGGCGCCCTGCCGGCGGTGGCGTGGGGCCCGCTGCTGATGGGCGGTCTCAGGCCGCCGGGGCGTCCGCCGGGCCGCTGGCCGTCCGCCGGGCCTTGGCGCGGGCGTGGACGCGGTCGGGCGGGGGCACGCTCCACCGGACGGTGGCGCAGAACGCGCGCCCGAGCGGGGTGACGAGCATGGCGTCCACGGACGGGCCGGCGATCGGGGGGGCCGACAGCCCCAGCTCGCGCCGGGCCCAGTCGGGGAGCAGGCTGACCGCGGCGGCCACGATGACGGTGTAGACGGCGCGGTCGTTGGGCCGGCGCCCCACGCCCCGCAGCAGGAAGTCCCGGGCCTCCCGGGCCTGCGCGCCGGCGTGCAGCTCGGGCCGGATGCGCCGGAAGTAGCCCTCGACCTCGTCCATCGACTCGGGGACCCAGCGGGCGCCCAGCGCCCGCGGCACGGTCGCCGTCTCCACCAGGTAGCGGTCGAGCTCGGCGGCCGAGAGGCGGCGGGGGCCGTAGCGCTGGGCCGCCTGGAGGAAGCACCACGCCTCGGCCACGTGCACCCACGTCACGAGGTCGGGGTCGCCGGCGGCGTAGGGGCGGCCGTCGGGTGCGGTGCCGACGACCCGCCGGTGCACCCGGCGGACCTGCGCGATGGCGCGCTCCGCCGCCTCGGAGGTGCCGAAGGTGGTGGCGCCGACGAAGGCGGCGGTGCGGCGGAGGCGGCCGATCGGGTCCTCCCGGTAGTTGGAGTGGTCGGCCACGCCGGCCATCGCCAGCGGGTGGAGGGTCTGGAGGAGGAGCGCGGCGAGCCCCCCGATGACCATCGAAGGAAGGTCGCCGTGGACCTCCCGGGCCACGCTCCCGGGCGCCAGGAACGCCCGCGCCGGGTCCGTGGCGCGCGGCGGCGGCTCCCCGCGGAGGCCGAACGCCCGCCGGACGCTGCGCTGGACGTCCGCCCGGACGGGGTCGAGGAGCCCACCGGCGACGGAGAGGGGGACGCGCCACGGGAGGAGGACCAGGCGGCCGCCGAGCTCGCCTGCCCGGCGCCCGACGGCGGCCAGGTGCGCCCGTGCCCCGAGTGCTGTCGGCCGCTCGGCGCCCGGTGCAGCCCCGGGACCGCGGTCGGCGATGTGGACGGCCGCCGGCACGCGGCGGGCTATCGCTGCACCTCGACGGACGCGTCCGCCGGCACGGGCGCCTTGAGCCACCGCTCTGGCGTGTCCTCGATGAAGGCGATCATGCCCGGCCGGTCGAGGAAGCGGGGCTCGACACGCGACACGGTGAGCACCACGCCGCCCTCGCCACCCACGCGCACCCGCGCCCCCGGCGCCACTTCGCCCGCCCTGGTGGGCGCCCATCCCTCGCTCACGGAGCCTCCTCTGTCGATCGCTGGTCGGTCATGTCGGTCATGTCGGTCATGTCGGTTGGCTCGCCGGGCTCGCCCGCCCAGCGGCCGCGTTCGGCTCAGAGGCCGAACCCCCGCAGCGTCTTGCCGACCTGGCGGTTGACCGTCCGGTAGACCTTCCGGCGGACGACGCGCTTGCTGTAGGGGATCGGGCCGCGGAGCGCGGCACGGAAGTTGTCGGACGTACGAGCCGCCCGGAAGAGGTTCGACGTCAAGCTGGGGGACTTGCGGGCCATGCCGGTCTCCTCTCGCACAGGAGCGGCACGTGCCCCTGTGCCATCGATCCTACGCCGAGGTCGTGCCGGGTGGCACGGGCGAAGCGCGCTCTGGTGGCGCCGTCAGTCGGCGATCGCCTGGTAGACGAGGGCCCGGAGCTCGTCTCGGAAATTGAAGGTGCCCGACGGCATCAGCTGGGTCATGAACACCACGGTCAGGTCCTCGACCGGGTCGACCCAGAACGTGGTCGACGCCGCGCCGCCCCAGCTGAAGCTGCCGGCCGGCCCCACCACGCCGCTCGCCACGGGACCGAGCCCGACCGCCACGGTCAGCCCGAAGCCGACCCCGTCCGTCCCCACCTCGCCGTAACCGCCCGGCACCGACAGGTGCGCCAGGTCGGTGCCACCGGGGAGGTGGTTCTGGGTCATGAGCTCCACCGTCGGGCGTGCGAGGACCCGGGTGCCGTCGAGGGCGCCCTTGCCGAGCAGCATGCGGGCGAAGCGGAGGTAGTCCGGCAGCGTCGTCACCAGCCCGCCGCCGCCCGACAGGAAGTGCGGCGGTGTGCGGTACTGGCTCTCCAGGGGGTCCTCCAGCAGGACGAGGCGCTGCTCGTCGTCGCGGGCGTAGTTGGCGGCGAAGCGGCCGATGTCGGCATCGGGGACCGAGAAGCCGGTGTCGACCATACCGAGCGGTTCGAGGACCTCGGCCCGGAGGTACTCGTCGAAGGAGCGCCCCGACAGGACCTCGACCAGGCGGGCACAGACGTCGGTGGCGAACGAGTACCGCCAGCGGGTGCCCGGGTGGAAGGCCAGCGGCACCTCTGCCAACTGCTCCGCCATGGCCGCCAAGGACGGGAACCGGGCGCCGGGCCAGCGACGGCTCGAGCGCCGGAGGTCCTCGGTGACGATGTCGCCGTTGTCGGCGGTGTAGCCGAGGCCGGACGTGTGCGTCAGCAAGTGGCGGATGGTCGGCGGGCGCCGGGGTGGCACGAGGGAGACGCCCCTGGGGCCCTCCTCCGCCACGCGGAGCTCGGCCCAGGAGGGCATGAAACGTGCGACGGGGTCATCGAGGTGGAAGAGGCCCCGCTCGTACAGCGTCATCAGGGCGACACCGGTGAGAGGCTTCGTCATGGAGTAGGCCCGCCAGATCGTGCGCTCGGTGACGGGCCGTCCCCGCTCCCGGTCCGCGGCGCCGATGAGGGAGAGGTGCGCCGGCGCGCCGTGCCGGACGACGGCGACGGCGCAGCCGGCGATCTTCCCGGTGTCGACGTAGCGGTGGCGCAGGTGGTCGTCGATCCGGCCGAGCCGTGTGGCGTCCATGCCGGCGGCAGCGATGTCGAGGTCCATGGCTCCCCTTCGGTCAAATGGTGACGAAGTGTAAACTTCGTTGGTGCCGGCCGGCGGAGCAGCAACGGCGCGTGGCCACGTGTCGGCGCCGGGGTCATGTTGGCGCGCCGACGGCGCGCCTGGAGGAGACCCATGTCGGAGCGGTCCTCGATCGAGGGCCCGACGAGGTCCACCGCGTCCTCGTCGCCAAGTACATCGTCCACCACTACGAGGCTGGCAGCGCCTGGGCCTTCGCCACGCGAGCGGCGCACCCGGTGGGACGTCGAACCATCCCCCCTAGGTCCATCTTCTTCTTGTGTACACTAGAAGATCCCATCGGGAGAGAAGGACCGAAGAGCGTGGACCAAGAGCTGCAGCACGAGGCCCGGGCGCTCGGGGACCCGACCCGGCACCGGCTGTTCCGCTACGTCGCCGAGGCGCCCGGTCCGGTCGGCGTGGCCGAACTGACCGACTTCGTGCGGTTGAACCACAACGCCGTGCGCCAGCATCTCGCCGTCTTGAAAGCAGCCGGTCTGGTCGTCGAGGAGGTCGAGCAGCGGTCCCGGCCCGGACGTCCGCGCCTGCTCTACCGCCTGCACCCCGAGGCGGCAGGCCGTTGGGGCACGCCGGGCGCGTATGCCTGGCTCGCGAACCTGCTCGCCGACGCGGTACGCCGGCGCATCGAGCCGCGCCAGGTCGGGCGTCAGGAGGGGCACCGCCGGGGAGCGCAGCTGTCGGGCAGCGGCGAGCCAGTCGATGTCTTGGAGACCGAGTTCGAACGGCGGGGGTTCCGGCCGACCCGCATCGAGCGGGGCCAGACGGTGGAATTCGTGCTCGGGCGATGCCCGTTCGCCGACGTGGCTGGACCGGATCCCGACACGGTCTGCCACCAGTTGCACGTGGGCCTGGCTGAGGGGTTGGCGGAGGGCCTGGGCGGTCTCGACGTCGAGGGGCTCGTGGTGAGAGATCCGCGCCGGGCCGGGTGCCGCCTCACCGTCCGGCGTCAGGGCTCGCTGGCCGGCGTGCGCCCCTGAGCTTCAGGATGCCATCGATCGGATGGCGAGGCGTCGTCGCATGGTTCCGGGTGCCAGCCGTACTGGGGTGGCACGGAGGCGTCGAGGCAGCAGTGTGCGGAGGATCGACGAAGCGGGCGCTAGTTGCCTAGCGTGAACTGGAGAACCTAGACCTCCTCCACGTTGCGGCCGATGGCGGCGATCGCCTCCTTGTCGACGCGGGCCGCCGGCCCGCGCTGGCGGTGGTGACCCGTCGGGGTCGGCGATCCCGACGGACCCGTGGGCGCCCTCGCCGTGGTCGCATGGACCCGCATCGATCATCTAGTACAGACTAGAGATATATTGCCGGGAGAGCCCTTTGAGCGATGAGGAGTGCACCATGACGACGACCGACTCCGACGCCGGCGCATTGGAGGCGATGGTGGCCCACCATGCGGCGCTCGCCGATGGCGTGGCACGGCGCGTCGCCGCGCTGCGCGCCGTTGTCGACGGGAGCGGCCACCACGAGGCGCCGAGGGCCGAGCTCGTCGCCTACCTGGCGAAGGAGGTCTTGCCCCACGCCATGGCCGAGGAGGACACCCTCTACCGGGCGGCTGCGGCCGAAGCGGACCTTGCCGAGACGGTGGCCGGGTTGGTCGACGAGCACCGGCGGCTCGTCTCGCTGGCAGAGCGGCTGGCGACGGCCGGCGATGCGAACGCGGCAGCGACGGAAGCGACGGCGGTCGGCGCGCTCTTCGCCGCGCACGTTGCCAAGGAGAACGGGTTGGTCCTCCCTCCCTTGGCGGCCGACGACGCCGTCGACCTGGCCGGGCTGCTGGTCCAGCTGCACCAGCTCACCGAGGCAGCGCGGGACGAGACCTCGGTGACCGAGGACGTGACGAACCCCGACGCCGAGGCCACCCTGCTCCGCCTGCTGCTCGGCGCGGCAGGCGAGCTGGCGGACGCCGGGCAGGGCGACGCCGCCTGCCGGCTGGCGGCCGAGGCCTGGGCGAGCGTGCGGACCGCACGACCTGATCTCGCCGTGCGGGTCACCGCCGTGCTGCACCGCCTGGTGCGCTCGGTGACCGCCGAGCCGGTGACCCTGTCGGCGGGCCGGCGGTCGACTGGGCCGTCAGTGGCGGCGGGCGGCACCGACGCGGTGCTCGACGTGCGAGCCCTCGTCCCCGCCCAGCGCCACGAGAAGATCTTCGTCACCTACGGCGCCCTCGGCCCGGGCACCGCCTTCGTCTTGGTGAACGACCACGATCCGAAGCCCCTTCGCTACCAGCTCGAGGCCGAGCACCGGGGCGACTTCACCTGGGAGGTGCTCGAGCCGGGCCCGACGGTGTGGCGGGTGCGGATCGGCCGGCCGGCCGGCGCATCGGCCGGCGCATCGGCCGGCGAGGAAGCGGCGGCCACCCCGCCGGCAGGCGCCGAGCCGGAGCTCGACGTGCGCCGCTTCCCCCACGGCCAGCGCCACGACGTGATCTTCACGACCTTCGACGCCCTGGCCGCAGGCGCCGCGTTCGTCCTCGTGAACGACCACGACCCGAAGCCCCTCCGCTACCAGCTCGAGGCGCAGCACGCCGGCCGCTACCACTGGGACTACCTGGAGGTCGGCCCCGACATCTGGCGGGTGCGGATCGGCCGTCCTGCCGGGACCCCAGCGTGAGCACCACCCGAGCGGAGCCGGCCGAGCTGGCCGGCTGGGAGTACGCCGAGGACTCCACCACCGACCTCGACACGATGTCGCCCCTCGGGGCTCCTCCGAGGCGGTCGTCCGGCTGATCTCGGCCAAGTAGACCGGACCGGCCCTTCGACTGGCGCCCGCGCCCACCGGCATTGGCGTACGCCCGCCGGGCCGACGTGGGAGAACGTCACCTACCCGCCGATCGCCACACCCGGCTCGCCCGCACGCGACGCCAGCGGGTCACGTCAAGCCCTCGGCGCGGCAGGCTCGGTCCGCTGGGTGGTGGCGGCGCCCGGAACATCGGTGCCCGCACGTACGGCGGTGTGCAGGTGCAGGGCGCGCACGGACAGGTTGGCGGCGGCGAGGACGCCGGTCACGGCCAAGAGCACCCCGCCCGTTGCCACCACCGGGGGAGAGGACGCGCCGAGGCCGGCGCACAGCGCGGCGATGCCGGCGGTGACGGTCCCGTAGGTGGCCGCAGCCCAGCCGTGGTGGTAGAGATCGGCGAACATGAGCGGCTTGCCCGACGGCCCGTTCGGCGCGCCGTGCGAGCGCAGCAGTGACCACACGATGAACGGCACGACCTTGTGGGCGTGGCCGACGAGCGCTTCGAGCAGCCAGCCGCCGCCGGCCACCATGGCAGCGGCGACGAGCGCGACGCCCAGGCGGTAGTGGTGGGGGAGGAGGAGCGCCCCGGCGAGGGCGAGCCCGGCGGCGGCGACCAGCCACACCGCGGCGGTCACCACGAAGGCCAGGTGCAGGTCGGCCTTGCGGCGGCGGTGGCGCAGATGCGCCCACAGCGAGGCAAGGTGGGCGCCGAGGCCGACGGCGAGCACCCCTGCGCCGCCCCACTCGGCGCCGGGAGCGCCGTGGGCCAGGCCGCCGGCCATCACGGCTGCGCCGAGCCAGGTCGCCCATATTGCCACCGTCCCCGAGCGCCGCCCGGAGGGAAGGTGAGCGAGCATGAACATTGGCCACAGCTTCTGGCCCACGCCCATGTAGGTGACCCCGAGCCACGCGAACAGCCCGAGCACGCCCATCGCCAGGTCGACGTGACCCGAGAGGGTGAACCAATGTCCTTGCCGGTCGCCGACGAAGGTGGCGCCGAGGAGCGTGGTCGCCGCTGCGCCGAGGAGAGCAAGGCGGAGAGCGGTGACGGGGGCGCCCTTGCCCCGGACCGCGAGCGGAACGGCGAGGTTCCAGGTGAGCAGGACGAGGCCCACCAGGGCGAGACTCCCGCCAGCGGCGGTCACGCCGGTCTGCTCCAGGCCGATCCCGAGCGGCAGCAGCCACGATGCCCCCAGCCACACGACGAACGTGGCCCGGGCCAACAGGACCGACCGCAGCGGGCGGCCGGTGATGACGGGCGTGAACTGGTGGGTGGCGCCGAGGATGCCCATGGCCAAGGTGGCGAGCACGCCGAAGTGCACGGCGGCGACCACCTGATCGGCGCTCGGGTCCGTGGCGGCCGCCGCCCGCGCCCAGATCCAGGCGGCGCCGCAGGCGACGAGGCCGACTGCGGCCGCCGCCAGGAACGACAGCGGCACCGACGGCGGTGGCACCGCGCCCGGCACCCCCGGCGGCCGACCGGCCCACGAGCCGGAGACGCTCGCGACTCGAGGTCCGCTGCGGCTATGCATCGTGGTCGCTCAGCACGTCATCGTCGTCGCTCGGCAACACCGAGATGGTCTCGGCCGGTGTGAAGCTCGGACGTTCCATAGCCGCCAGTGTAGATCTAGCCAGTAGCAGAGTTTCACTTCCCGAGAGCTGCACATCCTGATAAGTTCTAGTCATTACCAGAACAACAGGGCCGTTCCGGTGCTCCCCGGATGCCCAGGAGGGAGGCGGAAATGGCAACCGTCGACGCTCGCCCCATCATCGCGTCGGGCGACGAGCCGTTCGAGACGATCATGGCCGCGGCCGGGACCCTCGAAGACGGCGAGGAGCTGGTGGTCCTGGCGCCGTTCGAGCCGGTTCCCCTGGAGGGAGTGCTGTCGTCGCAGGGTTTCTCCTACGAGGCAGAGGACCTCGGCGGGGACTGGCGGGTCACCTTCCGGCGGCCGTCGTGACGGACCGAACCCCAGAGGGCGTGGCCGAACCCGGCGCCCGGCCCGAAGGCGGCAGCTTGCTGCAGCTGTCGGCGTCCGACGTGCTCGGCGCGGCGTGGGATGCGCTGCGGGGCGTCTACGACCCCGAGCTGTACCTCGATGTGGTGTCGCTCGGTCTGGTCTACGACGTGCGGGCCGAAGCTGGCACGGTGGTCGTGGAGATGACGATGACGACGCCCGGCTGCCCGGCGGCCGAGGTGCTCCCCGAGATGGCCCGGGTCGCGGTCGCCGGCGCGGTGGACGGCGCCGTCGCCGTCGACGTGCGGGTGGTGTGGGACCCGCCGTGGAGCCCGGCCATGATCGACGAGGCGGCGGCGGCGGCCCTCGGGTTTCGGAGAGGGTGACCTCGGCGGCGGCGAAGGCCGGGGTCGAGGTGTGCCGAGCGTACGAAGACCCTGGGACGCCCGTCCCGATGACGTCGCAGGTGGTCGAGCGGCTCCGTGTGGCCATCAGGAGCCGCAGCGGGCGGCTCTGGAGGCTTTCGGGCGTGGGTGGGGGCCATCGACGCCCGTCGTGGCTTTCTCGTGCTGGGCCCTGACCCTGTGGCACGACGCCGCCGTGCTGGACCAGGGAACACCGGTGGCGATGGCCATCTTGGGGAGGTGCCCTGGCTGGCCCCGTTCACGAGGGCGCAGAGAATGCTGAGGCGGGTGATGGCAATCAGGTCGCCTACCGGTCGCGTACTGCGCCCAATGAGCAAGGCATCCCGAGCTCCTGACCAGGGGCGTCGTCCATGGTCGTTGGTGGTGCGCCCCGTCGGATTCGAACCGACAACCTGCGGATTAAGAGTCCGTTGCTCTGCCGTTGAGCTAGAGGCGCACCGAGCAGTGTAGGCGACGGCCGCGCGGCCGGTCGCCCCTGCGGCCGGCCGGACCGCCCACCCCGGCAAAGATGGAGCGGTGGACGACAACGTGACGACGACCGGCGGCGACGCCTGCGAACGTGCACTGCGGGTGGCCGTCCTGGCCAAGCAAGTGCCCGTCGCCGAGGCCCTCGAGCTCGGCCCCGACGGCCGGCTCCGGCGCGCGGGCACGCAGCTCGAGATGAACCCCTACTGCCGACGCGCGGTGGCGAAGGGTGTCGAGCTGGCTCGCGCCACCGGCGGCACGTGCACCGTCTACTCGCTCGGACCTCCTTCGGCCGAGGACGTGCTCCGGGAGGCCGTGGCGTGGGGCGCCGAGGAAGGGGTTCTCCTGACGGACCCGGCGTTCGCCGGGTCGGACACGCTCGCCACGGCCCGGGCACTGGCGGCGGCAATCGGTCGAGACGGCCCGTTCGACCTCGTCGTGGTCGGTCGCAACACCACCGACGGCGACACGGGACAGGTGGGACCGGAGCTCGCCGAGCTGCTGGGCCTGCCGTTCGCCGCCGGGGTACGCCGGCTGCACGTCGCCCGCACCAAGCTCGAGCTGGGCCTCGAGCAGGATGACGGATGGGAGGAGGTGGTCGTCACGCTGCCGGCGGTGCTGTCGGTCGCCGAGCGGCTCTGCGAACCCTGCAAAGTCGATCCCGAAGGCCGGGCCGCCGTCCAGGCCGACCGGCTCCGCCACGTGTCGGCGGCACAGCTGGGCGACGGACCGTGGGGTGAGGCCGGGAGCCCCACCCGGGTCGGTCCCGTCCGCGTCCTCCGCCACGGTCGGGAGGGTCGAGTGCTGTCCGGCCCGCTGGCCGACCAGGTCGCCGAGGCCGTCCGGGTGCTCGATGCCCGGGGTGCGCTCGCCACCGCCACCGCCACCGCCACCGCCACCGTCGGCCACACCGCCTCGGTCGGCCGTACCGGCACCGCCTCGGTCGGCCGTACCGGCTCCGCCCGGTGGGGCACTGCCGCTGCGCCGCCAGAGCGGGCCGCAACGGCGGCGGGATCGATGGCAGCGCCGCCGGCCGATGCAGGAGGGCCGGTCGTCGTCGTGCTCGAGCCCGGTCGCCCTCTGGTCGGTGGGGAGCTCCTCGGTGCGGCGGCCCGGCTGGCGACCGAGGTCGGCGGCACGGTGGTGGCGGTGGTGCCGCCGGTCGTGCCCGACGGTGGCTCCGGTGCCGCCTCGGGCGCACAGGACGGCGCACCGCCCGCCCTCGACCCGGGCCGGTCGCACGGTGACGACGTGGCGGTCGGGTGGCGCGAGGTCGCCCCGGGGCTCCGGGCCACCGACGACGACGAAGCCCTGGCCGCCGGCCTCGGTGCCCTTGGCGCGGGCCGGGTGCTCCGTGGGTGGCCAGCGGAGGTCGCCGACGTGGCGGCCGAGGACCTGGCGGGCGCGCTGGGCGGCTGGCTACAAGGGGCGGCCCCGTGGGCGGTGCTGGCGCCGGGGACGGCCTACGGGCGCGAGGTGGCGTCCCGGGTCGCCACTTCCCTGGGCGCAGGGCTCGTCGGCGACGCCGTCGGGGTCGAAGCGATCGGCGGCCGGCTCGTGGCGGCGAAGCCGGCCTTCTCGGGTGCCCTGGTGGCCGACATCACGTGCACCTCGTCCCTGCAGCTCGTGACGGTGCGGCCGGGCGTGCTCGACCCCCACGCTCCGATCGGAACGGCGGAACGACCGCCGCCGCCGGCCGTCGTCGAGCGGCTGGCAGTCGCCGCCCGGGGCCGGGTGCGTACCGTGTCGGTCCGGCGGGACGACGACGTGGAGGTCCTCGCCCGGGCGGCCGTCGTCGTCGGTGTCGGCGCCGGCGTCGCGCCCGAGGAGTACGACCAGTTGAGCCCGCTGGCGGCCGTGCTGGGCGCTCAGCTGGCGGCCACCCGGAAGGTCACCGACCGCGGCTGGGCACCCCGCTCGCGCCAGGTCGGCATCACCGGACGCAGCATCTCGCCCAACCTGTACGTCGCCGTCGGCGTGGCCGGGAAGTTCAACCACATGGTGGGGGTGCGCTCGGCGGCCACCGTGCTCGCCGTCAACCGGGATCCCGACGCTCCGGTGTTCGCCCACGCCGACCTCGGCATCGTGGGGGATTGGCACGAGGTGGTGCCGCTGCTGACGGCGGCGCTCCGGTCCCGCCGCGCCGACCAGCAGTTGGCGGTCCCCGCCGAGGTGACCTGAGGTCGCACGGCCCGGTCTGTCCGCCGACGGCTCCGACTACCGTTGCAGGGGGACGGCGGCGTGGTGACGGCCGGACGGGGTCAGTCGCACCGGCCGCCCGGTACCCGGGAGCCGGAGACCGGACAGGAGGGCCGTGGACCTCGACGTCGGGGCGATCGCCAGGGGCCTGGGAGCCGGTGCCGCCGCGGTGTTGGCGGCCGAGTACCTGCCGAGCGTGGCGGTCCTCGGCCAGTGGACGCCGCTCCGGTCCGCCCCTGCCGGGCTGTGCCGGTGGCGGGGGCCGGCGCCGGCGGCGCCGGCGGCGGCGCTCACGTTCGACGACGGGCCGCATCCCGAGGGCACGCCGGCCGTGCTCGACCGGCTCGACGAGCTGGGGCTCCGGGCCACGTTCTTCCCCTTGGGGTCGGCGGTCGAGCGCCACCCGGACCTGTTGGCGGAGGTGGTGCGACGAGGCCACGAGGTGGGCACGCACGGCTATCGGCACGCCCACCACCTGTTGCGGTCACCGGCGTGGGTCGCCCGCGACCTCCGGCGGGCGGCGGCGGTGATGGCGGGGGCCGGCGCGGCGCCGATGTGGTTCCGCCCGCCCTACGGCCAGGCGACGGCGGCGAGCTTCGTCGCGGCCCGTCGCCGCGGCTGGCGGCCCGTGCTGTGGTCGACCTGGGGGCGCGAGTGGTCGACGACCGACCACCGTGCGGTGGCGGCACGCATCGGCTCCAGACTGCGGCCCGGTGCGGTGGTCCTCTTGCACGACAGCGACGCGCACGGCCGTCCCGGGATGTGGCGCACGGCGCTCGACGCCCTGCCGTTGGTGGCCGCCGAGCTCGATCGGCGGGGGCTGCGACCCGTGACGCTGGCACAGCTGTTCCGATGAGCGCCCCCGGGACGTGGGCGTGTAGGGCGCCACGTGCTCGGGCAGAGGAAGGAGGGAGACCGGTGATCGGAGGTCCTCCCGGATGGACACCCAGGCGAAGCCCGGCGGGTGGCTCGCTCGAGCCGTTCGGGAGGCGGCGCCGCCCGCCGAAGGACGCCGGCCCCGGGGCCCCATGATGCGCTACGACGGTGCCCTCATCCTCTCGGGCTCGATCGGCCGGGGCCACGACTCCGTCGCCGAGGCGTGCCGGGTGGCCCTCGACGGGTGCGGGATCGGAGCCCGGACGCTCGACTGCATGGCACTGCTCGGCGGGGCTGGGGCGCGTGCCGGGACCGAGGTGTTCCGCCGCCTCATCTCGGTGCCCGCCGTCTACGACGGCTTCCACTTCAGCCACCTGCGCACCGGGTCGCGCCTCGCCCGGGGGCTCGACTGGGCGGCGCGCCGGCGGGTCGTCCCGGCGGTGGCCTCGGAGCTCGCAGCGGGCCGGCAGCTCGTCGTGTCCGTCTTCCCGACCGGCGTGGGGGCTGCCGCGCAGCTGAAGCGGGCGCGTCACGGGCTGACCGCCGTCGCCGTCTGCACCGACGCCAGCGCGCACCGGATGTGGGTGGCCGAGGGGACCGACCTCTACGTGGTGTGCTCGCCGCTGGCGGCCGCCACGCTGCGCCGGTACGACTCGGCGGCGACCATCAGCGTCGTCCCCCCACCGGTCCGGGCGGAGTTCTTCGCGGCCCTCCCGCGCCCGGTCGCCCGAGCTCGCCTCGGCGTGCCGGAGGGCGCGCCGTGCGTGCTCCTGATGGCCGGCGGGTGGGGGCTCGGACCGCTAGCCGAGGCGGCCGCCGGGCTCCTCGACCGGGGGTACTGGGTGCTGGCGGTGGCCGGGAGCAACGAGCGGCTGCACCAGCGCCTGCGCGACCTGGCGCGTCGCCGGTCGCGGCTGGTGCCGTTCGGTACCACCGACCGCGTCCCCGAGCTCATGGCGGCCGCCGACGGCGTCGTCACGACGCCCGGCCAGACCTGCCACGAAGCTCGGGTGGTCGGGCGCTGGCTGGTCGTCCTCGACGTGGTGCCGGGGCACGGCCGGGAGAACGCGCTGCACGAGCTCGAGACGGGTGGCGCGCTGGCCTGCTCACCCGATGCCAGATCGGTCGCAGGAGCGGTCGGAGTGATGTTCGACGAGCAGCCCGAGCTCCCGCCGTGGCCGGTCGTCAGTGCCGACGAGTGGGAGAAGCACTTCATCGGTGCCCTCGCGTCGGCCGGGGTCACACCGGCCTGAGCAGACAGGAAGAAGACCTGAGCAGACAGGAAGAAGAGCAGCCGCACCGCGTCCGCGGTGCGGCTGCTGCTCGGTCTGCCCAGACCGGTGTGCGGACCGGCGAGGGGCGGGCCGCAACCCGCCCGGCTCGGTCAGCGGGTGACGAGCTTGGGCGCCGGTGCCTGGCCGTTGACCACCTTCTTGAAGGTGGCACCGGCCGAGACGCGCGGCGCCTTGGAGGCCTTGACCTTGATGGGCTCGCCCGTCTGGGGGTTGCGCGCCGTACGCGCCTTGCGGTCGACGCGCTCGAAGCTGACGAACCCGGTGAGGGCGACCTTCTCGCCCTTCTTGACGTTGACCGACACCACGTCCTCGAGCCCGTCGAGCACCGCAGCGACCTGCTTGCGGTCCACCGTGGTGTGGGTGGCGATCGCCGCGACCAATTCCGACTTGTTCATGACGTGTGGCTCTCCTTTTGTCTGTCCTTCCGGCCAGGTGACGATCCCACCGGCTCGGGCGCCACATTGTGCACTGTGGGGCCCGGCCGGTGGGCGATGGTCACGGCCGGTGGCCGAGGGTCGCTGCCGGTGGGCCAGAGGTGACCGATCGGCGATCAGCGCTGCAGCGACTTCACTTGGAGGTACTCCTCCAAGCCCAGCGGGCCGCGCTCGCGGCCGAGGCCCGATTGCTTGTAGCCGCCGAAGGGCGCCTGCGGGTTGAAGGCGCCGCCGTTGACGTCGACCTGGCCGGTGCGGAGCTGGCGGGCGACCGCCTCGGCGTGTGCCTCGTCGGCCGACCACACGCCGCCGGCCAGCCCGTAGGGCGAGTCGTTGGCGATGCGGATCGCCTCCTCCTCGGTGTCGTACGGCAGGATGGCGAGGACCGGGCCGAAGATCTCCTCCTGGGCGATCGTCATGTCGCTGGTGACCTCCGAGAAGACGGTGGGCTGGACGAAGTAGCCCCTCTCCAGCCCTTCCGGGGGCTCGGTGCCACCCGTCACGAGCTTGGCACCCTCTTCGATGCCCTTTCGGATGTAGCCGCGTACGCGTGCGACCTGCGCGGCGGAGGCCAGGGGGCCGAGCATGGTGCCCGGCTCGAGGGAGTTGCCCGGTGCGTAGCCGGCGGCCGCGGCGGCGGCCTTCTCCTCGACCTCGGCCAGACGCTCGCGAGGGACGATCATCCGGGTGAGGGCCGAGCACGTCTGGCCGGAGTTGAGGTAGCAGGCGAACACGCCGGCCGGCACGGCGGCGTCGAGGTCGGCATCGGGCAGCAGCACGTTGGGTGACTTGCCGCCGAGCTCCAGCGCCACCTTCTTCACGGTCTGGGCGGCCAGCTCCATGACGCGGCGGCCGGCCCGGGTGGACCCGGTGAACGACACCATGTCCACCTGCGGATGGCGGACGATGGCCTCACCGACGATGGGACCCGGTCCGACCACCATGTCGAAGACGCCGGGCGGGAGCCCGACCTCGTCGATCACCTCGGCCAGCGCATAGGCGTTGAGCGGCGCCACCTCGCTCGGCTTGAGGACGACGGTGCAGCCGGTGGCGAGGGCCGGTGCGACCTTGAGCGAGATCTGGTAGAGGGGGTAGTTCCACGGCGTGATGGCGCCCACCACGCCGATCGGTTCCCGCACCACGAGCGAGTTGCCGAGCTCGCGCTCCCACTCGAGCGCGGCCACCCCGGCGGCGGCATCGGCGAAGGCGCCGGCCGCCAGCCCGACCTGGATCGGCTTCGCCAACGAGAGCGGCATCCCGACCTCCTTGGAGATCGTGGTGGCGATCTCCTCGGTGCGCGCCGACAGGCCCTCGGCAATCCTCGAGATCCACTTGGCCCGCTCGTCGACCGGGGTGGCGGCCCATGCGGGGAAGGCCTCGGCGGCAGCCTGGACGGCTCGGTCGACGTCGGCGGCGGTGCCTTCGGGCACCTTGCCGATCACCTCCTCGGTGTTCGAATCGAGGACCTCGTGGACGCCCGCACCCGTCGGACGGACCCACGCCCCTCCGACGTAGAAGCTGTCGCGGATGTCCATCGTCGACCTCCCTTGTAGCGGGGGACGGGCCGGGCCGGCGGGCGCCAGCTCGGCGCGGCGGCCCCGACCTTAGGCCGCGCTCGGCGCCGCCGCGGCCCGAGCGGCGCTCAGCGCCGCCGCTGCTCGACGCGCTGGCTCGGGCCGACGCCCGGCCGGGTGCCGGCGCGGCTCTTGCCGCTCTGCCGGTCCTGGCGTCCGGCCGCCCGGCGCAGGGCCCGGTTCAGCTCGGGCTCGGGCGTGGAGCCGGCCTCCAGCATCTGCTCGAGCACCTCGGCCCGCTTGGGCTTCGGCACGCGGCGGAGCGTGCGGTCGATGCGCTGCAAGCTCTCGGGGAGCGGGCGGCTCTTGGTCCGCGACTTGTCGATCGTGCGCAGGAGGCGCCGGGCGTACCACCGCCGGAGCCAGGGCGTGCGCCCGACCAGGCGAGCCGGAAAGCTGCGGATTCGTCGTCCGATCCCTGCGAAGGCCACGCTCTCTGTCTACCCGCTCGTACGCCCTCGGTCGACTCCGTGCTGCCGCGCCGCCACGCGGCGGCCCCCCGTACGCCCTGCAAACGAACGTTTGTCCGTCTGACCTGCGTCAACGTCACTCCCCGTCGGTGGTAGAAGGGAGTGCCATGTCCAGGACGCGCAGCCCGAGAGGGGCGCTCGCACCGGTCCTCACGGTGCTGGCGTTGGCCGGCAGCTCGTGGTTCGCGAGCGGCACGGCGGTGGCCGCCGGCGCATCCTCCACCCACGGATCGGCGACCGCGGCCACGACCTGCCCGTCCGGGACGGGTGCGGGGTCACCAGGCGTCTCCCCCCACCAGGTGAAGATCGCCGCCATCTCGACCCGCACCGGGCCCATCAGCGCCGACTTCAACGGCCTGGTGCCCGGGCTGAAGGCCTACTTCTCGGTCGTCGACGCCAAGGGCGGGGTCGACGGCCGCAAGCTGGTCCTCGCCGACAACCTGGACACAGCCGGGGTGCCCAGCCAGTTCGACTCGGCGATGCACACGGCCATCGACCAGGAACACGCCTTCGCGGTGGCCGTGTCGTCGTTCTGGTTCACCCCGTCGTACTTCGTCGCCACCTGCACGCCGACGTACGGGTACAACGTCAACGGCAACTGGACAGGCGCGCCCAACCTCTACGGCGCCACGGGCTCCACGCAGACATACTCGACCATCGCTCCTGCCGTGGCCTACGTCGTCGACAAGTCGAAGGCGAAGAAGATCGGCGTCCTCGCGTACTCCATCTCGACGTCCAACGACGTCTGCAAGGCGGTCGTGACACGGCTGAAGTCGGCCGGGTACGACGTGGCCTTCACGGACCTCGAGCTGCCGCCCATCAACGCCAACCTGGCCCCCGACGTGCAGCGGATGGAGCAGGCGGGGGTGGACTTCGTCGTCAGCTGCATGACAGTGACAGGCAACGTCGCCCTTGCCCGGGCCGTCCAGCAGTACGGGCTCAAGGTGAAGCAGCTGTGGTTCAACGGTGCCGACCAGTCGGTGGTCGACAAGTACCGGAGCCTCCTGCAGGGCGTCTACTTCAGCGTGCAGCACGTGCCGATCGGTGCCGCCAAGCAGGACCCCGGGGAGTACCCGGGCTTGACGGCGTACCTGAACGCCATGAAGAAGTACGCCCCGTCCTTCGTCGGCACAGAGCTGGCCATCCAAGGGTGGGAGGTCGGTGAGCTGATCGCTGCAGGCGTCAAGGCCGCTGGCAAGAACCTGACCCAGGCGTCGCTCGTGACAGCGACCAACCACCTGTCGGACTTCACCGCCGGCGGCCTGATCCAACCGGTCGACTGGGCCACAGCGCACACCACCGTGTCCCCGGTCAGCTGCAGCGCCTTCGAGCAGGTGAAGGGGAGCTCGGTGGTGCCGGCGCTCGCCAAGGGCAAGCACGTCTTCTTGTGCTTCAAGAACAACCGCGTGCGGCACGCCACGCCGACCAAGCCCCCGAGCGGCACGCCCGGCGGCTAGGCGGCCGGGACATGGAGCAGCTCCTCGGCTTTGCCGTCCCGGGGGTCCCCTACGGCTGCGCCTACGCCATCTTCGCCGTCGGGCTGGTCCTCACCTACCAGGCGACCGGTGTCTTCAACTTCGGCTACGCCGCGCAGGCCTACGTCTCGGCCTTCGTCTTCGGATGGCTGGTGCAGGTCCACCAGGCCCCCGTGTGGCTGGCCTTCCTCGTGGCCGTGGTCGCCCTCGGGCCGGGGCTCGGGATCGCCATGGACCGGCTCCTGTTCCGCCGGATCCCCCCCACGCACGGCTTGGCGAAGGTGGTGACCGGACTGTCGCTGCTGGTCGGGATCCCGTCGCTGCTCCCGGTGGTCTTCGGCAACCAGAACCTGGTCGGGCTGCCGAGCATCGCCTTCAACCCGAACACCGTCTATTTCCACCTCTTCGGGCTGGCCCTCGCCCCGATCAACGGGGTCTTCCTGAGCTCCGTGGTCTTCACGGCGGCGATCCTGGTCGTCCTGACCGTGCTCCTGCGGGCCACGCCGCTCGGCCTCGAGATGCGGGCGGCCGTCGAGAGCCGCCGCCTCGTCCAGCTCGAGGGGGTCAACGCCGACCGGGTCGTCTCGGCGGCATGGGCCCTGTCGGGGCTGATGGCCGGCCTCGCCGGCGTGCTGCTGGCGCCCACCCAGGCGACGCTCCAGTCCCAGGCCTTCCTCACGCTCATGGTGGCGGCCATCGCGGCCGCCGCCTGCGCCGTGCTGCGCTCGATGTCGGTGGCCGCCGCCGTCGGCGTGCTCATCGGCGTCGTGAGCCTCGTGGCCCAGGGGGAGCTCCCGACGGGCTCGGTGTGGTACTCGGCGGTGCTCCCGGCCCTGCCGTTCGTGGTGCTGTTCGCCGCCCTGCTCGTCGTCCCCGGATTGCGTGCCCTGGACGACTCCCGGGACCCGTTGGCCTCCGTGGACCCGCCGCCCCCCCCGGTGGCGGCCAGCGTCCGCTCTCCGCAGCTCGAACGGGTGGTCCGTCCGGCGTGGTGGCTCCTCCTGCTGGCCTTCGCGGTCTCCATGCTGACGTGGATGCCGCGGGCGTGGGAGACGGTCCTGGACCAGGGGCTGGCCTACGGGACCGTGTTCCTCTCCATCACCCTCATCACGGGGCTGGGAGGCCAGCTGTCCCTCGCACAGGGGACCCTGGCCGGCGTGGCGGCCTTCACCGCCGCGTTGCTGGCGCTGCACGTGGGCGTGAACTTCTTCGTCGGTGCCCTGGTGGGGGCAGCGGTGGCGGCGGCGGTGGCGGCGCTGCTCGCCGTCACGTCCCTCCGGCTCCGCGGGCTCGGGCTGGCGCTCATGACGCTGGCCGCCGCCCTGTTGTTCGACAACGCGATCTTCTCCCAGCCCGCCCTGACGGGGGGTACAGCCGGGATCACCCTCCACCGTGGCTGGCTCGGGGCGGTCGACTTCTTCGATCCCAACGGCCACGCCTTCTTCGTGCTCGCCCTGGCGGTCCTCGCCGCCTGCGCCGCCGGCGTACGGCTCGTCCAGCGGGGCACGGTCGGCCGCGAGCTGGCCGCCCTGCGCGGCAGCGAGGTCGGTGCCGCCGGGATCGGCATCAACCTGGCCTGGCAGCGGGTCCTCGTCTTCGCCCTGTCGGGCGCCGTGGCCGGGGTGGGGGGCGCGCTGCTGGCCGTCCAGCGGGCGTCGGTCGCCCCGGGCGAGTTCAACTACCAGTTGTCGCTGGCGATGGTGGTGATCGTGGTGACGACCGGCGTGCGCACGGTCGAGGGCGCCATCCAGGCGGCCTTCGGCTTCGTCGTGGTGCAGGAGCTGCTCCAGTACGCGCCCCAGCGCTTCTCGGGCCTCACGTTCGTCCTCTTCGCGGCGGGCGCCCTGAGCTACGCCGCCCATCCCGAGGGGATCGTGGAGCTGCAGAAGCGCCGGTGGACGGCCCGGGTGGAGCGGATCGTGCTGCGCCATCCGCCGCCGCCCGGTGCCCTCCCGGTGCCGGCCGGCTTCGGCGAGCCGGTTGCGGGGGAGCAGCGGTGACCGAGCGCGGGGCGCCGACGATCCTCGAGGTCGAGGGCTTGGCCAAGTCCTTCGGGGGCGTGACCGCCGTCGACGACGTTCGGTTCTCGGTCGCCGCCGGCGAGAGCGTCGGCCTCGTGGGTCCCAACGGCGCCGGCAAGACCACCGTGTTCAACTGCGTGTGCGGCCAGCTGCGGCCCGACGCCGGTGAGGTGCGCTTCGACGGGCGACCGCTCGGCGACCTGCCCACCTACCGGCGCGCCCGGATGGGGATCGGCCGGACGTACCAGCGCCTCGAGGTCTTCCCGGAGCTCACGGTCCGGGACCACGTGCTCGTGGCAGCCCGGGCGCACCTGGGCGGGGGCCATCTGTGGAAGGACCTCCTCGGGCGCAGCGCCACCACGGCGGAGGAGCGGCGGGTGGTCGGCGAGGTGCTGGGGCTGGTCGGCCTCGGCCACGTCGCCGACGTGCCGGTGGCAGCCCTCGGCCTCGGGACGTGCCGCCTGGTCGAGCTGGCACGAGCCCTCGTGGCGGAGCCCCGCCTGCTGCTGGCCGACGAGCCGTCGTCGGGGCTCGACGCCCACGAGACGCGCGCCCTGGCCGCGTTGCTGCACCAGCTGCAGGTGGAGCGGGGGATGGCGGTCCTCCTCGTGGAGCACGACCTCGGGATGGTGGGGGCGGTCGTCGACCGGGCGATCGTCATGGACCTCGGACGGGTCGTGGCGGACGGGGCGTTCGCCGACGTCATGGCCGAGCCCGAGGTCCGCCAGGCCTACCTGGGGGTCCGGTGAGCACTCCGGACGACGCAGGTCTGACGGTGGTCGCCGCGCCGGGCGGCGCCGACAGCGGTCCGGTGCCGGCCCTCGAGCTGGTGCACGTGAGCGCCGCCTACGGGCCCTACCGGGCGCTGTTCGACGTGAGCTTCACGGTCCCCGCCGGCGGGATCGTCGCCCTGCTCGGCGCCAACGGAGCGGGGAAGTCGACCGTGGCCCGGGTGGTGTCCGGCCTCCTGCCCGCCACTGACGGCACGGTGTCCGTCGGCGGCCGGCCGGTGACCGGAGCGCCCGCCTACCGCATCGCCCGCGCGGGCTTGGCGCACGTCCCGGAGGGCCGCGGGGTGTTCGCCAACCTCTCCGTCGAGGAGAACCTCGTCCTCAGCTTCCGCCAGCGCGCGGGGGCGGCGGGGGTGCGGGGGGCGTTGGCGAGCGCCTACGCGTCCTTCCCGGTGCTCGGCGAGCGCCGGCGCCAACGGGCCGGGACGCTGTCGGGCGGCCAGCAGCGGCTGCTGTCCTTGGCCAAGGTGTTGGTGGTCCCGCCGGCCCTCCTGGTGGCCGACGAGCTCTCCTTGGGACTGGCCCCCGGGGTGGTGGATGCCGTCTACGACGGCCTGCGCCGCATCCACCAGGCCGGTGCCGCGCTGCTGGTGGTCGAACAGCAGCTCGACCGGGTCCTCGAGGTGGCAGACCGCGCGGTCGTCCTGCAACGGGGGTCGGTGGCCTTCGACGGGCCGGCCGAGGACGCGGTGGCGGCCGCCGAACAGGTCCTCGCCGAGTCCGGGCACGAGGCGCCGATGGTCGCCGGCTGGGCCGACCGGCGGTCGGGCCGGGTCCGAGCCGGCCGCACCGCAGGGAACGGCCGGAACGGGAACGGCCGGTGGCGGGGACGGGATCGGCGCAGCTCGTCCCCGGCCCAGGACCGAGGTGGCGAAGGGGAGGTCGGGGGAGCTCGGGACCCCGGTCCGTGGTAGCCCGGCGGGCACGTTGCACCTGTGGCTCGCCGCCTCCCGCCGCCGCCGCCGGTCGCACCCTCGATGTGTGCCACCATCGTCGGGTGCGGGTCGTGCGCCATTTCGCCTTCGTCGACCTGTCCGGCTTCACCGCCCTGACCCACCGGGAGGGCGACGAGCGGGCGGTCGCCGTCCTCAGCGCTTTCCGGTCCTCGGTGCGGGAGACCTGCTCGCGCCGGGGCGTCCGGATCGCCAAGTGGCTGGGTGACGGGGCGATGCTGGTCGCCGTCGAGCCGATGCCGCTCCTGGCGGCGGCACTCGAGATCGAGCGAGCGACCGAGATCGGAAAGGTCCCCGTCCCGGTGCGGGTCGGGGCCGCCTCGGGGGAGGTGATCCTCCACGAAGGCGACGACTACATCGGGAACCCGGTCAACGTGGCGGCTCGGCTGTGCGACATCGCTCCGGGCGGGACGGTCCTCGTCGAGGCCACTCTCGCCGATGCGCTGCCGAAGTGGGGCACCGTGCTCGCCACCCAGGAGACGGAGATCCGGGGGCTCGGGCCCTCGCTGCGGGTGTGCCGGATCGGCTTCTTGCCGCTCGAGCCGCCGGTGCGGCCGGACCCGGTGTGCGGCATCCCCCTGAGCGCCGCCGTGTTCGAGGACCGAGCGCTCGACGCCTTCGGCAACGAGCTGTGGTTCTGCTCGGACAGCTGTCGGGACACGTGGGAGCGGCGGCCCCAGCCGGCCGCCGAGGGACAGGGCAGCCTCCGGACGCCGTTCATCGGTAGCTGACCGTCGATGGTGAAGTTCACGCAGGTGGCCGGGTCCGCCGTCGGCGCGGTGCTGTCCGCCGTCATCGCCTCCTTCTTCGGGGTGAAGGGCACGATCATCGGTGTCGCCATCGGCAGCGCGGTGGCCACCACGGTCAGCGCGCTGGCGGTGAAGTCGCTCGAGCGCGGGCACCAAGCCGTGCGCCACGTGGTGATCGAGCAGAACCCCCTGGTGCGCCGGGCGGGCGGCACGGCAGCCGCCGGGCAGGTGACCTCGGCGGAGGTGGAGGACGCCGGGCCGTCGCTGGCGGAGGCCGCGGCGCCGCCCAACTCGACCGTCGCCCCGGACCCGCCGGTCGCGCGGCACGCCGCCGGGAACCGCGGCGTGTCCGCGTCGCGGGACGCCGTCGGCACCCGGCGGCCCCTGGCTCGCTCCGGTGGCTCGCCCGCCGGCCGCCCCCCCGCCCCCTCGCTCCTCGGCGCAGCCTCTGGCCGTCCCGCAGCGGGCGGTCCCCCGTCGTCGTTCCGATGGATCGTCACCGGCGTGGTCGCCTTCGTCGTCGCCCTCCTGGTCGTCACGCTCATCGAGCTCGGGGCGGGGCGCCCGCTGGCGGCCCTCCTCGGCTCGAGCACCGCGCAGAACGGGACCACGGCAGGCAACTTCGTGACGGGGACAGGTCCCCCGCCCACCACGACGCCGACGACCACGACGCCGACGACCACGACGCCGACGACCACCACGACGACCACGACACCTCGCGCCACGACCACCACGACCACCGCGCCGGGCGCCACGACCACCACGACGACGGCGCCGGGGGCGACCACCACCACGACCACCACCACGACCACCACGACCACGGCACCGGCCACCGGGTCGTCGGGCGGCACATCGGCTGGGCCCTCCACGGGCGCCGCGCCGGCGGCCGCGGGCGGATCGGCGGCGACGGGAGGGTGAAGACGCCGGCGGCTCAGGAGCCGGTGGCCAGCTCGTGCAGCCAGCGGGGGCTGCGGACCGGCCGCCCCGAACCCCCTGTGACGACCGCGTGGACGGTCACGGCCGTCGCCTTCGGCGCTCCGTCGACGGCCAGGCAGTACCCGAGCTCGACGGTGGCTGCCCGGACGCCGGCCACCACGACATGGACGTCGACCAGGTCGTCGAAGACGAGGGGTTGCAGGTAGCGGGTGACCACCTCCACCACCGGCAGCTCGATCCCCGACCGCCGGAGCTCGACGTAGGGATGGCCGACGGACCGCAGGTACTCCACGCGGGCGGATTCGAGGTAGGGGAGGTAGGCGGCATGGTGGACCACGCCCATGGCGTCGGTCTCCGCGAACCGGACGCGGACCTGGTGACAGAATCGGTAGGCGTTGGGATCGGTGGGGGCGTCGAACGTGGCGCGCATCGCAGCATCATGGCAAGGAAAGGACGGATGGCCGAACGCGTACCGCTGTCGTTGACGCAGCAGTCCTCGCTGCTCATGGCCCCGCACAACCCGAGCCGCGAGTTCATGAGCTGGGTGTACCAGCTGAACGGGAAGCTCGACGTGGCGGCGCTGGCCCAGGCGCTCGACGACGTGGTGGCCGCCCACGACGTCCTGCGGGTGCGGTTCCTGCGCCCGGAGGGCTCGGAGGGGCTGGCCGCCACGAGCAGCACCACCCAGGAGGTGACGCCCTTCCGCCCCGGGGTGCTGGCGGTGGTGCGGCTCGACGACCGCCCGAAGCTGGAGGGCCTCACCGCCGCCGTTCGCGCCGTGGAAGCCGAGTACCAGGATCTGTCGCCGTGGGACGACCCGCGCCTGCAGGCCACCCTGTACGTCGTCGCCCCCAAGACCCACGTGCTCTCCATCTTCGTCGCCGAGGCCCTGGTGGACGGGGAGTCGGGGACGTTGGTGGCGGCCGAGCTGTCCCGCGCCTACGCCAAGCACGCCGGCCGCACGCCGCCCGAGCTGCCCGTCCCCAACGACGCCTCGTACCTCGACCACGTCCGGGACCATCCGGTGGCTGCGGCCGTCCAGGAGCGGGCCGTCGCCCACTGGGCGAAGCTGCGGGAGGTGCCGGTGGCCGCCGGCAGCTGGCCGACGGTCCAGGGCGGCCGGGCCATCACCCGCTTCTTCAACGTCCCGCGGCCCGACTGGGAGCGGTTGGTGGCCACGACCGCCGGAATGGCGGCCATGCCGTTCGTGGTCGTGCTGTCGTGGCTCGAACTGGCGCTACACGAGGTGGCGGGCGCCCAGGAGTTCCTGGTCACGTCAGCGGTCTCGAACCGGAGCCGTCCCGAGACGAAGGACATGATCGGCAACTTCGTCGGCCCGGTGCGCATGGCGGCGGAGGTCCGTGCCGGGGACGGGCTCGAGGAGGTGTCCCCCCGGGTCCTCCTGGCGCTCCGGCAGGCGCTGGCCGCCAGCGTGGTGCCGGTGCCGCTGGCGGAAGCCCGCCTGCAGGCCCCCGCTCCGTTCGTCCCGCCAGTGCCGACCGTCTCCTTCTTCATGTTCGCCGAGCGGGAGGGCCCGGACCTCGCCGGGGTCCGCCAGCGCCGGTTCCGGGTCAACGCCGGCCTCGACGTGCTGCGGGTGAACTGCACCCCCGACGACCAGGGCGGACGCAACTTCTTCGCGATCTCCACCTCGGCCACCCCGGAGCTGGTCGACCGGCTGGTGACCGTCTTCCGCCGTTGGATGGGCTTCCCGGCCGGCTGACGTGCCCCCGGTCGGGACCTTTGGCCCTCCTGTTGCGAGCCTCCTCGGGGGAGACTCGCTGGAGGGCTGACGGGCACGTCCACCAAAGGGGGAATGGGTGTTCATCGAGGACTTCATCGACGTCGACCTGCCGTTCGCCCGGGTGGGACCCTTGCTCGCCGGTGAGCCGGGCGGGTGGCTGGGTGCCTGCGCGGAACGGGCGGAGGAGGAGGGGGCGGACGTGGTCGTGCGGATCGGGCCGGGCGGGCTCCTCGCCGGCGCCCGGCAGCGGGTGCGGGTGCAGACGGGGGCGCCGCGCCCCCGGGTCGACGGCCTGGTGGTGCCGGTCGGATGGCGCACGATCCGGCTCCAGATGCTGTTCCCCTCGCTGGAAGGGGACCTCGAGGTGGCGAAGCTCGGCGAGGACCGCTGCCGGCTGACCCTCAGCGGTCAGTACAACCCCCCGCTCGGGGCCGTCGGGGCGACCCTGGACCGGCGGCTGCTCCACCGGGTGGCGGCCTCCACCGTCCGGTCGTTCCTCCAGGAGGTCGCTGCCGCGCTGATGGCGCCCGACGCCGTTGCCCTGGGTCAGCCGGCCTCCGCGAGACCTCCGGCGGGGGACAAGCGGCGGGCGCCCGTGAGCCGCCCGTCCCCGTGAGCCCCTGCTCCACGGCGCTCGGCTCGGGAGCTCAGTAGTCCTCGACTCGCCGGGCGGCCTCGGCGCGGCGCCGGAGCCCTTGCGCCGAGTGCCGGGCGCGCTCGGCACGCACGACGCTGAGCCGATGGAGGATCGCCACGGCGAGCAGCACGATCGCCAGGGCCGCCGCCACGTACCCGGCGTCGTTGAAGTCCTTCAGGACCCGGTGCCAGCTGCCGCCCAGGCTGTAGCCGAGGCTGGACAGGGCGGCCGTGAACACCGCCGACCCGGCGATCGTGAAGAGCCAGAACTTGCCGAGGGCCATCTCGCCCAGCCCGGCCACGATCGAGACGAACGAGCGCAGGAGGGGGATGAGCCGCCCGAAGAACACGAACGGCTCGCCCCGCCGGCCGAACCAGGCCTCGGCTCGGTCGAGGTCCCGGTGCGTGAGCAGGATGTAGCGGCCGGCGCGGTCGACGAGGGGGCGGCCGCCGTAACGGCCGATGGCGTACCCGACGGTCGACCCGACGAGCTCCCCGACCACGGCCAGGAGGATCACGATGGCGAGGCTCATGTGGTGGTGCGCGTCGGTCAGCTGGCCGCTGGCCAGGGCACCGCTGTAGGCGATCACCGCCTCCGACCCGACCGGAGGGCCCATCGCGGAGACGGCGGTCACGACGACGAGTGCCACATAGCCCCAGTGTGTGAGGGTGGTGGTCAGGAAGTGGTCCACGGTGGCCCTTTCTAGCGGACACGGACCTGGCCGGGCGCACCCGGACCCGCACAGGCAACGTTCGGTGCCGACCCTAGACTGCCGCGATGCTCCGCGTCCGGACCGAGTCGGGGTCGGTCTACGACGTCGACGTGGCGGGGAAGCGGATCCGTCGGCTCCACGGGCGCCATGGGCCGGCCGACACCCAGCCGCAGGACGGCATCTGGCGGAGCTTCGCGGGGCTGGAGGGCCCCGAGCCCGCCCGCCCGATGGTCGTCTACTGGGCGAAGGAGGCTCCCGGGGCGCGGGAGACCGACTTCGGGTTCCGTACGACCGCGGTGGAGTCCGTGCAGGAGGTGGAGACCGAGTGAGCCGGAACGTCGTGGGCGGAGAGCTCGAGCCCTGCAGCAGCGAGCCCCTCACCGGCTTCTACCGGGACGGCTGCTGCAACACCGGTTCGGACGACGCCGGGGTCCACACCGTCTGTGCCCGGATGTCGGAGGAGTTCCTCGAGTTCTCTCGGTCGGTGGGCAACGACCTGAGCACGCCGCGCGACGGGTTCCCGGGGCTGCGCCCGGGAGACCGGTGGTGCCTGTGCGCCGCCCGCTGGCAGGAGGCCCTCGACGCCGGGGTGGCGCCCTCGGTGCACCTGGAGTCCACCCTCGCGGCCACGCTCGAGTGGGTGCGCCTGGAGGACCTTCGGCGTCACGCCGTCTGAACCGCTGCCGGCGTCGTCCCTGCTAGAAGCGGGCTCGGAGGACGGCGGCGGCCTCGGCGGCCCGCTGGTGGAAGGTGGTGGCGGCGTCGCCGTCGGCGTCGGCGTCACCATCGAGGACGCCCGAGAGGTGCTCGAAGAAGAGCCCGATGAGGAAGGCCCGCAGGACGCGCGCCACGGCCGGGGCACCGGGCCCGTCGCACACCGTCGGCTCGGACTCCTCGAGCCACCGTTCGAGGGCCGTCTGCGTCGCCTCGAAGAGCTCGGTCCCCACCGTGAAGGCCGTCTCGTCGCCCCGCATCACCTCACCCAGCATGAGCCGGATGAAGTCCTCCACCTCCAGCATCGAGCCGAGGATGTCGTCGAGCATGCTGACCAGACCGTCGACCTCGTCGCGGGCGATGGCGGCGCGTCCGGCGGTACCAGCAGCCAGGTCGTCGATGAACCCGCGCTCATCGAGCACCGCCACCAGCAGCTCGCGTTTGGAAGCGAAGTAGTGGTACAGCGAGGCCACGTTGAGCCCGGCGGCGGCGGCCAGGTCGCGCATGCTGGTGCCGTCGACCCCGCGCTGGGACATGAGGGAGAGCGCCGTGTCGAGGATGTGCTGGCGCTGGGAGACGGATGCGGTCGGCTCGCTGGTCGATGAGCTCACCCGCCCATTGTCGCGCCCTCCGCCGATGTCCGCCGTGTCCAGCCGGCGCTCCCGCTCGCAGGTGAATTGCGCAATACAGAATCACGTCGCGGCCCATTGCGTAAGAAGGAATCATTGCAGTACGATGTCCGTGTCCACTGGTGGGAACCGGCGGAACCCCCGGCGTGGCCGGCGGGTCGTGTGAAGTGCTCGGACCGGTGACGGAGGGGTCCCGGCGAGCCGGAGGGGGCACGATCCGCCGGCAGCGCCCGGGCGGCTTCCGCCCCCCCAGGATCCTCACCATGCGCTCGTGGTGCGCCGCCGCCGCTCAGACGCTCGTGGTGCGCCGCCGCCGCTCAGAGCTCCCGCAGGGCCGCCATCGTCAGCGCGTGCACGGCCCGCTGCACGTCCCGTCCGAACCGGGCGAGCCGCGCCGCCTGGCGCGGCTCGCGCACGAGAAGACGGGCGAGCGCCGCCACGTCGAGCCCGCCGTCGGGGCGTAGGAGCTCGAGGATCGAGTCGTCGAGGGTCCCGGGCACGTCGCTGATCGTGCGGACCACCGCCCAGGGAACGCCACGCTCCTCGCACACCCGGGCGATGGCGGCCGTCTCCATGTCGACCGCCGACGTACCGGGGGGCAGCTCGCCGGGGGGCAGCTCGCCGGGGGGCACCTCGCCGGGGGGCACTTCGCCGGGGGGCACTTCGGCGACGAGGGGCGCCACCTCGCCCCGGGGGGTGCCCTCGTCCGCCAGCGCGCCGCCGATGGCGTTGGACGTGACCAACAACCCGCTGCCACCGGGGCGGTGGGGGCGAAAGACGGTGCCGGTGGCGCGGTCGAGCACCTCGGAGGGGAAGACGACGTCGCCGATGGCGAGCGCCGGGTCGACCGCGCCGGCGACGCCGGCCACCAGGACCCGCTCCACCCCGAAGGTGTCGAGCAGCCGATGCGTGGCCCGCTCGGCTGCGACCGGTCCGATGCCCACCACGGCCGCCAGGCGATCGCCGCCGCGCCACGTCCGGTGGACGCCCGTCGCCGGCACCGGGCGGAGCGAGAGCGCTCGGACCAGTGGGCGCACCTCTCGCGCCATGGCGGAGAGGACGGCGGTCAGCTCCGCGGCCAGCCGTCCACCCGGGTGAGCCGATAGTCGAGGAGCTGGTTGATCTTGCGCCCCCCCTGAGTGGCGCTGATGTGCTCCTGGACCCGCACCACGAAGCCTGTCGCCACGGTGGCGACCGCCCGCAGCGTCCCAGTCACCGACGACCGCACGGCCGGAGCGACCAGGTTCTTGAGTGTCTCGGACGCCAAGTACACGGAGCCGTGGCCGGTGAACCCGGTGACTGTCAGCAGCTCCTTGACGGGGGAGAGGGCGTTGGCGGCTGTCGGGCCCTTCGTGGTCTGGGGTGCGCGGTTCACTCCCTTGGCCGGACCGCTGAAGTGGGCGGTGACGGTGTCGGGGGCGCGGTAGACGAACTCGATCGACTCGCCGTGCAGTGTGCTGGTCGTGTAGCGGCCCGAGACCGTCCCGGCGCGCAGCGTCTCGCCGGCGGCGTTGTGGACGGCCAGGTCTGTCCCGTTGGGCGACATCGCGACGCCCAGGATCACGGCGCCGATGGCCAGCACCGTCATGACGGCGAGGATGAGGTGGGGGTAGACCCTGCGACGTTGCATTGCCGCCAGGGTAGCCTCCTCGCCGCTGCGTCCCTTCGCCTGGGGTCCGGGGTGGCGGGATCAGGCGGCGACGGCTTGGCGCACCAGCTCGACGAACCGCGCCGTGGAGCGCTCGACCGACAGCTCGGCCAGCCGCCGCGTCGCGGCCGCCGCGAGCCGCCCGCGGAGCGCGGCGTCACCGACGACGCGGGCCACCGCCGCCGCGAACCGGAGGGGCTCCTTGCTGGGGAGGACCAGCCCGGCATCGCCCACGGTCTCGGGGACGGCCGTCACGCCATAGGCCACCACCGCCAGGCCGTGGCCCATTGCTTCGACCAGGGGGACGCAGAAGCCCTCGTGGTCCGAGGCGCAGACGAACACGTCAGCCGCCTGGTAATAGGCCTCCAGGGCGGGGCCCGACAGCGACCCGGTGACGGTCACGGCGTCCTCCAGCCCGAGGCCTCGCACGAACGCGGCGAGGGCGCGCCCGTAGCGCTCGCCGAGCGGGGACCCGACGAGATGGAGCCGGGCGGCCGGGTCGTAGAGCCGTCGGTAGACGGCGAGCATCTTCACCAAGTCGTGCGGTGCCTTGTGCGGCGACACCTTCCCCACGAAGAGGAAGTCCGCACCGCCCTGCGTCTTGGCCGCCGCCAGCCGCGCGGCGACGGCGAGGTCGGGAGAGGGTGCGGCTGCCGTCATGTCGATCAGCAGCGGCACGACGGCCGTCGCGCCGTACCCGGCGTCCCGGAGCTCCTGCTCGTTGTAGGAGGAGTCGGCCACGGCCAGCCTGCTGTGCGGGGCGAGGCGCGCCAGCTGCGTACGGCCCAGGCTCACCTCGTACCCCACGGCCGGCTCCCAGGGCGCGAGCAGTGAGGCCGGCGTGATGTTGTGGTAGTTGACCAGCTTGGGCTCTTCCCGGGTGGCGAGCACGTCGAAGACCGGGCTCCCGATCGAGGACTGGTACAGGAGCCACCGGTCCTTGGTCGCCCGGCCCAGCTCACCGATGGGACGGCCGCGCTCGGCGACGTCGGGCGTGCAGTTGCCGTAGTAGATGTCGGACTCGATCCCGGCGGCCCGCAGGGCGTCCGTGAGGGTCAGGGTGTGGACGCCGATGGCGTCTCGGCTGGCCAACGACGGGATGACCTGGTCGACGCGCACCACGGCGTGGGAGTGTACGGCAGCGGTGTCCGCCTCCGGCGCGTGGGGCGCCCCGCCTGCCGTCGCCCTACCGGCTGCCACCGAACGGCTACGCTCGCCCAATCCGCCGCACGCAGCACCGAAGGCACGGCGTCGTCGCGGGCGCCCTCCTCGCCGTCGTCCTCGTCGCCGTCCCGTCGGTGGCCGGGGCCTCGGCCGGTCCCGCACGCGCCCAGGTGCCGGCGCTCGACCCGGCGACCGCTCCCCAGGCCCTGCCGGCCGACTCGACCCAGGTCCGCATCGTGATGACCGAGGTCGACACAGAAAGCGTGATCCTCGCCTCCGCCGGCGGCGTCACGGCGCCGGACGTGGGGGACGCGCCGGCCGTCCAGTTCCAGCCGACCGGCACCGGCTGGAACGTGTACGCGGGCACAGGGTGCGCCGGACCGTGGAGGCCTGCCGGGACGGTGACGTCGTCACCCATGGCGAGCCCGGCCACGGCCGGCCAGCTGCTCACCTTGTGCGTGGGCGGCACACTCTCGACGACACTGCAGGGGACGGTGAGCGCCGTCTACAACTCGAACGGCCAGTCGCGGGCCGTCAACACCCTGCCGCTCGAGGACTACGTCGCCGACGTGGTCCCGGGGGAGTCGCCGTCGTCGTGGGGGACACTCGGCGGTCCAGGCCCTCAGGACCAGCAGTGGGGGTTCCAGGAGCTGGAGGCCCAGGCGGTCGCCGTGCGGTCGTACGTGCTGAGCAACCCCGGGGGCTACGGCGGGTACGCGGACACCTGTGACCTCACCTGCCAGACCTACCGGGGGACGCGGTACCTGACGCCGACGAGCCAGGCAGCCGCGCAGGACACGGCCGGCCAGGTCATGGTGATGCCGACAGGGCGGATCGCCACCACCGAGTACTCCTCGTCGACCGGCGGGTACACCTCGAGCGCTGCCGAGGGCTCGCCGTTCACGCCCGTCCCCGACACAGGCGACGGGGTCACAGGCAACTCGCACCACGACTGGTCGACGACAGTGCCCAAGTCGGTGGTCGCCGGCTTCTGGGGGGGCCACGGCCCGCACCCGACGGTGACGGTGACAAAGGCGAACCGCAACGGGTACGGCACATGGGGCGGCCGGGTCACGGCGGTGACGATCTCGGGCGGCCCCACGCCGACGCCCACAGTGGTGCCGGTCGCCACCTTCCTGGCCGACGTGGACGGCACCCTGGGCACAGTCGTCCAGTCGAACTACTTCACGATCACGGGACAGACCACAACAACGCTCCAGATCGAGGGGCACGGCTGGGGCCACGGCATCGGCATGGGCCAGTGGGGGGCGCTGGGGTACGCCATCGGGCAGGACAACGGGCAGGGCAACTGGCACTACCAGCAGATCCTCGACCACTACTACCAGCCGGCCACGCTCCAGTCGCTGCCCGGCAGCCCCACAGCCGGGAAGCCGAGCGGCGGCATCGGCGGCTACTGGGAGGTGGCGAGCGACGGGGGCATCTTCAGCTTCGGGGCGGGCGGCTTCCAGGGATCGGCGGCCGGCACGGCCGGCGGACCAGGAACCGTCGCGCTCCTTCCGGCCCGCAGCGGTCAGGGCTATCTCGACCTGACCGGCGCCGGACAGACCACGAGCTTCGGGGACGCCCCGCAGCTGGGCGACATGTCGACAGCGGTGCCCGGGTACGACGGGCACGTGGTCGCCGGCGCCACGACCCCCGGCTGAGCCCGGCGCGCGGCCGGCTGACCCCGGCGCGCGGCCGGCTGACCCACGGCGGCCACCGAGCGCCTCGCACGGGCGTCGCACCTCCTCCGGCTGCACGGACCCGGCGACGCCCGCCGGACAAGCGCTCAAGGGGTGCAATCGGGGTGCCGATGATCGCCTCGTGGAAGAGCGGCGCGACCGAGGTGGGTCGGTCGCCTCGCGCCCGGACGTCGGGTCCGGGCGACTGGGCGAACCGTGCACGAGAGGCCCGGGCCATCTCGCGCTCGCCGAGGCCCTCGAGGCGCGTGACGGCGAGATCCTGCGGGACTGCCAGGAGCGGTACCTTGCGTCGCTCGGCGGTGCTGCCTCCGGTGCGTGGCTGCGCGACCCCCTGTGGAAGGTCACCTCCCTCGGCACGCTGTCGATCGTGCGGTGGCTGCAGACGGGGCAGCTCGCCAACTCGAGGGACCGCTCGGAGATCGCCTCGGTCGGGAACGCCGCCGCCTATCAGCGGCAGCTGGTCGCCCAGGAGTTCGCCGAGCGGATCAACCCGACGGGCATCGCGCCCGTCGAGTCGGGCTCGACGGAGCTGGCTGGCTCGCCGGAGCTGGCTGGCCCGACGGCGCTGGCTGGCCCGCCGGAGGTCGCCTCGTCGGCGGTGGCTGCCTCCCCGCGGCCCGCCGCCTCACCGGAGGCTGGTCGAACGGCGGATCCGCCGGGATCGCCCGCCGCCCACGTCCCGACCGGCGCGGGCACAGGCCACCTCACGGGGGCGCCGCCGCCCGACGAGGGCCGGACCGCGCTCGACGCGCGTTCCCGGGGCGACGCGCGCCTGTCGGTCGCCATGGTCACCAAGCTCAACTTCTGGTGGAGCGACGCCACCTGCAAAGTGCTCGACGAGGAGGCCGTCCGGCTCGGCGTGGACACCGCCGTTCTCGACGAGGCGAAGACGATGGTCGTGAAGAGCGGCCAGGCCAGCCTGGTGGACATGGCGAAGCGCTTCGACCTCGAGATCGAGTCGCTGCACCGGCGGCTCGCCGACCTGGCGCTCCGCGACCCGTTGACCCACCTCGCCAATCGCATGGTGCTCGTCGACCAGCTCGACCGGGCGTTGGCGCGGCTCACCCGCCAGCCGGCCGGGCTCGCGCTCGTGTTCATCGACGTCGACGACTTCAAGGCGGTGAACGACGTCTTCGGCCACGGGTGTGGTGACGCCGTGCTGGTCGAGCTCGCCGCCCGTCTCACGTCGAGCGTGCGGCCCGGTGACGTCGTGGCCCGTCTCGGGGGGGACGAGTTCGTCCTCCTCTTCGAGGGCTTGGCACATCCGGCGCTCGACGCGCAGCGGCGCGCCGAGCGGATCCGAGCCCTCGCCGCACGGCCCATCGCCGTGGCCGATCGCGAGGTGCAGGTGACCATCAGCGTCGGCGTCGCGACCGTGCAGCATCCCGGCCGGCGTTCCGAAGAGGTGCTCAGCCAAGCGGACGACGCCATGTACAGCGCCAAGCGGGCAGGGCGCAATCGGGTCGCCACGGTGGAGCTCGACGACGGTCCGCACCAGGTGCGCTTCGCCACGACGAGCGGCCTCCACCGGGCGCTCGAGCGCGACGAGCTGCGGCTCGTGTACCAGCCCGTCTACGACACCCGGAAGGGGACGATCGTCGGCTTCGAGGCGCTCCTGCGCTGGGAGCACCCCGAACAGGGCACGGTGCCACCCCTCGAGTTCATCCCGATCGCCGAGGAGTCCGGGCTCATGGTGGCGATCGGCGAGTGGGTGCTCGAGGAGGCCTGCCGGCAGGCCGTGTCGTGGGCGCCGGCGATGGGCGGCGTCCCGCGCATGGCCGTGAACGTGTCGGCTCGCCAGCTCGACGACCGGGACTTCGTGCGGCGGGTCACCCGGATCCTCGAGCGCACGGGCATGCCCCCCGAGGCGCTCCTGCTCGAGATCACCGAGACGGTCCTCATGGGAGAGGAGGTGGAGCACGAAGCCACCCTTCGCGTCCTGAAGGACCTCGGCGTCCACCTGGCCATCGACGACTTCGGGACGGGGTACTCCTCCCTGGCCTACCTGCGACGCTTTCCGGTCGACCAGCTCAAGGTGGACCGAAGCTTCGTGAAGGACGTCGCGGAGCACGGCGACACCCGGATCATGCAGGCGGTGGTCCGCCTGGCGCACGACCTGGGCCTCGAGGTGGTGGCAGAGGGAGTGGAGACGAGCGCCGAGCTGGACGCGGTGCAGGGCTTGGGGTGCGACGTCGTCCAAGGCTTCTTCCTGGCAAGGCCCGTGCCGGCGTCGGCGATCGACCTGAGCAACCAACGCGTGCTGTCGGCCACCGGCTGAGGCCGTCGCCCGCCTGTCCGACTTGCCGTCTGCCTTGCCGTCCGCCGGGCCGTCCGCCGGGCCGTCCGCCGGCGTTGGGTCCGGGCCGACCGACTAGACGTGGCCGGGGGCTTGTGCGGCCCGCTGGCTCTGGGCGGCCATGACGGCGCGCAGCGACGGATAGCGCCGCAACCGCCCGAGGGGACCGAGCCGGCCGGCGTCCACGCCGTGGTCGGCTGCTGCCAGGAGCCGCAGGTCCCCCCGGCTGTTGCCGTACGCCCACAGCACCGCCTGATCGGCCGAGGCGCCCTGAGACCGCAGCCACCCCATGACGCGGGCGTACTTCTCGCCGCCCCGGCAGTTCTTCCCTTCGTACCGGCCCGTCAGCAGGTCACCGCTCACGGCCAGGCGAGTGGCGAGGGCGGCGTCGGCGCCGAGCAGCTCGGCTGCCGGCCGCACGTAGCACTCCGGTGACGCCGAGACGACCACCACGGCGTGCCCCTGCGATCGGTGCCACTCGAGCCGCGCCCGGGTGTCGGGCCGGAGCCGCCGGCGGAGGTGGTGCTCGGCGAACTCGGTCCCGATGCGGAACGCCTCCTCGGCCGGGAGGCCAGCCAGCAGCCGGGCGAAGAGCGCCTCCTTCGCCTCGTCGGCCGCGGTGCCCCCCATCACGGCCCCCCGGACGATCGCCGGCAGCTCGCGTGCCGCCGCCACCGCGAAGGGGACAGGGCCTCGGACCCGCATGAGGAAGCTGGCGACGCTGCCACCGTGGGTGAGCGTGCCGTCGAAGTCGAAGGCGGCCACCGTGTCGAAGGGGAGCGGGCTCATGGTGACCCGGCCGGGCCCCGACCGCCGCCCGAGGTGGCGACGGGCGCACCGCTTCGGCCCTCGCCCGCGGCGAACCGCAGGGCGCCACGCATCGTCTCCCCGCTGGCGATCACCTCTCGTGCCCGGTGCGCCTCGTTGACGGCCGCCGCCGCCTCGTCGAGGCCCCATTGCTCGAGCGCCGAGCGCCGGTCGCTGCGCAGGCACCGCTGCGGCAGCGCGCTCAACTGGTCGGCCAGCTCGAGTGCCGTATCGAGGGCTCGCCCGTGCGGCACGAGACGGTTGGCCAGCCCGATGGCGAAGGCCTCGGTTCCCGAGACCGACCGGCCCGTGAGGATCATGTCCATTGCCCGGGAGTGCCCGATGAGGCGGGGAAGGCGGACCGTGCCGAGGTCGCACAGAGGGACCCCGAAGCGCCGGCAGTACACCCCGAAGATGGCGTCCTCGGCTGCCACCCGGAGGTCGCACCACAGTGCCAGCTCGAGGCCGCCGGCCACCGCGTGGCCCTCGACGGCGGCGATGACCGGCTTGGCGAGCGTCATCCGGGTCGGGCCCATCGGGCCCGGGCCGAAGTCGGGGATCGGCCGACGGTCGCCCGTCGCCAGGGCCTTCAGGTCCGCGCCGGCACAGAACGTGTCGCCGGCCCCGGTGAGCACGGCCACGCGGGCGTCCTCGTCGGCGTCGAAGGCGGCGAATGCCTGCCGCAGCGCCGTGGCCGTGGCGCTGTCGACCGCGTTGCGGACCTCTGGTCGCTCGATGGCGACCACCGACACTGCGCCGTGACGGGACACCGAGACCGGAGGAGGCCCGCCACGGTCCTCGCTCTGCATGACGCCCGATAATGGCACGGCGGGCGCAGGGAGTTGTCGATGGCCGCTGGGCAGGGACGGCGCGGGCTGAGGCGGTCCCGACGGGCCCCGAGCGGGCCCAGGCGGGTGCGCTCAGGGCTGCGCAGGGGGCCCCGGCGAGGTCGGGTAAAAGCCGACCCAGCCAGTCGACAATGCGTTCGCCCACCGCTAGGGTGGGCTCGGCGCCCGCACGACGCGGCGTGCCCCATCCCACCACAGGAGGACCGACTCGATGGCCATTCGCCTGGGCGACACCGCCCCCGACTTCACCGCCGACACCACCGAGGGGACCATCCAATTCCACGAGTGGCTCGGCGACAGCTGGGGGATCCTGTTCTCGCACCCGAAGGACTTCACCCCCGTGTGCACGACCGAGCTGGGGGCATTCTCCGCCGCCAAGTCCGAGTTCGACAAGCGCAACGCCAAGCTGATCGGCCTGTCCGTGGACTCGGTGGAGTCCCACAAGGGCTGGGCCGGTGACATCGCCGAGACCCAAGGTTCGGCGCTGAACTTCCCGATCATCGGGGACGAGGACCACCGGGTGGCCGACCTCTACGACATGATCCACCCCAACGCCAACGACACGTTGACCGTGCGGTCGGTGTTCATCATCGGGCCGGACAAGAAGGTCAAGCTCACCCTGACCTACCCGGCGTCGACCGGGCGCAACGTCGGCGAGATCCTCCGGGTGCTCGACTCCCTCCAGCTGACGTCCGAGTACCAGGTGTCCACTCCCGTCAACTGGACCGACGGGGGCGAGGTCATCATCGCCCCCGCCATCCCGGACGAGGAGGCGAAGACCCGGTTCCCCAAGGGCTTCAAGACCCTGAAGCCGTACCTGCGGATGACGCCCCAGCCCAACAAGTGAGCCGGCGGCCCTCGGGGCGCTACAACTGACGGTGCCGGCCGCGAGGCCGGCGCCGTCAGCGTGCGCCGTCAGTTCACGCCGTCAGCGTGCGCCGGCGGCACCTCGCGTAGGAGGCCGTCGCGCAGCTCGCGCTTGAGCACCTTGCCCGCCGCGTTGTGGGGGAGCGGCTCGGTGCGCAGCCACAGGCGGGTCGGGACGTTGTAGGCAGCGAGACGGTCGCGCACGTGCTGGATCAGCTCGTCGGCCGTGACCTTGGCCCCGGGTCGCAGCACGATCACCGCACCGACCTCTTCCCCGAGGATCGGGTGGGGGACGCCGATGACGGCGCACTCGGCCACGGCCGGGTGCTCGAAGAGCGCACCTTCCACCTCGACGGAGTAGACGTTCTCCCCGCCCCGGATCACCACGTCCTTGGCCCGGTCGACGATGTAGAGGAAGCCCTCCTCGTCGACCCGGGCGATGTCGCCGGTGTGGAGCCACCCTCGGGTGAACGTGCGGGCGGTGTCGTCGGGGCGCTGCCAGTAGCCGCGCACGACGTTGGGACCCTTGACCCACAGTTCGCCCGTCACTCCTGGGCCGACCTGTGGGGGCTCGTCGCCGTCGTAGCCCTCGGGGACGATGGCGATGTCGACGACCGGCACCGGCGGTCCGACGCTGTCTGGCTTGCGGACGTAGTCCTCGCCCGTGTTCATCGACGTGGCGGCCGACGTCTCCGTGAGCCCGTAGCCGTTGCCCGGCTGGCCGACGGGGATCACCTTGCGGATCCGGCGGACGAGCTCGGGCGGGGCCGGGGCACCGCCGTAGGAGACGGACCGGACGGAGGAGAGGTCCCGCTGCCCGAGAGCGGGTGAGTCCAGGATCTGCATGACCATGGTGGGGACCCCGCCGAAGACGGTGACGTGTTCTCGCTCGATCAGCTCCAGGGCGCGCTCGGGATCGAAGTGGTGCAGCATCACCAGCTTCGTCCCGTAGGCCGTGTTGGTGACGAGGACGGCGTGGCAGCCGGTCGCGTGGAACAGCGGGACGGTGAGCAAGTAGCAGTTGGGGACCCGTGCGTCGTCGTCGACCATCCCGCTGCCGAACCGCAGCCGGCTTCGCATGTTCACGAAGTACAGGTTCATGAGGTTGCTGCACGTGTTGCGATGGGTCCCGATGGCCCCCTTCGGCCGACCGGTCGTTCCGGACGTGTAGAAGAGGGTGGCGTCGTCGTCGGGTTGGAGGTCCACCGGTGGCGGCGTGACCTGCGCGGTCACCTCGCCCAATGCGTCGGCGAAGGTCACCTCGGCGGCGTGCCCGCGCTCGGCGCCGGCCGGGACCGGCTCGGTGGTCGCGCCGCCTTCGGGGTGGCCGGCGGCAGCCGGCCGGCGGTGCTCGTCGACGATCACCAGGGTCCGCAGCTGCGGCAGCTCACCGAGCCGGGGCCGGATGCGATCGGCGCGTTCGCGGTCGGCGAAGACGACCACGGTGCCCGAGTCGGCGAGGCCGTAGGCGAGCTCGTCGGTCGTCCACCAGGCGTTGAGGGGGACGACGACGGCCCCGATCACGGCCGCCGCCCAGAACGCGATCACCCACTCGGGAAGGTTTCGCATGGCGACGGCGACGCGGTCGCCCTTCTGAATGCCGAACCGGTCGCTCAGGCGGTGGGCGAGCGCGGCGGCGGTCCGGTAGTGCTGCTCGAAGGTCACCCGCTCGTCCTCGTACACGAGGAAGTCGGTGTCCCCGTAGCCGCGGGACAGCTCGAGGACTGTGCGTAGGGTGGCCGGGGCCCGCTTCCATACGCGGGTGGGGATCCCCCGGATCACCACCTCTTCCATCTCGAACGGCTGGCCTGGGGCCGTCAGAGTGGCGGTGGCCTCCGCCAGCGACAGAGCTTCCGTCATACCTCGCCGGCGGGGGCGTGGCGGGGGGCGACGGCGGTGCCGTCGGGCGAGCGGAACACCGCCTGCCGGTAGTACGCGAGCTCGGCGACGCTCTCCTTGATGTCGTCCATGGCCCGGTGGGAACCCTGCTTGTGCGGTGCGGCGGCGGCAGCCGCCGGGTACCAGCGGCGGGCGAGCTCCTTCACCGTGGAGACGTCGATCGAGCGATAGTGGAGGAACTGCTCGACCTCGGGGAGGTGGACGGCGAGAAACCGGCGGTCCATCCCGATCGAGTTGCCGGCGAGCGGGACCGACCCGGGCTTGGGGAGGTACTGGCGGAGGAAGTCGAGCGTGGCGGCCCCGGCCTCGGCCAGCGACAGCGTCGAGGACTCGATCGCCGCCAGGAGCCCTGACCGGGTGTGCATCTCCCGCACTACCTGGCCCATGGCTGCCAGCTGCTCGGGCGTGGCTGCCACGACGAGGTCCGGGCCCTCGGCGACGATCTCCAAATCGTCGTCGGTGACCAGGGTCGCGATCTCGACGATCGTGTGCCGAGCCGGGTCGAGCCCCGTCATCTCGAGGTCCATCCACGCCAACATCGGGGCGATGCTACCCACGCCAGCACCGTCTACCATCGCCGGAATGCTCTCGGTCCCGGTCCTGCGGATCGACCCCGAGCTGCCGCTTCCCTCCTACGCGCATCCCGGCGATGCCGGGGCGGACCTGTACGCCCGCCAGGACGCGCTCCTTCGAGCCGGAGGAGGGCGGGCTCTGGTCCCGACCGGCGTGGCGGTGGCGATCCCCCCTGGGCACGCCGGCTTCGTGCAGCCACGCAGCGGTCTGGCCCTGCGGCACGGGGTCACCTGCCTGAACACCCCCGGCCTCATCGACGCCGGCTACCGGGGGGAGCTCGCCGTGCTGCTCGTCAACACCGATCCGACGGAGGACTACCTGGTGCGGCGCGGCGACCGCGTGGCCCAGCTCGTGGTCCAAGCGGTGGAGGCGGTGGCCTTCGAACCGGTGGAGGAGCTGCCCTCGGCCGCACGTGGCGCGGGCGGGTTCGGCCACACGGGACGGTAGGCGGCATGCAGCCCCTCGGCGGTCTCGACAGCGCCTTCCTCGCCCTGGAGACGGCGACGGCCCAGCTGCACGTGGCGGCGGTGGTCGTGCTCGACCCGCCGACCGGTCAGGACGGCCCGGCGGCGCCGGCGGCTCGCTTCGAGTCCGTCCGCGAGATGGTGCGCCGCCGCCTGCATCTCGTGCCGCAGTTCCGGCAACGGGCGGTACGCCTGCCCCTCGACCTGCTGCCCCCGATCTGGGTAGACGACCCCGACTTCGATCTGGACCTGCACCTCCGGCGGGCGAGCCTTCCGGCACCGGGCGGTCCTGCCGAGCTCCGCGAGCTGGTGGGCGTCCTGCTTGCTCGCCCGCTCCCGCCCGACAGGCCGCTCTGGGAGATGGTGTCGGTGGAGGGTCTCAGCGGTGGGCGCAGCGCCCTCGTCGCCAAGCTGCACCACGCGATCCTCGACGGGGTCTCGGGCGCCAACACGATGGCGTCGTTCCTGGACCTCTCCGGCTCCCCGGTGCCCGACGACCGACCCCCGCCGTGGGCGCCGCCGCCGCTGCCCAGCCACCGGGAACTGCTGCGGCTCACCTGTGGGGTCCTGGCCCGCCAGCCAGAAGCTGCCTTCGGGGCGCTGCGGGTGAGCGCGGATGTCCTGACGGAGGTGGCGGCGCACAACCGGCGGCTCTCGGCGGCGGGCACCGCCCCACCGCCAACCCCCTTTCGCGCACCGAGGACGTCCCTCAACGGCGCGCTCTCGTCCGCCCGGCGTTTCGCCACCGTGGCGCTTCCCCTCGACGCGCTTCGGGAAGTCCGCCGCGTCCTCGGGGCTCGGGCCGGTGGGGTGACGTTCAACGACGTCGTCCTGTGCGCCGTCGGTGCCGCGGTGGACCGTCTCCTCCAGCGGCGGGGGGAGGTACCGGACCGGCCTCTGGTGGCCCTCGTTCCGGTCTCCACCCGGCGAGCCGAAGGGGCGTCTGCGGCGCTTGGGAACCAGGTGTCGGGGATGTTGGTCGGGTTGGGGAGCGAAGCCCACGGGCCGGAAGCGCGGCTACGTGCGGTGGCGGCCGCCAGTCGCGTGGCCAAGGAACAGGAGAAGCTGGCCTGGGGTCGGCTGCTCGACGAGATCGCCCGGGCGACCCCCTACGCCCTCACGACCTGGACGGCGCGCTGTCTCTCGGCAGCCCGCGCGTTCGACAGGGTCCCGCCGCCCTTCAATCTGGTGGTCTCGACGTTGCGCGTCCCCGATGTCCCGTTGTGGTGCGCTGGCGCGCCGGTGGCGGCGATGTTCCCAGCCGGTCCGATCGCGCACGGCGTCGGTCTCAACGTCACCACGATGACGTACCGGGGCGCCGTCCACGTGGGGCTCGTCGCCTGTCGCCGGCTGGTGCCTGATCTGGACGACCTGGCGGTGCTGGTGGAGGAAGCGGTGGGCGAGCTCGTGGACGCCGCGCGGTCCACGGCCTTCACTGGCAGGGTGGTAACCTGACCGACCAGCACGCGGACGTGGCTCAGTTGGTAGAGCATCACCTTGCCAAGGTGAGGGTCGCGGGTTCGA
>DAHUZJ010000056.1 GCA_027306585.1 Acidimicrobiaceae bacterium | reverse complement strand
CCACCGGAGGCGACCGTGCCTGTCGCATTGACGCTGGCGATCGTGGTGGTCCCCGTCGTCATGTCGTGCACGTAGACCTGGGTTGTTGTCGAGGTCTGCCCGCTCGGCAGGAGGTTCTTCCCTGTCGAGGTGAAGGCCACGTAGCGCCCGTCGGGCGTGATGTCGGGGTACATGGCGCCGCCGCCGATGCCACCGCCGGCCGACGTGACCGACGCCATCGTGGTGGTGCCGGTGAGGTTGTCGTGGACGTACACCTTGTTCGGGCTACGGCCGGTTGTCGTCGGTCCGCCGAGGTTGGCCGCCGTCGACTGGAACGCGACATAGCGTCCACCGGTGCTCACCGATGGGTAGTCGCTGAGCGCGCTGCCGCCGCCGGCGGCCGCTCCTGTCGACGCCACGCTCTCGAGGGTCGGGGTCGGCGTCTTGGTCTGGGTGTCGAGAAGGTAGACCCCTCGCTTCGAGCCGTAGGTCGCATAGGCGACGTACCGGCCTGTCGGGCTGATGGCCGGGTTCATGTCCTTGCCCGTCGTGAGATGCGTGGCCGTGTTCGACAGCCGGTCGACCAGCCACACTCCCGCTGTCGTCCCGCGGCCGACGAACACGTCGAACCGACCGTCGGCGTTGAGGGCGGACAGCTCACCGGCCCCTGTCGCGGCCGTCGCGCTCACCCGCACCGTCGACGGTGTGGTCGTGATCGCACCCGCCGTCGCCGTCCCGAAGATCGCCATACCGGCGACGAGCGACCCAACGGCGGCGAGCGCCACCATCTCCTTCCGGAGCCGTCTTCGTTCCATGGTCACTCGCTCCCTGGCAGGCTCAACGCGCTGCCCGCTCCCCTCGCTTCGATAGGCGCCGCTCAGGCGCCGCCCATCCCAACCACCGGGCTGGACGCCGCGGACACGGCACCCATCGACCCAGCGAACCCCGCGCTGCCGAAGGCGAACACTCCGCCGTCGACCGAGACCAACCAGTACCCCTCGCTCGGTGCGGCGACCATGTCCACCACCGGCTGGTTCAGGACCTGACCCCCCATGGAGCCGTAGAAGGGGGCGTCGCCGAAGGCGAAGATCCCGCCGTCCTGGGCCACGAGCCAGTAGCCCCCGCCGTCGGGGGTGGCCGCCATGGCGACGACCGGCTGATCGAGCGGCGCACCGCCCATCGAGCCGTAGAAGCCGGCGTCGCCGAAGGCGAAGATCCCGCCGTCCTGGGCCACGAGCCAGTAGCCGTGCCCGCTGTGGTCGGCGGCGATGCCCACGACCGGCTGATCGAGCGGCTTGGCGCCCATCGAGCCGTAGAACTGGGCATCGCCGAAGGCGAAGATCCCGCCGTCGGAGGCGACCTCCCAGTAGCCGCCCTTGTCGGGCGTGGGTGCCAGGTCCACCACCGGTGCGTTCAGCGGCGAGCCGCCCGTCGAGCCGAAGTAGCCGGCACCGCCGAACGGGACCACGCTGCCGTCGGCGTACGCGAGCCAGTACGCCGCGTGCAGGGGTGCCTGCACGTTCACCACGGTGTGCGTGGCCACGGCCGGCGCCTGGGGCGCCACCACCTCGGCATGCTCGATCCCCGCCCCCGGGAGTGTCGGGTTGGCGGCGAAGCTCCCCACGGTGGTCGGGTCAGGCGACCACCCCGCGGGCAGCCCCTGCTCGGTCACGGTGTACGTGCCGAGGCCCGACACCTGGAGGCTCGGCGGCACGCTGCTGTCGCTTGCCTCCCCTGGCGGGTAGTTGCAGACCAGCTGGGCACCACCGCTGGCGTACGTGCACGTGGCCGTGCCGTGGGTGCTCACTGCGGTCAGCACGTAGCCCGAGGGAAGCCCGGCCGGTGGGAGCGAGCCCGACTGCCCGCCGGCATCCCGCCACACGACGGCGAACTGCACCCGGACAGACCGTCCGGCGTGCTGCGACTTGCCGCACGCCAACCACATCGGCATCGAGAACGCCTGCGCACCGTCGACCGTGACGGTGACCCGGATGTGGTAGCCGTTGTCGGCCGACACGAGCCCGAGGGTCTTGGCCAGGGTCGTCAGGTCGTCGGGCCCGACGGCCAGCGTCCCCGTGCCGACGGTCTGCGACACGTTGACGACCGTCGCTGTGCCCGACGGCTCCATGGCCGCGGCGACGAACGTCACGGCGTGTGTCCCCGCGCCGACGCCGCTCACCGTCGCGGTGATGGCGCACCCGGGCACCCGCGATTCGCTCTGGAGCGAGACGCCGTTGACGCTGACGACGACTCCGCCTCCCCCACCGGCGGCCACCGCGGTCCCGGCGACGGCGGCGCCCAGGGCGAGGGCGACGCCGGACGCCGCCACCGTGCGCCACGCACGACGGCCGCCACGCGGGTGCAGCCCCCTTCCCCTCAGTCGCCGCATCCAGCCCGCAACTTCACCCATACAGCCATTCAACGCTGCACACGGCGGAGCGCTAGAGGCCGAACGTCACTTCTCGCCTTGTGCCCGCAGGACCAAGGTCACAACGTCTGCGTGACCGCACCTCGCCCGGCCTCCTCAGGGCGCTCGGCCTTGCTCGGGACGCGCAGCGCCCGCCCCGAAGCTCGGGACGGGCGCTGGCATCGGCAGGCGTGGCGAGCCGTTCAGGCGGCTTCGGCGACCGGTCCGAGCGTCTCGGGCTCGGCTGCCGGTGCACCGGTCTCCCCCGCCACGGCGAGAGCGGTCCCGAGGACGTCGCTCATCGTCGTCGCCAGGTGGAACGTCATCTCGCGCCGCACCTCCTCGGGCACGTCTTCGAGGTCGGGCCCGTTGCGGACCGGCAGCACGACCTCGGTGAGGCCGGCCCGGTGGGCGGCGAGCACCTTCTGCTTCACGCCCCCGATGGGGAGGACCCTGCCCTGCAAGGTCACCTCACCGGTCATGCCCACCACCGGTCGCACGGGCACGTCGCGCAGCAACGAGACGAGTGCCGTCGTGATGGTGACACCGGCGGACGGCCCGTCCTTGGGCACCGCGCCGGCGGGCACGTGGACGTGGAACCGCTTGCCCGCCAACGCCGAGGGTTCGATGCCCAGCGCGCCGGCGTGCGATCGGACGTAGGAGAGGGCGATCTCCGCCGACTCCTTCATCACGTCGCCCAGCTGGCCGGTGAGCGTCAGCCCCTCGGGACCGTCGGACGCCGTCGCCTCCACGAAGAGGACGTCACCTCCAGCACCGGTCACCGCAAGGCCGGTGACGACACCCGGCACGCTGGTGCGGTCGGCAGCCTCGAAGAAGAACCGCGGCCGGCCGAGCCATTCCCGGACGTCCTCACCCCGCACCACCACCGGGGCCTCGAGGGCACCCGACGCCAGCTTGACCGCCACCTTGCGGAACAGCCGGCCGAGCTCGCGCTCGAGGGAGCGCACCCCTGCCTCCCGGGTGTGATCCGTCACGACCTGCCGGAGGGCGTCATCGCTCACCACGACCTCGTCCTCTCGGAGGGCGGCACGGGCGACCTGGCGCCGGACCAGGTGGTTGTGGGCGATCGCGACCTTTTCCTCCTCCGTGTAGCCGTCGAGCCGGATGACCTCCATCCGGTCGAGCAGCGGTCCGGGGACGGTGTCGAGCACGTTCGCCGTGGCGAGGAACAGGACCCGCGACAGGTCGAGGTCCACCTCGAGGTAGTGGTCACGGAAGGTGTGGTTCTGTGCGGGGTCGAGGACCTCGAGGAGAGCCGACGACGGATCCCCGCGGAAATCGGCACCGATCTTGTCGACCTCGTCGAGGAGGACGACCGGGTTCATGGTGCCGGCTTCGCGCAGTGCCCGGACGAGCCGTCCGGGCTGGGCGCCGACGTAGGTGCGGCGGTGGCCGCGGATCTCGGCCTCGTCCCGGACGCCGCCCAGGGCCACCCGGACGAACGCGCGTCCGAGGGCGCGCGCCACCGACTCGCCGAGCGACGTCTTGCCGACGCCCGGCGGCCCGACCAGCAGAAGGATCGCGCCGGCCCCTCGGCCGTCGACGGATGCCAGGTGGCGCTCCGCCTGCAGCTTGCGCACGGCGAGGTGCTCGAGGATGCGCTCCTTCACGTCGGCAAGGCCGTCGTGGTCCTGGTCGAGGATGCGCGCCGCCTCGGTCACGTCGAGCCGGTCCTCCGACTCCACGCCCCAGGGCAGCTCCAGCACCGTGTCGAGCCACGTCCGGATCCATCCGTGCTCCGGGCTCTGCTCGCTCGTCCGCTCGAGGCGGTCGACCTCACGCAGCACCGCCTCCCGGACCTTCTCGGGGAGGTCGCGCCCCTCCACCTTGCCCCGGTAGTCGTCGGGGTCCTCCCCGGTGCCCTCGGCACCGAGCTCGTTCAGCTCCTTGCGGATCGCCTCGAGCTGCCGCCGCAAGAGGAACTCTCGCTGCGTCCGCTCCATGCCCTCCTCCACGTCGGACTTGATCCGCTCGCGCAAGGTGACCTCCGCCAGCGTGTCGCGGGCCCAGCCCAGCACCAGGTGGAGCCGCTCCTCGACGTCGTGCGTCTCGAGGACGCGCACCTTCTGGGCCAGGGTGAGATCCGGCGAGTAGCCGGAGAGGTCCGCCAGCCGGCCCGGCTCGGTCACCTCGCGCAACTGGGCGGCGATCCGCCCGGCCCCGCGCGACAGGAGGATGTTCTCGAGGACTGCCCGGTACTCGCGCCCGAGCTCGGCGACGGCAGGCGATGGCTCGCGCTCCTCCAGGACGTCGGCCTCCACCCACAGCGCCTCGCCGTTCCCCGGCACGCCCGCGCCGAGGATGGCACGCTGGTCGCCTCGGACGATGACGGCCGGCAGCCCGCCGGGCATCTCGCCCCGCTCGACCACCTCGGAGACGACGCCCGTGGTGGAGAAGCGCCCGTCGACGTTGGGCACCAGGAGCAGCCGCTCGCCGGAGGACGCGGCGGCGTCCGCCGCGGCCCGGGCCTCCTCGGACTCGAGGGCCATGGTGAAGACCATGCCCGGCAGCATCACGCCGGTGGTGAGGGGCAATAGGGGTAGGGTGAGGTGTTCGGCAGTCGAGTTCTGGCTCAACGGTCCTCCCAATGGCTCTCGAACGTGATGAGGTCAACGTCCGTACCGCCCGGGGTATTCCGTGAACCCCGTGGAGCGCCTCGCTCGGCGGGCGGACCGGGCCCAGCAGGGTTGGGCACCCGCCGCCTTCGTGGTGGGGGTCGTCAAGAAGTACGGCGACGACCGGGCCGGCACGCTCGCCGCCCTGCTCACCTACTACGGCTTCATCTCGCTCTTCCCCCTGCTCCTCGTCCTCGTCACGGTGCTCGGCATGGTGGCCGGGAGCAACTCGTCGTTCACCCAGACCGTGGAGCACTCGGCGCTGTCGCAGTTCCCCATCATCGGGACGAAGCTCGGCACACAGATCCAGGTGCTGCACCGCAACAGCACGGTGGCGCTGGTCCTCGGCCTGTTGGGCCTGCTCTACGGCGGCCAGGGCGCCATGCAGGCCGGCCAGCTGGCAATGGCGGAGGTGTGGAACGTCCCCGGGGTCGTGCGGCCCAACTACTGGGTGCGACTCGTCCGGAGCCTCCTCATGATGGCGGTGCTCGGGCTGTTCCTCCTCGCGACGACGGCCACCGCCGCGTTCGTCAGCTACGGTCACCACGCCGTCGCCGTGCGCGTCGGCGCGGTCGCAGCCACCGTCGCCCTGAACGTGGCGCTCTACGTCCTCGCCTTCCGGATCCTCACGCCCAAGACCGTGAGCCACCGCGGCCTCCTGCCCGGGGCGATGCTCGGGGCCGTCGCCTGGACGGCGCTCCAGTTCGCCGGGAGCGTGCTCGTCACCCACCTGCTCCGGAACATGACCCCGGTGTACGGCTTCTTCGCCACCGTCCTCGGCCTCCTGGCGTGGATCTCTCTCGGGGCACAGGTGACGATGTACGCCGCCGAGCTCAACGTCGTGCGGGCCCGCCGGCTATGGCCACGCGGGTTGGTCCAGCCGCCGCTGACCGAGGCCGACGAGCGCGTGCTGGCAGACGTCGCGCGCCAACAGGAGCGCCGGCCGGAGCAGCGGGTCACCGTCCGCTTCCACCGGGGCGCCCGCGCGGAGGACCCCGCCCCGGAGCCCGGCGAGCTGCGCGGCGAGCAGCCCGAGGTGGGACCGGCGGGGCAGGTCGCCGAACGGGCGACCCCGCCGGAGGACCCCGGCTCGGCGCCGGGGCAGGCACCGGCGAGCACGCCGCGCACCGGCTGAACGATCACCAGGTGATGCCGAGCACCTGGCGCATCGCCGCCTCGAACGCCACGTCGTCCAGCTGTCGCCGGGCGGCGAGGATCGACCGGGCGTCGTCGCCCACCTCGACCCGCAGCGGGGTCGCCGGGTCCTCCAGCGCGTCGGCCACCGCCGTGGCCACCGTCTCGGGACCCGGACGTCCGCCTGGGCCGGCAAGGACGTCGTCGACGCCCTCCCACTGGGCCTGGAGCGCTTCGTAGACGGGCGGCCCGGGGTACGTCGCCTCCACCTTCATCCCGGGTGCCACGAACCCCGGCTCGACCAGCACCACACGGATCCCGAAGTGGCCCAGCTCGTAGTGGAGCGTCTCCGACAACGCCTCGAGGGCGTGCTTCGAGGCGGCGTACGCGCCGCTCAGCGGCGTCGCGACACGCCCCTGCACCGAGCTGACGTTCACGATGACGCCGCGACCCCGCGCCCGCCACGCCGGCAGGAGGGGCTGGAGGACCCGCAGCGGGCCGACGGCGTTCGTCTCGAGCACCGCCGCCAGCGCCGCCGGCGGCACCGCCTCGAGCGGCCCGTGGGCGGTGGTGGCGGCGTTGTTGACGACGGCGTCGACCTCCCCGGCGGCCACGTGCGCCGCCCGCACGGACCGGTCGTCCGTCACGTCCAGCGCCAGGCGCTGGGCTGCCGGGAGGCCGGCCAGCAGCTCGGGCTCCCGGGCGGTGGCGACGACCTGGTGGCCACGGGCCACCAGCTCGCGCACGGTGGCCGCGCCGATCGCCCGGGCCGCCCCGGTCACGAGCACCCTCACGACGCCTCCTGGGCCCCGCGGCCGGCGAGGGCCAGGTGCTCCCCGAGCCGCTGGCGGACCTGGTGCTCCATGGCTCGTGCCAGCTCGGTCGCCACGCGGTGCTCCATTTTCCTGACCCTACTGTTGCCTACTGTTGCCTACTGTTGCATTCTTCGATGTCCTAGTCGTCGACCCGCACCACGCCTTCGCCGACGTGGTGACCGACACCGGCCGGACGAGCGCGTGACGTGTACGCCGCCGCGAGCGACGGGACCGGACGGGCCGGACCGTCGTGCCCCCCTCCCCCACGTCCATCCCGCTCGGAAGGTAGTGCCCACGTGCCGGCCCGTGGTGGATGGGGGAACATGGGGCATGACCGTCGTCCGCATCAACGCCATCCAGGTCTCGCCCGAATCGGGCGACGAGCTCGCCCGGAGGTTCGCCGCCCGGGCCGGCGCCGTCGACCACGCCGACGGCTTCGAGGGCTTCGAGCTGCTCCGGCCGTCCGACGGCCGCGACACCTGGCTGGTGCTGACGCGCTGGAGGGACGAGGCCTCGTTCCAGGCATGGGTGAGCTCTCCCGCCTTCGCCCACGGCCACCGGGCGGCCGCCGAGGATGCTCGCTCCGAGGCACCGGTCGCGACCCACAGCGAGCTGTGGTCCTACGAGGTGGTCGACCTCGCGTCGCCCTGACCCGGAGCGGGCAGGTGCACCCGCGCCAGCCAGCTCCCAGTGAGCGGCACCATCGCCAGCGCCTTGCCGGCCCGCAGCATCCAGTCGAGGACGGCGGCGAGCTCGGCCGTCGGTGGGAGACGAACGACGAGGCCCCGCCGAGCGTGGTCCTGACGCACCGTCCAGCCCGAGGGGATCGGCACCCCCACCTCCGCGAGCTGGCGGGCGGCGAAGCGGCCGCGTGCATGGGAGATCCCGACGGTGGCCGCGCTCCCCCGCCGGCCCGGCACGTAGGTGCACATCGTCACGGGTGCCGTCACCGCGCCGAACAGCGCGGTGAACGCGGTGCGGCGCGGCTCCTCGACGGCGTCCTCGGGCACACCGGGCAGCAGGTTGAGCCAGCCGTCCCCCGCCGCCGCCAGGAGGTCCATCCGGGCCAGCACCGCGTCGACCTGCGGGGGGACGAGCTCCAGCTCCTCGACGGCGCGGCGGTGCCTCACGTCGTGCGGGCGATGAGGACATGGCACGGGGCATGGACGGCGACGGCGTCGGGCACCGACTCGCCCGTCCCGCGCATACCCCGGTTGCCGACCACCACGAGGTCCGCCCCGACTCGCTCGGCGACCGCGACGATGCCTTGCCAGGCGCCGAGCGGCTCCGAGTGGCGCACGAGCCGCAGCCCGGCCAGGGACGGATCGGCGGCCGCCACCTCGAGCAAGGCCTCGCTCATCTCTTCCCACCGCGACGACGTGGTGCGCGCGGTGCCGGCAACGGCCGGCCCCGCACCCTCGAGGGCGGACGGGGCGTGGTAGCCGTGGACGAGGTGCAGCGTGGCGTCCAACCGGCGGGCCAGCTCGGCCGCGACGGCGACCGCCCGCTGCGCGGTGCGAGAGCCGTCCGTGCCGACCACGATCGTCGAGATCATCGCCGCGGCACGCTACCCGGTCACAGCAGCTGCGCCTCCTGCAAGAGGTGCACGGCGGTCGCGCCGGTGCCCAGCTGCGCCACCGACACCGGGTCGGGCCGCAGTGCGGCGAAGGGAGCCTCTCCGGGACGGGCCGTCACGCCACTGTCGATCGGGTACTCGTAGCTGTCGCTGTGCGCCAGGATGCGCTGGCCGCGGTCGCTCACGAGGAACTCGAGGAAGCGGTCGGCGGCCGCCCGATGGGTGCTCGACCGCAGCACGGCGGCCCCCGAGACGTCCAGCACGTAGCCGGGATCCCGGGGAGCGAAGGTGGCGATGGCCGAGTCCATGGCCGCCGGCCCGAGCTGGGACCGGAGCCGGTACCAGTAGTACTGGTCGATCACGCCGATGGCCGCCTGGCCCGCGTTGACCTCGGCGGTGATCGTCTCGTTGTCCGGGTAGACGTGCCCGGCGGCATTCGCCTTCAGCGCGTCGAGCCACCGGACCGTCGCCGCCGGGCCCTCGGCACGGTCGACGGCAGTGACGATCGGCTGGAAGTCGGTCTCGGCGGGCGCCAGCGCCAACTTGCCCTTCCATCTGGGGTCCGCCAGCTGGAGGACCGAGCGGGGGAGCTCCGAACGGCGGACCAGGCGCGTGTTGTAGACGAGGACGCTGACGCGGGCGGAGACCCCGACCCAGTCTCCCTGCGGCGAGTCGAAGCGGGGCTGGGTGGCCGCCCGTACCGATGCCGGCACGTGGGCCAGGAGGCGGCGGGCCTGCAGGTCCTGGAGGGCCGGCGAGTTCTCGGTGTACAGCACGTCCGCCGGCGAGTGGGAGCCCTCCACGAGGATCTGGCCGGCGAGCGTCGCCTCTGTGTCGCTCCGGACCCGCACGGTGATCCCGGTCGCCCGCTCGAACGCCCGGACGAGCGCCATGGTCGTCTGTACGTGCTGGCCGTTGTACAGCGTGAACGAGCGATCCGACGCACCTGCCCCGGCGTCCGAAGCGCCACAAGCCGAAAGGACGGCCCCACCGACGACGACCGCAGCGGCGGCCGCCACGACCCGATATCTGAGGGTGCCCTTTTGCAATGACACAGGGAGACCTTAGACGCCAGCCGGAGGCGCCGGGCGCCGCGCAGGCTCCGGAGGCGAGGGCATCCCGGACGCGACGCCGCCCCCCGCCGTGTGGGCGGGGGGCGGTCGCCGGTCTCCACCGAGTGAGGGAGACCTCGAGCCCCGAGGTGGTCGCCTCTGGGCCGTCAGGCCGTCAGGCGACCTTGGTGGAGATGGTGGTGCCGATGGACTTCGGGAACTCCTCGGTCACCGGAACCCGCCGCAAGTGCCAGGCGCCGAAGCCGGTGAGGACGGCGAGCACGAGCGCGGCGCTGAGGGCAGCGAGCGCCCCGTCAAAGGCGAGGTCACCGAACACCGAGAACCCGTAGGCCTCGAGGAGCATGGCCCGCAGGGTCGTGCCCTGGAACACCGTCGCGTCGAGCTGGTTGAGGGTGGCTGCCTTTGCCGTTCCCGGCGTGGCGGCCCGGGCCGCGCTGCTCACCTGCGAGTACACGCCGTGGTAGGGCATGTCGTACAGGTGCTTGGCGATGAAGTGTGTGGCGTAGGCCTGCGCCTGCGCTCCCGTCAGGACCTGCTGCCCGGCGTACGGCGACAGGTACGGGACCATTGTCGTCGTGACCTCCTTGCCTGTCGGGTGCGCCAGCTGCGCCTGCGTCGGGAAGTACACCTGCTGCATCGCCAGTTGATTGTGCACCTCGTTGCTCGTGAAGGTGGACCCCCACAGCAGGAGGGCTCCCGCCGCGAGCAGCACGATCGTCAACGCTGCGCCCAATCCCGTGAGGATCAAGTCGAACGTCTTGCGCTTCATGGCTCTTGGTCTCCTCTCTCGGCGACCGCCCTCCGGCGGCCTCCACTTGCACGATGCCTGGCCATCGCACCCGCCAGGGAGGGCCGAAGGTCCCCCACCTGGGGGACCAACGTCCCGACTGGTGCGCTGCGGCTCCCCGGTCGTGGCCGGTTGTGACCTTCGACCCTCGCCCGCCTGCGGCACCGGGGAGAGCCTTGAGTGAGACGGGCACGCGCCCGCCACCAAGGACTGGAGGAGCCGTGGACCACCGGCGACGAACCCGCACCGCACTGACCGTGGGGTTGCTGGCAAGCGGGGGGTGGATGGTGGGCGCGTTGGGCGCGCTGCCGGCCGGCGCGGCGGCGAGCGGCGCGGCGGCGAGCGGCGCGACCGAGCGACCGGCGAGCGCATCGGCCGGGACGACGTCGACGGCAAACCTCGAGCTGAGTCGCCTCCTGTCGCTGGCCCGAAACGGGAACGTGCGGACCGCCCGCCTCGACGACGCCACGGACACGGTGACCGGTACGGCGGTGGTCGCCGGTCGGGTGGAGCGGTACCAGACGGCGTACCCGTCCGGCTTCGGTGCTCACCTGACGGCCACACTCCTCGCCGACCACGTGCAGCTGTCCGTCACCCCCTCGGCGGCAGCCGCCGCGGCCGGCGGGATCGCAGGTGGCTCCGCTACCACCTTCCTCATCCTCGCCATCGCCTTCACCGTCCTGGCATCGGTCGGGATCGGTGCATGGCGGCGGCGGGCGCCCGGCGACGGCAAGGGCTCGGGGACGCGGCTGCACACCGCCAACAGTCCGGCGTCCTTCGCCGACGGGCATGGAGAGCAGGTGGAGGTTCCGCCCACGCGCTTCGGCGACGTGGCCGGCCTCGACGAGGCGGTCGATACCATGGCCGAGCTGGTCGACGCCTTGCGCGACCCGGAGCGCTACCGGGCGGCCGGCGCCGAGCTACCGCACGGGTACCTCCTCGTGGGACCCCCCGGGACCGGGAAGACGCTCCTCGCCAGAGCAGTGGCCGGGGAGGCGGGCGTGCCCTTCTTCGCCATCGGGGCCTCGGAGTTCGTCGAGAGCTATGTCGGGGTCGGGGCGGCCCGCGTGCGCACGCTCTTCGACCGGGCGCGCGCCGCCGAACGCGCCATCGTCTTCATCGACGAGTTGGATGCCGTCGGACGGTCACGGAGCACCCACGCCGTCCCCGGCAACGAGGAGCGCGAGAACACCCTGAACCAGCTCCTGGTCGAGATGGACGGGTTCAAGGCGTCGTCGGTCGTGGTCCTGGCCGCCACCAATCGGCCCGACGTCCTCGACACCGCCTTGCTCCGCCCCGGTCGCTTCGACCACCAGGTGGCCGTCCCGCTGCCCGACCGCGCCGGCCGGGCACGGATCCTGCGCCTGTACCTTGCCCGGCGCCCCGTGACACCGGCGGCCGACGTCGAAGCGCTCGCCCGCCGGACGGCCGGCCTGAGCGGCGCCGACCTGGCCAACCTGGCCAACGCCGCCGCCTTCGTGGCGGTCCGTGCCCGGGCCGGGAAGATCACCGACGCGCACCTCGACGAGGCGCTGGCCACCGTGGCCCTCGGGCCGGCCCGCAAGTCGGCGGTCGTGACCGAGCACGACCGCCGGGTGACGGCGTGGCACGAGGCCGGCCACGCCCTGACGGGGCTGTGGCTGGAGCACGCCGCCGACCCCATCTCGGTCTCGATCGTCCCTCGCGGGCAGGCCGGCGGGGTGACCTGGTTCCCGGGCCACGACGACGTGTTCCTCACCCGCCGGCAGGCCGAGGCCCAGCTGGTGGTGGCCATGGGAGGCCGGGTGGCCGAGGAGCTCCTCCTGGGTGACGACTTCACCCAAGGCGCCATGCAGGACTTCAAGGCCGCCACCGACCTGGCTCGCCACATGGTGACCGAGTACGGCATGAGCCGCCTCGGACCGGGCTACGTGCCGCCGGAGGAGACGCACCTCGGCGTCCTCGCCGAGCGGGTGCACCAGGCCACCGACGAGCTCCTCGAGCATGCACTACGCCAGGCCCGGGAGCTGCTGGTCCCGGCACGAGCCGTCCTCGAGCGGGTGGTGGCACGACTCCTTGAGGACGAGACGCTGGACACCGCCACCCTTTCGGCCGTCGCCGGTCGCTCATCGGGGTCCCCATCTGGTCGCCCCGGACCCGCGGCCCGCACGCCCGTGCCAGCCCTCCCGGTCGGCGGGTGATGCACGGGCACGCCGCCGTCGCCGAGAGCCACATCTCGATCCTGTTCCTCGTGGGCGACCGCGTGTACAAGGTCCACAAGGCGGTCGACTTCGGGTTCCTGGACTTCACGGACCTCAACCGGCGCCGGGAGGACTGCCACCGAGAGGTGGACCTCAACCGCCGCCTGGCACCCGACGTCTACCTCGGCGTCGCCGACGTCGGTCTGGACGGCCGCCCCGTCGAGCACGCCGTCGTGATGCGCCGCCTTCCCGCCGATCGCAGCCTGGCGGCCCTCGTCGCCCGGAACGCCCCGCTCGACGGCGAGCTGGACCGTATCGCGGACGTGCTGGCCGCCTTCCACCGGCGCGCCACCCGGTCCCCCGCCGTCGACGCCGCAGCCACGGCAGATGCCCAGTGGCAGCGGTGGCAGTCGACGGGCGAGCAGCTGTCCCGGTTCCTGGGGGAGCTGGTCGACCCCGAGGCCGAGCGGGAGCTCACCGGCCTCGCGTCCCGCTACCTCCGTGGACGGACACCGCTGTTCGCGGCGCGGATAGCGGCGGGGGGGGCGTGCGACGGCCACGGCGACCTGCAGGCAGCCGACATCTTCTGCCTGGACGACGGGCCAAGGCTGCTCGACTGCCTCGAGTTCGACGACGAGCTGCGCTATGGCGACGAGCTGGCCGACGTGGCGTTCCTGGCCGCCGACCTGGAGGCTCTCGGGGCGGTTGGCGGCGCCGAAGCCCTCGTCGACCGCTACGAGCAGCGGGCCCATACGGGTGCGCCACGCTCGCTCGTCGACTTCTACGTGGCGTCCCGCGCCCGCGTGCGCGTGCTGGTGGAGTGCCTGCGGGCGGAGCAGGGCCTGCCCGACGCCGATCCCGGCCGTCCCCTCGAGGTGGCGCTGGGCCGGATGCGCCGGGCACTCCCCCGGCTGGTGCTGGTCGGCGGGCCTCCGGGGTCGGGGAAGACGGCGGCCGCCGAGTGGCTGGCAGGAAGCCTCGGTGCGGAGCTGCTCTCGACCGACCACCTGCGGCAGTCGGTCCGCCCCGGCGGCGGGTACTCCGACACCGCCCGCGGCGAGGTCTACCGGACACTCGCCGTGCGGGCGCGGCGGCTGCTGGCGCTGGGCCGGACGGTGGTGGCCGACGCCACCTGGGCGAGCCGCAGCTGGCGGGCGGAGGCCGCACGGGCAGCGGCCGCAGCCGCCTCCCCTGTCGTCGCCGTGGAGCTGTCGTGCCCGACGGCCGAGCGCATGCGGCGGGTGGGCGAGCGCCGGCCGGGCGAGTCGGACGCCACGCCGGCCGTCGCCGGGGCCCTCGGCACCGGGGCCGACCCGTGGCCCGAGGCGATGGCGGTGGACAGCTCGGGTCCCGCCGAGGCGACGCGGGTGGCGCTCCGGCAGGTGCTCGAGCCCGTGTTGCAGCAGCCCTTGGGCCGCTGAGCGGGACGACCACCGCCGAAAGTGACCTTGGGCCCTGGCCCAGAGGGCCCTTCGGGCGTCATCGTCGTAACATGAGCTCCCCGACCGCTTCTCCCCCGTCCACCCCGTCGGCACGTAGCGACACCGCCCCGCCCTCACAGGCCGACCTCGTGGCCATCGTCGAGGAGCTCGCCGCCGTATCGCTGCGGCTGGACCGGGCCGGCCAGATCGCTGCGGATGGCGTGGTCACGATGTCCCTCGACGTGGCCAGCCAGGCGGTCCACCTCGCGCTCGTAGAGCTCCAGGACTGCCTCGTGGACGCCTGACGGTAGTATTCACGCGGTGACCATCCGCATCTTCTTGGTCGATGACCACGAGGTGGTTCGCACGGGCCTTCGCGCCCTCCTCGAGTCCGCCGAAGACCTCGAGGTGGTTGGCGAGGCCGGCACGGTGGCGGACGCAGTGGTGCGCATCCCGCTGGCCAAGCCGGATGTCGCCGTTCTCGACGTCCGGCTCCCCGACGGCAGCGGCATCGAGGTGTGCCGCGAGGTGCGGTCCGACCATCCTGACGTCGCCTGCCTGATGCTCACGTCCTACGCCGACGACGAGGCCCTGCTGGCGGCGGTCATGGCCGGGGCGGCGGGCTACGTGCTGAAGCAGGTGGGCGGGACCGACCTCGTCGCCGACGTGCGCAAGGTGGCTGCCGGCGGTTCGCTGCTCGACCCTCGTCTCACGGAGCGAGTGCTCGACCGGATCCGACAGGGACCTCAGGAGGACAAGCGGCTCGCCACCCTCACGGCCCAGGAGCGGCGGATCCTCGACCAGATCGCCCAGGGCCGGACCAACCGCCAGATCGGGGAGGAGCTGTTCCTCGCCGAGAAGACGGTCAAGAACTACGTGTCCAACCTGCTGGCCAAGCTCGGGATGGAGCGGCGGACCGAAGCCGCCGTGTTCGCCACCCGACTGGCCGACGAGCAAGCGGCCCGGCACGACGGCGAGCTCACCGGCGGCACGTAGCGCGACCCACCCTGCGCGCGATGACGCGCGGTGACGCGGGGGGTCAGGCCACCACGACAGCGGCCGCTCGGGCGCACGGCGGCGCCGGGCCCTAGCCCACGACGACGCCGGCCGCGGCCAGGGCCTGCTCGAGGCGGAGCCGCTCCGCCTCGGGGCGGCGGAAGCCCTCCGGCGAGCAGGTGATGCCGCGCAGGCAGCACAGCCGCAAGAGGGTGGCGTCGTACTGGAGCTGCGCCGCCAAGCTCGAGGCGGCGTCGACCCCGAGGCCGCCCCCGTTCATGGCCCAGCTGGGCGCCAGTCGTACCCGGAAGTGGGCGAGCTCGCGCACCAGGTCCCGCTCGTCCTGGACGAGACCACCGTCCTTCTCGGACTCGGCGTCCAGCACCGCCGCCAGCAACTTGCCGTACATCGAACTGCCCTGCCGCTCGCCCTTGGTGCTGCGAACCGCCATGTCTCTCGAACCCCCGGCACCGCGCCTCGGAACGTTGTCACCAGCCTCTGCCATGGCGGCCACGCCCGACAGGGACCTCCGTCACTTGGCCGAGCACGCAGTGACCTTGGTCTCTGCCCGAGCCATGCCCGACGGGACCACACTGCAACCGTGGAAGGAGCGGGCGCGCGCCCGCGAGAAGGTGCAGGCAAGAGGAGGGGCAATGGAGCTGGCACTGGACGACGAGCAGGCGGCCGAGCTCGCGCTGCTGCTCGACGAGGCACTGCACGACCTCACCGGTGAGATCGCGGACACCGACAATGCGCAGTACCGCCAGCTCCTGCGCCGTCGGCGTGCCCTGGTCGAAGACCTTCGCAGTCGGCTCGACGTCGGATGACGCTCGTCGTCGCTGGTCGGCACGGGCGATAGCCTCGGCATGATGCCCTACCGAAGCATCGAGGACCCCGCCAAGCTGCGCCGCCTGCTGCAGTCGGTGCTGCTGCTGCAGGCAGACCTGAGCCTGCCGGTGCTGCTGCGCCACATCGTGGAGGAGGCGTGCGCCATGGTCGGCGCCCGCTACGGTGCCCTGGGCGTCCTCAACGAGGAGCGCACGGCGCTCGCCGAGTTCATCACCGTCGGCGTCGAGCCAGCCGTCGAACGGTCCATCGGCGCCCGCCCGACCGGCAAGGGCATCCTCGGCCTCCTCATCACCCAGCCCCAACCTCTCCGCCTGGCCAACCTCCAGAAGCATCCGGACAGCGCCGGCTTCCCGCCGGGCCACCCGGAGATGGCGTCGTTCCTCGGCGTCCCCATCGCCGCCCGTGGGGACGTGTACGGCAACCTGTACCTCACCGACAAGATCGGATGGGCCGAGTTCACGCAGGACGACGAGACGCTCGTCGTGGCGCTCGCCCAGGCCGCCGGGATCGCCGTCGAGAACGCCCGCCTCCACCAGCGGATCCAAGACATCGCCGTGTTCGAGGACCGCGACCGGATCGCCCGGGACCTGCACGACGCCGTGATCCAGCGGCTGTTCGCCATCGGCCTCTCCCTCCAGGCGGTGGCCAACGCCGCCGAGCCCCAGCTGGGGTCCCGCATCGCCCGGGCGGTCGCCGACCTCGACGAGACGATCCGCCAGATCCGATCGGCCATCTTCGAGCTCACCACACCTGGCGAGGACCAGGGTGTCCGCGCCGCCGTGCTGGCGCTCGTGCACGAACTGCAGCCGGTCACCGGCTTCGAGGTCCCGGTCGCCTTCGATGGACCGGTGGACACCGCCATCGACCACGAGACGGCCGAGCACGTGCTGTTCACCGTCCGAGAGGCGCTGTCCAACGTGGCCAGGCACGCCGCCGCCACCAAGGCGTCGGTCACCCTCGCGGTCGACGGCGATCGAGTCGTGCTGCGCGTGGTCGACGACGGGCGGGGCATGGGGCCCGCACGCGAGGGCGGGCTCGGGCTCCAGAACCTGCGCCGCCGCGCCGAGAAGCTGGGGGGGGAGCTCGTCATCGAGCCCGGTCCCGGAGATCGAGGCACGTCGCTCACGTGGCGGGCCCGCGTCGGGCACTGACCGTGAGCGCGCCGGGACCCTCCTCGGCACGACGGCCGGACGCCGCCACGGTCCGGGACCAAGGTCCCTGCCACGCGGCGGTTCGTGGCCGGTAACTTCACGCCATGGGAACCGCTCGCATCGTGGTGGGGGTCGACGGGTCGGCACCGTCGCTGGGGGCCTTGGCGTGGGCGGCCGCCGAGGCCGACGCCACCGGGGCGGTGCTGGAGGCCGTCACCACGTGGCAGTGGCCCACCGGTTACGGGTGGCCGCTCCCGTTCCCCGAGGGCTTCGACCCCTCCGCCGACGCCGAGCGGGCACTGGAGGCGGCACTGGCTCCGGTACGGGCTGGACGCCCGACCCTCGAGATCGTCACGCGGGTCGTCGAAGGCCACCCCGCCGAGGTGCTGGTGGACGCCTCACGCGGCGCTGCCCTCCTGGTTGTCGGGAACCGCGGCCACGGCGCCTTTGCCGGCATGTTGCTCGGCTCGGTCAGCGAGCACTGCGCCGCGCACGCCCACTGCCCCGTCGTGGTCACGCGGAGCGAGCCGACAGACGCGGGTTGACGAACCCGCCGCAGTGGCGGCGCCCGGTTCCGTCCGGCGACGACGGGTGGAGGTCGTGCCCGGTTCAGTCCGGCGACGACGGCACGATGACGAGCGGCACCACGGCGTGCTCGGCGAGGGCGAGGCTCGTGCTGCCGAGCAGCGTTCCCGAGTGCGCTCCGGCGCCACGGGTGCCGACCACCACGAGATCGGCGCCGCCGGCCTGCCGCAACAGCGCGGCGCAGGGCTCACCGTCCACCACACGCCAGTCCAGGCGCGTCGCGTCGAGCCCGGCCTCCTCCACCACCCGGCGGACCACGTCCTCCCGGGCTTCCTGGGCGGGCGCGGTCGCCAGGCCGGCGTGCTCGAGGAGCCCCACGGCGTGCACGACGACCAGCTGCGCTCCGGTCGCCACGGCCTCGCCGGCCGCCCAGCGCAGTGCCGCCGTCGCGGCACTCGAGCCGTCCACGCCCACGACGACGCGCCGGGTCACCGTGTCACCCCGAGCGAGCGCTCCCGGAGGACACCCGCGGCCCGGACGACGTCGAGCCCCGGACCGCCCATCGTCGGCTCCTCGCTCCGGTACGGGTCCCCGAGGAGGCCGGCGACGGTGGCGGCGGCCGACCGACGGACGGCGGGCAGGTCGTAGCCGCCCTCGAGGAACAGGACGACCCGTCCGGAGGCCGGGGCGAGGCCGACGGCCACCTCGGCCAAGGCGCCGAAGTCGGCACTGGAGAGGGCCAGCTCGGCGAGGGGATCGGCCCGGTGGGCGTCGAACCCGCACGACACGAGCACCCAGTCGGGAGCGAAGGCGCTCACCACGGGTGCGGCCACCTCGTCCAGGGCCGCCCGCACCACGTCACCGGTGGCCCCGGGGGGCAACGGGACGTTGACCGTCGAGCCCGGGGCGTCTGCGCCGCCGGTCTCGTCGGGACGTCCGGTGCCCGGATAGAGGGGCCACTGGTGAGTCGACACGTAGAGGACGTCGGGGTCGTCCCAGAAGATCGATTGGGTCCCGTTGCCGTGGTGGACGTCCCAGTCGAGGACCAGCACCCGGTTCCCCCGGGCGACCAGCTCGGCCGCGCTCACGGCGATGGAGTTGACGAGGCAGAACCCCATCCCTCGCTCCCGCTCGGCGTGGTGGCCCGGCGGCCGGGCCACCACGAAGGCCGAGCCATCGCCGCGTTCGGCGAGCGCGTCCAGGGCGGCCAGACCGGCACCCGCCGCCTGCATGGCGGTCTCCCACGAGTCGTCCGTCACGAAGGTGTCCGGATCGAGCGAGCCCCCGCCGTGATGGGCGAAGAGCTCCAGCTCGTCGAGGTACACGGGTGTGTGGACCCGGCGCAACTGCTCTCCCGTCGGGCGAACCGGCGCGACCTGCACCAGGTCGGTGCCCAGCCGCAGGTCCCCGATCCCGTCCATGACCGCGTTCACGCGGGCGGGGCGCTCGGGGTGCGGACCTCCGTCGTGCGCGTCCTGCCCGACGGGGCCCGCAACGATCAAGGGCATGTCCGCCCCTGCCGTCGGTGTCCATGTCTGACGGTCTCCCCGGTCCGGCGCACCGCCGGCCAGGGTAGCGAGTCCCGGTTCAGCCGTCAGCCGCGGGAGACGGTGATCGTCGTGGTCTCGGGCTCCTTCTCGGGCGGGATCGCAACCCGGACCTCGAGGATCCCGTCGCGGTAGGAGGCCGCCACGTCGTCGCCGGTGACGTGCTCCGGCAACCGCAGAGAACGCGAGAGCTCGCCGTAACGGAACTCCGAGCGATAGCCGTCCTTGGCCTTGGTCTCCTCCTTGGCCTCCCGGTGCACGGTGACGCGGAGCACGCCGGCCGCCACGGTGATCTCGACGTCCTTCTCGGGGTCGATACCTGGTGCCTCGATCCGCAGCACCTCGGTGTCGGCGTCACGGAACTCCTCGGCGCGGAGCCAGCCGTCCTGCTCGAGGTCGAGGTCGAACATCCTGCGCCAGCGCTCCGGGAACGCGAGCACCGGCCAGTCCAGCAACTGTCGGTCACGGTGGACGATCGCCATTGCGGTCCCCTTTCTCTCCTGTATGTCCTGCCTGTCGCTCCTACTCCGTGGGTGGGGTTCCTGCTCTCCCGCGTCGCCTCAGCCCCGGCGCGCCCACCCCGCCACCCCTCCCGTCCCGGCGCTCGACGGGGACCGCCCGTCGCCCGACCGGTCCACGACGCCGGACCACTGCACACCCCGGGCGGCCGCGGGCCGGGAGGTCCGGTGGCGGGGGGTCGGCGCAGGGGGTGGCGGCCGGCCGGGGAGCGCGTCGCCCACCACGGCCCGCCACTCGGCAGCGGCGACCGCTCGACGGACCGCGCCGACGGCATCGGGGTTGACCGAGATCGAGGTGATCCCCGCGCGCACGAGGTGCTCGGCGAGCTCCGGTCGGTTCGACGGTGCCTGGCCGCACAGCGACGAGGTGATCCCACAGTCGTTGGCGGTCGCCACGATCCGGTCGATGGCGTCGAGGACGGCTGGGTCCGCCTCGTCGAAGAGGTCGGCGACCACGGTCGAGTCCCGGTCGACCCCGAGGACGAGCTGGGTGAGGTCGTTGCTCCCGATCGAGACCCCGGCGATCCCCATGGCGGCGTAGGTGGGCAACCAGTACGTCACCGACGGCACCTCCGCCATGACCCACACCGGCAGGTCGGCGGCCGAGCGGTGGCTCCGCACCAGCTCGAGGCAGCGCTCGAGCTCCCAGGCGGTGCGCACGAACGGGATCATGAGCGTGAGGTTGGGCGTCTGCTCCGCCACTCGGCCGAGCACGTCGAGCTCCAGGGCGAAGAGGTCCGGCTGGTCGACGTACCGATAGCAGCCGCGGTAGCCGATCATCGGGTTGGCCTCTTCCGGCTCGAAGTCTTCGCCGCCGGCCAACCCCCGGAACTCGTTGCTGCGGAAGTCGATCGACCGGTACACGACGGGACGGGGGGCGAACGCCCGGGTGATCCGGAGCAACGAGCTCGCCATGACGTCGACGAACGTGGCCGCCTCTCCGCGCTCCAGCAGCCGGCGAGGGTGGACCCCGCCAAGCGCGTCGGCCACCATGAACTCGGCCCGGAGCAGCCCCACGCCGTCCACGTCCAGCGCGGCAACCTCCTCGGCGTGCGCCGCCACCGCCAGGTTGACGTAGAGCCGGGTGGCTAGGGGTTGCACGGCGGTCGGCACCGGGCCGGCGCCGGCGCTGCGGCCCGGCGTCAGAGCCGGACCCGTCACCGCGCCCGCCGTCCCGACGGACGCCTCCACCCCCGACGTCGGCGGTGGCCCGAGGGCCTCCGTCGGCTCCACCCCGGCGACCACGATCCCCTTGGCGCCGTCCACGGTCACGGTCTCGCCGTCGCGCAGCAAGGTGGTGGCGTTGCGGGTACCGACGACGCAGGGAATGCCGAGCTCCCGGGAGACGATGGCCGCGTGGCACGTCACCCCACCCCCGTCGGTCACGAGGGCGGCGGCCCGGCGCATGACCGGCACCCAGTCGGGGCTCGTGATCGGCGCCACCAGGACCTCACCTTGGGCCAGGCGGTCGCCCTCGTCGGGCGACGACAGCACCCGGACCGAGCCCGACGCTCGGCCAGCCGATGCGGCGAGCCCGGTCGCGAGGACGCGACCGGGCGCCTCCCCGGGCGCGAGGCCGGCACCCGGAGCGCCGGGAGCCGGAGCGCCGGGAGCCGGACTGCCGGGCGTCGGGGTCGGACCCGTCCCGACCGGAGGGGAAGTACGAACAGCAGGGGCAGGGGCAGGATGAGCGCCCAACGTCGTGATGGGACGGGACTGGACGATCCACAGCGCGCCGGACGCCACGGCCCACTCGACGTCCTGCGGGGCGCCGTAGTGGCGCTCGATGGCCAACCCCATGCGGGCGAGCTCGAGGATCTCGCCGTCGTTCAGGATCCGTCCCGGGGCCTCGGAGAGGGCAACCTCGAGGTCGCGACCGTCGGCACCCTGGACGACCTTCACGTCCTGGCGACCGAGGTGGATGCTGGCGATCTTGGGGCCGTCCCGCTCGACCACATAGGTGTCCGGCTCCACCCGCCCCGAGACGATGGTCTCCCCCTGTCCGAGGACCGCCTCGATGACGAGCTTCGTCCCATCCCCCGACGCCGGGTCGACGGTGAAGAGCACGCCCGAGCGCTCGGACGGCACCATCTGCTGCACCACGACCGCCAGGCTGGGCTCACCGACCAGACCCTGGCTGGCCCGATAGGCAAAGACCCGGTCGCCGAAGAGCGATGCCCAGCAGTCGACCAGCCCGGCCAGCAGGTCGTCGTCGCCGCGCACGTTGGTAAAGGTGGCGTTCATGCCGGCGAACGAGGTCGCACCCGTGTCCTCGGCGGTGCCGGAGGACCGCACGGCAACGGTCACCTCGGTGCCGAGGCGATGGTACGCGGCCAGCACCTCGTGGCGGAGGTCGTCGGGGACCCCGGCGGCCCGCACCGCGGCCCTTGCCGCCGCGCTCGGTGCCGTCGTGTCCGCTCCCCACTCCCCGCCGGCAGCCAACGCGCGCAGACGCACTCGCTGCCCGCCGCGCGCCATTGCCTCGAGGTAGGCGCCGGCCGTGACGACGAAGCCCGGAGGCACAGGAAACCCGCCGGCGGTCAGCTCCCCCAGGTTCGCCCCCTTGCCGCCGGCGACCGCGACGTCTTCCCGACCAAGCCGGTCGAACCACCGGACGCGCTCCATACGACGATGGTGCGCCTTCGACGCGGTCCCGTCCCAGGGCCTTTCGTCCCCGGAACGGGACCTTCTTCCCCACACGCGTGCGAGGCGCTTGTCCTGCCGATCAAGCAGGAAGCAAGCGCCTCGACTCAGTTGTCACCCCAGGGGCTGTCGGCCTCGGAGCGACGCCGTGGAGCCTTGCGGGCCCCGTGCCGCTGCAGCGTCTCGGTTCCTCTATCGAGACTGCCTGCCTACTGCTGGCGCCGATCACTCCTCCGCCGGCAACACCCGGTGCGGTTGTCGGTCCATCCCGGTCATGTTCCGACTCTCCTTTCCGAGCTTCCTGGTGGCTCACTTGTTCCAACGCCCGGAGGGCCCCAGTTGTTCCCGCTCGCGGCAGCCTCGACCGGGCCGACCGGCCGTCCGCCGATCGCGCAGGCTGCAGCGCCGAGGACCTCGCGGACCTGCCGGTCGATCTCGAGGTCCTCGCGGGCGGCGACCACGAGCACGGCGACCGCTGCCCCCGCGGCCGAAAGGACCCGGTCGCCGGCGCCGCCCTCCGGCGGCCCGGCCCCGGCGCCGCCCGCCGCCGGCCCGGGGCCTGCGGGTACGGACGGCACGCCCAGGAACCCCAGCCCGGCGCAGGCGTCGGACCGCAGCCGGGCGCTCCCCTCCCCTGCGCCGCCGGTGAAAACGAGGCCGTCGATGCCACCCATCGCCGCCACCATCTGGGCGACGGCCCCGCGGAGGCGATGGAGGTAGACGCCGTAGGCGAGCCGGGCATCGGCGTCACCGCCGTCGGCCGACGCCAGGATGCGCCGCAGGTCGCCACCCGAGGATGGCGCCAGCCCTGCGAGGCCGGCGCCGTGCTCCAGCTCGCGCTCGACCTCGTCGGCACTGAGCCCGCCGTGCCGCATGGCCCACAGGACGGCCCCCGGGTCGAGCGCGCCCGGACGGGTGGCCATGACGAGACCGTCGAGCGGCGTGAACCCCATGGTGGTGTCGACCGACCGCCCCTCGGCCACCGCGGCCAGGGACGCCCCAGCCCCGAGGTGCGCGGTGACCAACCGCAGCCCCTCCAGCGGCCGTCCGAGCAGGGCGGCGGCCCGCCGGCTGGCCCACGCGTGGCTCATCCCGTGGAAGCCGTACCGGCGGATGCCCCACGCCACTCGCCAGCGCGCCGGGAGCGCGAACGTCGAAGCATCGTCCGGGATGGTGTCGTGGAAGGTCGTGTCGAAGCACGCCACCTGCGGCAGTCCCGGGCGGTGGGCGCGCAGCGCGTGGATGGCCGCCAGCCCCGGAGGGTTGTGCAGGGGTGCCAGGTCGGCCAGCGCAACGAGGTGGGCATCGGCATCGGCGTCGACGAGCAGTGGGGCTCGGTAGTCCGCACCGCCGTGGACCACGCGGTGCCCGGCGGCCTCGACCGGAGGTGCCGCGTCCAAGAAGGCGTCGAGGGCCGCCCCCAACCCGTCGTCACCGTGCCGCTCGAGGTCGCAGGCGCCCTCGAGCGTGCTCCCGTCCCCCACCACCCGCAGCTTCACGCTGCTCGAGCCGGCGTTCACCACGAGCACGCGCATCACCCCACGTTAAGGTGGCCCGGGAGGTACCGCCATGCCCGAAGACGCTCTCACCGTCCCCCCGGTCGCCACCGCCGACCTCGATCAGCTGGACCTCACCTTCCGAGCGGCCAACTACCTCGCCGCCGGCCAGATCTACCTGCTGGCCAACCCGCTCCTGCGCCAGCCGCTGACCCCCGAGCACGTCAAGCCCCGCCTGCTCGGCCACTGGGGCACCAGCCCGGGCCTCAACCTGCTCTACATCCACCTCAGCCGGTGCGTCCTCCAGCGCGATCTCGACATGATCTTCGTGTGCGGACCCGGGCACGGCGGGCCGGCGGTGGTCGGCACTGCGTGGCTGGAGGGCACCTACACCGAGCGCTACCCCAACGTGACCCGCGACGAGGCAGGCATGGCGCTGCTCTTCCGGCGGTTCTCGTTCCCCGGGGGGATCCCGAGCCACGCGGGCGCCCCGACGCCCGGGTCCATCCACGAAGGCGGCGAGCTCGGCTACTCGCTCAGCCATGCCTTCGGCGCCGCCTTCGACAATCCAGACCTGGTCGTGGCCTGCGTCGTGGGGGACGGCGAGGCGGAGACGGCGGCGGCGGCCACCGGGTGGCACGCCAACAAGTTCCTCGACCCCCGCCGCGACGGCGCCGTGCTCCCGATCCTGCACCTCAACGGGTACAAGATCGCGGCCCCGACCGTCCTGGCGCGCATCCCCGAGCGGGAGCTCGTGGAGCTGTTCTCGGGCTACGGCTATCGGCCGATCGTGGTGGAGGGCGGGTTCGACGGAGAGCCGCCCTCGGAGGTCCACCCGCGACTGGCAGCTGCGTTGAACGACGCGCTCGACCACATCGCCGGCCTCCAGGCCGACGCCCGGTCGGGACGGGCTCCGGCCCGCTCGCCGTGGCCCATGCTCGTGCTCCGCACCCCGAAGGGATGGACCGGCCCCAAGGAGGTCGACGGGCTGCCCGTGGAGGGGACGTGGCGCTCCCACCAGGTTCCCCTGGCCGACGTGCGCGACCACCCAGCCCGCCTCGCGCAGCTCGAGGAGTGGCTGCGCAGCTACCGCCCCGAGGAGCTGTTCGACGACGACGGCCGCCCCGTGGCGGCCGCCACCGCCGTCTTCCCGGCCGGGAACCGCCGGATGAGCGCCAGCCCGCACGCCAACGGCGGCGAGCTCCTCGCCGACCTCCGGCTCCCCGACTTCCGCGAGTACGGCGTGGCCGTCGGCTCACCCGGCACCGACGTGGCGTCGGCCACGCAGGTGCTCGGCGGGTTCCTGCGTGACGTGCTGACCACCAACCGCGACAACTTCCGCCTGTTCGGCCCGGACGAGACGGCGTCCAACCGCCTGCAGGACGTGTTCGCCGCCACCGATCGGACCTGGGACGCCCGGATCGAGCCCACCGACGAGCACCTGGCGCCCGACGGGCGGGTGATGGAGGTGCTGTCCGAGCACCAGTGCGAGGGCTGGCTCGAGGGCTACCTGCTGACCGGCCGGCACGGCCTGTTCAACTGCTACGAGGCCTTCATCCACATCGTGGACTCGATGTTCAACCAGCACGCCAAGTGGCTCAAGGAGAGCCGGGAGGTGCCGTGGCGCCGGCCCGTCGCCTCGCTCAACTACCTCCTGTCGAGCCACGTGTGGCGCCAAGACCACAACGGGTTCTCCCACCAGGACCCCGGCTTCATCGACCACGTCGTGAACAAGAAGGCGGAGATCATCCGCGTCTACCTCCCGCCCGATGCCAACTGCCTCCTGTCGGTGGCCGACCACTGCCTGCGGAGCCGCGACTACGTCAACGTGATCGTGGCCGGCAAGCAGCCCGAGCTCCAGTGGTTGACCGTCGACCAGGCCATCGACCACTGCACCCGTGGGCTCGGGATCTGGGAGTGGGCGTCGAACGACCGCGGCACGACCCCCGACGTCGTGCTGGCGTGCTGCGGCGACGTCCCGACCCTCGAGACCCTGGCGGCGGTGCAGCTCCTCCGCCGGCACCTCCCGGACCTCAAGGTCCGCGTGGTCAACATCGTCGACCTGATGCGCCTGCAGCCCGCCTCGGAGCACCCGCACGGGTTGCCCGACGCCGAGTTCGACGCCCTGTTCACTACCGACCGTCCCGTGATCTTCGCGTACCACGGCTACCCGTGGCTGATCCATCGCCTCACGTACCGGCGCCACTGCCACGACCGCCTGCACGTGCGCGGCTACAAGGAGGAGGGCACCACGACCACGCCGTTCGACATGGTCATGCTCAACGACCTCGACCGCTTCCACCTGGTGATGGACGTGGTCGACCGCGTCCCCGGGCTCCAGCCCGGGGCGGCGGGCCTACGGCAGGAGATGGTGGACGCGCGCCTCGACGCCCGGCGCTACGGGCGCGAGCACGGCGAGGACCCACCCGAGATCGCCGGCTGGCACTGGTCCTGACGGGCACCCGGCTCGCCGGGCGGCAGGTCGAGGACGGCGCGCGACGCCCTCCTGGGCGAGCTCGCCGCCGCCACCTCAGCCGTTGCGGCGAGCCCTCGCAGGCGCCGGCGGCACCCGGCGCGTGGACTCCCGCTCGGCGAGCGCCGCCCGGAAGGACGGCACCGGCTCGATCGGGAACTGCACGCGCACCGTCCCGGCGTCGAAGTCCGTGGTGACCGGGAAGCCGGACCGCCAGAAGACGTGGAGCATGCTGCTGTTCTGCGCCAGGGTGTGTGCCACGAAGCGGGTGATGCCGCAACGCCAGGCCGCCTGGGTCAGGTCGTCGAGCAGGAGGGTGCCCAGCCCGTGGTGCTGGACCTCGTCGTCGACCACGAAGGCGACCTCGGCCTCGTCGGTCCCCCCGAGCCGGTCGTAGCGCCCGACGGCCCGGAGCCGGTCGTCGGCGTCGACGATGACGAACGCGAGCCGGTCCCGGTAGTCGACGTGCGTGAACCGGCGCACCTCCGCCTCCGACAACGTGGGGTGGAAACCGAAGAAGCGCAGGTACACCGAGTAGGACGAGAGCCGGCTGTGGAAGGCCACGAGCCGGGCGTCGTCGTCGCGCCGGATCGGGCGGAGATGGACGATCGACCCGTCGAGGGCCCGCACGTCACGCTCGAGGTCGGTCGGGTACGCCGCTGTGCCTTCCACTGCCCCTACCCTTCTCGACCGATGCTCCCGCGCCAGGGGTCCCCTCGGCGAGGCCGTGCGACCGTCTGCATGGTGCCCGACGGCCGCCGCCGGCCCCAGGGCCCAAGGTCCCGACCGGGGGGCGAGGGTCGATCACTTAGGGTGGCGTTCCGGCGCCGCGACCGGCAAGGAGAGGAGGCCCAGGAGTGGACAGCGTTCCTGCCAGCACCACACCACGGGCGACGACCGAACGGACGGCGGCGTGATCGCCGCCGTCGCCCCCCTGGCCGACGGCTTCGGCCGCGTGCAGGAGGTGGTGACGGAGGCGGTCGACGGGCTCTCCCCCGACGACCTGGCCCGGCGACCCGGACCCCGAGCCAACTCGATCGCCTGGCTCGTCTGGCACCTCGCCCGGGTGCAGGACCGCCAGGTGGCCGAGGTAGCGGCAAGCGACGAGGTGTGGACGGCGGGCGGATGGGTCGATCGCTTCTCCCTCCCCTTCGACCGCTCCGCGACCGGCTACGGCCAGGACCCCACGGAGGCCGGCACCGTGCGCGCCACGGCCGAGCTCCTCCAGGGGTACGCCGACGCCGTCCACGAGCGGACCCTGGCGTACCTCGAGCGCGTCACCGACGGGGACCTCGCTCGGGTGGTCGACGAGCGCTGGGACCCTCCCGTCACCCTGGCCGTCCGGCTGGTGAGCGTGCTGTGCGACGACCTTCAGCACGCCGGCCAGGCCGCCTACGTGCGGGGGCTGCTGGCCCCGGGCTGAGCCGAGGCCGCCCGCCCATCACGGCCGAGCCGCCGTCGCCGCGCCCGCACGGGAGCCCCCGTCGGGCCGGTCGGGCCCGAGCCAGCGAACGTGCTCCCGGTCGCCCTGCAGCGCCAGCCGGCGGTCGACCACCGGGTTGCCGGTGACCTGGGTGCAGTGGCAGGCGATGGCCCGCATCTGCGCCGTCCGGTCCACGACCACGGCGGCGGCGAGGTCCTCGTCGGGCCGCCCCACGAACGGCACCCCGAGCTCGTCCTCGAGCGTGCGGGCCACGCGATCCGGCAGCGCCCACGCCAGCACCGGCACCCCGGCCTCGGCGCCCGCTCGGCGCGCCGCAGCCGTCGCCCGGCAGTGGTCGGGATGGCCGGTGATCCCGCCTTCGTCGAAGACGAGCAACACGTCGGCGCCGACGTCGGCGCCGACCGACCGCACGTCCCGGGCCAAGGCGTCGATCGGCACGTCGTCGAGGTGCCCGTCGGCGTGGTCCCGCAGGATCACCGTCCCCACGGCCAGTTCCCTGGCGGCGGCTGCCAGCTCCTGCTGCCGCGTCGTCCGGAGCTCGGCGCTGCCCAGGCCGCCCAGCGTGCTGTCCTCGCCGGCCGTGAAGCACAGCACGGCGGTGGCGGCTCCGGCGCGATGGAAGGCGTCCAGGAGCGCCCCCAGCCCGAAGCTCTCGTCATCCGGATGGGCGCACACGGCGAGCACCGACGTCGCCTGCGGCAGCAGGCCAGGGTCGTTCATGCGCGTTCGGGGCGCACCGCCCGGACGAGCACGTCGAGCGCCGCCCGGTCCCCTTCCGGGGTCGCCACCAGCCGCTCGACCTGGTCGGCCTTCTCGACGGAGAGCCCGGCGGCGACCACGAACGACGCCACCTCGTCGGCACGGTAGAGCACGCGGTCGTCCTGAGGACCCCCGACGCCGCGCACGAGGTTGTCGGCGGCGTGCGCCACGAACAGCAGCGTGCCGCCGGGGGCCACGGCGCGGCACGCCACGGCGAGGGCGGCCGCACGGTCGTCACCGGCGAGCTGGAGGTAGAACACGGCCACCAGGTCGAAGCCCCGGGCCGGGGGCTCCCACCGGGTCACGTCCGCTTCGACCCATTCGACGTCCACCCCTCGGTCGTCGGCGAGGCGCGCCGCCTTCTCCAGGCCGGCGCGGGAGAAGTCGACCGCCGTCACCCGCCACCCCTGGCCAGCCAGCCAGATGGCGTTGCGCCCTTCCCCGCAGGCCAGGTCGAGCGCCCGACGGCCGGCGGGCACCGTTGCGCCCACCTCGTCGACGAGGAACTGGTTCGGCCCTGCCGACCAGACCAGCTCCTCGCTCCCATAACGGTCGTCCCACGCGTGGCGGTCCATCGGCCCTCCTGGCGGCTCATCGGTCGCCGTCGGATGGTACCGGCCGGACATCGGGGCCGTGGCCGCCGGGAGGGACCAAGGTCCCTATCGGCAGCCCGGAGCCACCAGCACGATGACGGCATGGCCCATCGGATCGTCGTCCTCGGCGGTGGCACCGGAGGGACCATCGCGGCGAACCGGCTTCGCCGCGCGCTTCCACGCGACCAGGCGGAGATCGTGGTGGTCGACCGCGACGACGGGCACGTCTACCAGCCTGGCCTGCTCTTCATGCCCTTCGGCCTCGCCGACGGGGAGATCGTCCGCCCGCGCCACGACCAGCTGCTGGAGGGCGTCGAGTTCCGCGAGGCGACCGTCGACCGGGTCGACCTCGACCGGCGGGAGGTGCACCTCGCCAGCGGCGCGGTGCTGGCGTACGACGTCCTCGTCGTCGCCACCGGCGCCGTGCTGACGCCCGAGGAGACGCCCGGCCTCCTCGGGCCCGGGTGGATGGAGAAGGTGTTCACCTTCTATTCGGTCCAGGGAGCCGCGGGCCTCCACTATGCCCTCCGCCACTTCCACCGAGGCCGGCTCGTGGTTGCCGTCATGGGCATGCCGATCAAGAGCCCGGTCGCACCGGTCGAGTTCTGCTTCCTCGCCGACTGGCACTTCCGGGTGCACGGCCGCCGCGACGACGTCGAGCTCACCTACGTGACCCCGCTCGACGGCGCTTTCGCCCGACCCGTGGCCTCCGAGCGCCTGGGAGGACTCCTCGCCGAGCGAGGCGTGGAGCTCGTGACGCAGTTCCACACTGAGCGCGTCGACGGCCCGGGCGGCACCCTCCAGGCCGACGACGGCCGCACGATCGGGTTCGACCTGGCGGTGGTGGTGCCCCGGCACCGCGGCGCCCCGAGCATCGCTCGCTCGCCGGGCCTCAGCGATGCGCGGGGCTTCGTGGAGGTCGACCCCCACACGCTGCAGTCGACGGCGTCGCCCGAAGTGTTCGCCATCGGCGACGCAGCCGGCATCCCGGCGGCGAAGGCCGGCTCGGTCACCCACTTCGAGGGTGAGGTCCTCACCGAGAACATCCGCCGGTTCCTGGCCGGCCAGCCGCTCGACGCCAGCTTCGACGGGCACACCAGCTGCTTCGTCGAGACCGGGTTCCACCGGGCGGTGCTCCTCGACTACGACTACGACACCGAGCCCCACCCGGGGCGGTTCCCGGGCCCGGTCGGGTTGCCGCTCCTCGAGGAGTCACACCTCAACCATCTCGGGAAGCTGCTCTTCCAGCCCCTGTACTGGCACACGCTCCTGCCCGGCCGCGACCTGCCAGGCATCCGGTCGACCATGCCGGTTCGGGGCAAGGAGCCCACCAGATCGGCGTCCGGCCACACCGACGAGCCGGCCAGCTGACCGAGGACCTCAGCGGCTGGGCTGGACGCCAGGGAGACCGAGGACCTCAGCGGCTGGGCTGGACGCCAGGGAGGTAGGTGATCACCGCGCCCTCGGCCGGAGCCTGGGAGGGCTCGGGGCACCTGCCCTCGGTGGCGGCACCGAGCGATGCTTGGGCCAGCGAGGAGGTGTCCTCCACGTCGGCGCCGGCGAGGAACCGGCTCCACCGCAGCGAGGCGGCGCGCAGCCCGATGCCGAGCACCATGATGGGCAGCACCCAGTCGAAGACCGTCAGGCTGACGGCGGACGACGCGGCGGCGACGGCCGAGAAGCAGAGGGCGACGAGGAGGGCGGTGGCCGACCACAGGGCGGTGATCCGCCGGTTGACCCGCCGGAACTCCGGGTCGGCCTGGCGTCGGAGGGAGACCTGCTCCCGGGCGTAGTGCTCGCTCAGCGGCGTCCACCGCAGGGACAGCGCCGCCGCGACCCCCAGCACCAGCACCGCACCGGAGCGAAGCGTCGGCTCGAACCATGCGCCGTTGACGTCCAGCACGAGCGCCACCCCGCAGAGGGTGCCGAAGGTCCCGACGGCGACCCACGGCACCGGCGTGCCGCGTCCTCGCCAGCGGGACCACGCCCCGAGCACGGCACCCGAGGCCATCGACGAGGCCGCAGCCCACCCGAGACCCAGGCCCGACCGGCGGTCGACGACGACGAACAGGACCCAGGGCAGTACGTCGACGCATGCCTCGAGGTCCATCTCCGCCGTCCCCTCTACGCTGGACGAGTCGCAGGGTACTGCATGCGACGCGGGGCATGTCGTCCACAGCGAAGTCCTGGCTGAGATAACGTACCGCCAAGGATACCCACCCACACGGCGCGAGAGGAGGGGGAGGCCGATGCCGATGTCGACCACCGCCAGGCCGCTCCTCTCACCCGGGGTCCGCCCCCCGGCGCGGCCCCGCCGGACCACCAGAGGTGCACCATGAAGGCGACGCGCGCCATGCAACGCCCGTCCACCCGCCCTGTGGCCGCATCGGCCATCGAGGTGGAGTCCTTCGTCGAGGCGCTCGACCTGGCACAGCGTGCCCTCCGATCGGTGTCCGACGAGGCGCTGGGCAGCTTGGGGCAGGGCGTGACCGCCACCCAGCTGCGCCTCCTCGACCGGCTGTCGAAGCTCGGCGAGTCCCGGCTGATCGATCTGGCCGAGGTCCTCTCCATCGCGCCGTCGACGGCAACCCGGATCTGCGACGCGTTGGCGGAGCGGCAGCTCATCGTCCGGCACCGGCGCGGCCGGGACCGGCGCGAGCTCCAGATCGCTCTCACCCCCGCCGGGACCGAGCTCCTGGAGGCGATCGGCCGCCGCACCCTCGCCGGATGGGAAGAGGTGCTCGGTCGCCTTCCGGGTGCGCAGCGAGAGACGGTGGCCGCCGCCCTTCGCGAGCTTGCCGGCATGCCCCCGGCAACAGCCGCCCTTCCCGCCTGATCGGACCGTCCGGCCGCCGCTGACGGCCTCGCGCTCGTTCGGCGCGCCCCGGCCACCCGATGCCGCCGGCACCGGCCCGAGCACACCGCGCCGGGACGTTCGGCCCTGGGCCACCCCGTCATGCCGTCCTACCGTCGCTCCTGGGCGGTTGGTGCACCAGCCGTCCGGGTAGGCGAGGAGGTCGTAGGCATGCGCCGACGGGCAGCAGTCAGGATCTGGTCCCACGTCAAGAGGTCGACGGTTCGTGAGGTGCTCCGATGTCACTGGTTGCGCGCTGTGATGCCATTCTCCAGCTCCTCGACGAGGGCTTGCGTGCGGCCACCGGACCGGAGCCGCAGGATGGACTGGGACGTCGTGTGGACACCGAGGCCTTCTGGCGGGGTCTTGCGGGCGACGAGCGGTCGACTGGTGCCGGACGGCTACGAGAACCACCTCGTAGGGCTCCCCAAGGGCGAGCCGATGCCGGAGGGCCCGATGTGGCGGCGTGAGCAGCGATCCCTCGGCGCCGAGCTGGTGACCGACTGCGAGGCCTTCCTCGTCGGCCGGTACGCCGACCGGCTGGAGTCCCTGTCCATCGCCGTACCCGTGTGGGCGTGGACGAACCTGCTCGCCCACGCCGACGAGCACACGCTCCGCGCCGCCCGGTTCGCCACCGACGCGGGTGACCGGGCCACCGACGAGTGGCACGCCGCCCGGGCGTACCTCGCGGCCGAGGTGCTCGACACCGCCGGCAGCACGGGGACAGTGGCCGAGGTGCAGTGGTCGGCCCTCGTCCCCCTCGAGATCGACCTGGCGAGGCGTCCCGAGGTCGGCGGCTGGAGCTGTCGGCAGTGGGTCGACGCCGTCCGCGCTGCGCTGGCCGGCCGGCGAAGCCCGCACGCCTGAGCTCCGGCACACGCTGCTCGACTGCCCGCAGCCGAGACCATGGCGGTGGTCCGCCCTCCTCGACCGGCACCCTCGCCAGTCGTCGCGCCCGATCGGCCGGGCCGCGCCCGCCGCTGGGTGGTCCTGGCCGTCCTGTGCGTCAGCCTCCTCGTCGTCAGCCTCGACGACACGATCCTCAACGTCGCCCTGCCGGACATCGTCCGCGACCTCCATGCGTCGTCGAGCGACCTCCAGTGGATCGTGGACACCTACGCCGTCGTCTTCGCCGGGCTCCTGCTCACGCTCGGCAGCCTCGGCGACCGCCTCGGCCGAACGTGGGTGCTCGCGGCAGGCCTGCTGGTCTTCGGCACGGGATCGGCCCTTTCGGCCCTCTCGTCCGCCCCGAGCGCCCTGATCGCCGCCCGGGGCGGCATGGGCGTCGGCGCGGCGGCCATCATGCCGTCCACCCTCTCGATCCTCACCAACGTGTTCCCCGAGCCCGACGAGCGATCGCGAGCCATCGGCATCTGGTCCGGCACCACCGGCCTCGGCGTGGCCATCGGCCCCGTGGTCGGCGGCTGGCTGCTGTCCCGGTTCTGGTGGGGATCCGTCTTCCTCGTGAACGTGCCGATCTGCCTCCTGGGGCTGGTCGCCGTCGTGGCGATCGTGCCCAACTCGCGGGACCGCGCGGCCAAGGCCCCGGACCTGCCCGGCGCCGCGCTGTCGACGGTCGGTATCGCCGCGCTCTTGTGGGGGATCATCGACGCGCCGGCCCGGGGCTGGACCTCGCCCCTGGTCGTCAGCGCCCTCTGCGCCGGGCTCGCCTTCCTGGTCCTGTTCGTCGCCTGGGAGCGGCGCACGAGCCATCCGATGCTGGAGCTGTCGTTCTTCGCCTCCCGCCGCTTCTCCGCGGCCGTCGCCGCCATGGCGATGGTGGTGTTCGCCCTCATGGGCGGCCTGTTCCTCTTCACCCAGTACCTGCAGTTCGCCCTTGGCTTCCGCCCGTTCGAGACCGGACTGCGGATCGCCCCGATCGCGCTGGTCCTCATGGTCGTGGCCCCCCTGTCGGCCGTCCTCGACCGGCGGATCGGCACGAAGCCGGTGGTGTTCACGGGCTTGGCGCTCGTCGCCCTCGCCTTCGGGCTCCTGTCGTCGACCACCACCGCCGGGGGCTACTGGGAGGCGTTCCCCAGCTTCCTCCTCATGGGCATCGGGGTCGGCCTGGCCTTCGCCCCGTGCACGGAGGCCGTCATGGGGTCGGTGCCCCCGGCACGCGCCGGGGTCGGGTCGGCGACCAACAGCGCCTCGCTCCAGATCGGAGGAGCGACCGGCGTCGCGATCCTGGGGAGCCTGCTCAACACCCGTTACCAGTCGCTGATCGGCACCGCGCTGGCCCCCTACCACCTCCCCCACGCCGCGCTCGATGCCATCCAATCCTCGCTGGGTGGCGCCTTGGCCGTCGCGCAGACCGTTGGCGGGCACACCGGCGCCCTGCTCGCCGCGCTCGCCCGGGACGCCTTCGTGAGCGGCATGGACCTGGCCGTGCTGGCCGCCGCCGGTGTCGTCGGCGCCGCGGCGGTGCTCGTGGCGGCGGTCCTGCCGAACCGGCCCCGGGCACCGCATGGCGACCAAGACCCGCAGTAGGGTTCCCGCCGTGCCTTGGCGGGGGAGCGCCGCCGCGGCCGGGGGGGCGGCACCCCTGGCGGGTCCAGACAGCCGTCAGCGCTGCCAAGCCCGGCGACTGGAGCCTGTGGATCCTGGTCGGGCCCGGCGACTACCACCCACAGGACCTGCCCGAGCCGGGCATCGGTGCGCCAACGCGACGAGGCCCCTGGGGCGGAGGGGGGGTTACCAGGGGCCTCGTCTTCTATGGCTGGCACCCGATGCTCCGACCGGGCACTGACTATCTACCGCCCTGGTCCACACATGAAACACCCTGAGCCCGGCGAATTGTCCCGTTTGTTCGGTGTCCCCCGGGTTGGGCCCGCAGGCGCCGGCTCCTACCGCACCCCTCGAGGGCGGAACTGGACGCTGATGCGCGGGCCGACGGTCCGGGCCGTCTTGGGAACGGCGTGCTCCCACGTGCGCTGGCAGCTCCCGCCCATCACCAGCAGGTCCCCCGAGCCCAGCTCGAACCGGAGCGCCGGCCCACCACCCCGGGGACGCAGGAGGAGCCGGCGGGGAGCTCCCAAGGACACGATGGCAACGAGGGTGTCCTCGAACGATCCTCGGCCGATCGTGTCGCCATGCCATGCGACGCTGTCCCGCCCGTCCCGGTACAGGCACATCCCGACCGTGCGGAACGGTTCACCGAGGTCGGCGGCGTAGGCCGCGTCGAGCGCCCGTCGGAGCTCGCCCAGCGCCGGCTGGGGGAGCGCCTCGGCTTCCCCGTAGAACCGCTGGAGCCGCGGCACGGCGACCACCCGGTCGTACATGGGCCGTCGCTCGGCCTGCCACGGCACGGCGTGCAACAGGCGCCCGAACAGCCCGTCCGCCCCCACTACCCAATTCGGGCGGTGGTCGACCCATGCCCCGTAGGCCAGGACCCGTCGGGCCCGACCCTCCTCGACCGGCCGCACCGCCACCCGGTCGCCGGCGGAGAACAGGCTTCCCTGCAGCAGCGCCATACCGCCGAGCCTATCGCCGGTGACGAACGTGTGTTCGTCACCGGCGACCGCCAGCGGTGCGCTCTCGCCGCCAAGGAGAACGCACCGGCCCGGTCGCGGTAGACCGGGGAGGATGACGGACCGGCAGCGGAGCGCACGCCTGCTCGACGCCTGGCAGGCGGTCGTCGACCCCATCGCGGGGTCGGACCCTGGCTTCAACCGGCTCCGCTCGGCCACCCGAGGTGCGCTCACGATCATGCTGGCGCTCGCCGCCGAGTGGGTGTTCGTGCGGGCCACCGGTGCGCTCGAAGTCACGGCGCCCGAGCATGCCGGCGAGTCCCAGCTCGCCGCCATCGCCGTCCAGCACCACGACATCCTGGTGGTGGCCTTGCTCCTCGGCGGCCTGGTCGGCCTACTGACCTCGATGAACGTGAACGATCGGACGCTCGCCGGCCAGGCGGTGACCCTGCTGGTCGTCCCGGCGGCGCTGATCTCCTCCCTCGCCCTGGGCCTCGGGCTCGGGACCCGCCGGGTGCCGGCGCTGGTGGTCATGGTCCTCGTGCTGACCGCCGGTGCCTACGCGCGGCGGTTCGGCCCGCGAGGCACGCCGGGGGGGATCCTGCTCTTCATCGGCTACTTCTACGGCTACTTCCTGTCGGCGACACTCGGCCCCGGCGACGTCGGATGGCTCTCCGCCGAGATCGGACTCGCCGTGGCCGCGGCCGCCGTCGTCACCGTCGTGGCCTTCCGGCCCTCGCCATCGGCCGACCTCCGCCGCGCGATGCGGTCGTACGAAGCCCTCGTGCGGCGGGTGCTGGCGCTCGCCGTGACGTACTTCGACGAACCGGCCGACCGGCGCCGCACGGCGCTGCGCCGACGGATCCTGCGTCTGGACGAAGCCGCGCTGATCGTCGAAGGCCAGCTCGACCGGCCCGCGGGCGCCCCCGCCGAACGCGCCGTCCAGCTGCACCAGCGGCTGTTCGACGTGGAGCTGGCGCTCAGCAATGCCGCCCGGTTCGTCGAGCTCCTCGCGACCGCTGAGCCTCGGCCCGCCGTGCGGTCGCTCGTGCGTGAGGGGCTCGTGAGCATCGCCGCGGGCGACGACGGCGCAGCCCGCCACGCGGCGGCACGCCTGCGCGCACTCTTCCCCATGGAGGGCCGCTGGGTGCCGGCGACGGTCGGCACGGGGCCCAACCGGCAGGTCGTCCTGCACCGGTACGCGTTCAGCATCGAGACGCTGGCCGGCGCGCTGCCGGCGCTGGCCGGCGCGCTGCGGGCCGCCACCCACGGCACTGCCGGGGAGGCGGGCAGCGAGCACGCCGGGGCCGGGTTCCAGCCGGCCGTCACCCTGCGCGCCGGGTGGCTGCCGGGGTCGGCCGACGTCAGCACGGAGGCGGCCGGCCTGCCCCGGGCCCGGGTACGCCTTGCTCCCTACCTGCGGACGACCGCACAGATGGCGGTGTCCGTGAGCATCGCCATCGTGGCCGGCTACGCCCTGGATGCCCAGCGCTTCTACTGGGCGGTCGTGGCGGCCGTGCTCGTCCTCGTCGGCACGAACACCGTGGCCGAGCAGCTCCGCAAGGCCGCCTATCGCGTCGCCGGGACCCTGGTCGGCGTGGTCGTCGGCACGGCGCTGGTCGACGCCGTCGGCACGCACAGCCTGTGGTCCCTGGTGGTCGTCGTCGTGTCGAGCTGGCTCGGGATGTACCTGTTCCGCGTGAACTACGCCTTCATGGCCATGGCCGTCACGATCTCGCTCTCCCAGGCCTACCTCTCGCTCGGCGAGTTCTCGGGAGGGCTGCTCGTCGAGCGCCTGGCGGAGACCGCCGTCGGAGCCGGCGCAGCCATCGTGGCCGTCCTGGCCGTGGTGCCGCTCCACACGCGTCGGGTCCTCGACGTGGCCACCGCCGACCTGGTGGACGCCGTGGCGTCGCTGGCCGACGGGGCGGCAGCGGTGCTGGCGCCGCCCGAAGGCGACGGCACCGCCCAGTCGGCACCGTCGGACGGCCGTGCGTTCGACCTCCGGGCGGCGGGGCGGCGGGTGGACGCCGCCTACCAGGCGCTGGTCGCCACCTCCCAGCCGCTGCGGATGGTCTCGTGGGCCGATTCCCAGGACCGCGTCGCTCGCCTCATGGCGGCAGCGGCGGCGGCCCGCCACTACTCACGGAACATGGTGTTCGACACCGAAGGGGCTCGTCCGGCCGGTGTCGACCCGGACGCACTGGCGCACGCGCGGGCCATCCTCGCGGCCTCTGCCGGCGCCCTGTCGGCACGCCTCCGGGGCACACCGGCAGCGCCGGTGTACACCCGGGCGGGTGCCCTGTTCGGGGCGGCCGAACGGGCGCTGGCGACCGACGACGCCCCGCCCTCCCCCGCCCTCCTCGTCCTGCGCGACCTGGCCCTCGTGGACGGGACCCTCGCCCGGATCGCCACCCGCCAGGGCATGGCCATGCGCACGCTCGACACGGACCCTGCCCCGGAGGCGCCGCCCGAGCCCGCCGCAGGTGCCGAGCTGGGCGACGCGGCGCCGGCAGCGGGGGGCGGGTAGGTCGTCACCATGCGCTGGTGGCCGATCCGGGGGCGGCCGCCCTCCCCGGCCCAACGTCGCTGGCGCCCGCCTCGACGCCGGCCCCAGGGCCACCGTGAGTATCGTCCCTGCATGACCCAGCCCCCCGCGCACGACGGGCGCTCCGCCCCTTCGGCGATGGCGGGCCACCTCCGGCCCGGTGAGCAGGTCCTGTGGGAGGGGGGGCCCGACCCCGGCGTCGTGTTCGCCCGCCAGGACGCCTTCCTCGTGCCCTTCTCGCTCGTGTGGGCCTCGTTCGCCGCCATCTGGGAGGGTTCCGCCATCGCCGCCCGCACAGTGGCCGGAGCCGCCCTCGGGGCCCCGCTCGCGCTGTTCGGCCTGTACATCGTCGCCGGGCGCTTCGTGTACAAGTGGCGAGACCGCCGCCGCACCCGGTACGCCGTGACCGACCAGCGGGCCGTCGTCGTGCGGCACCGCGGCCGACAGCTCTTCGAAGCACCCGTCGGTGGCCCCGTGGCCGTCCTGCGGCGACGCGACGGCCGGCATGGCTCCGTGGTGTGGGCGGTGCTCGGCCTGCCGCAGCGCCGCCGGCCCCTCACATTCAGCGGTGGGAACGCCACCATGCTGCGCGCAACGGGTTGGCCGCTCCTGCCCGGCGCGGTGGTCGGGCAAGTGGCCTTCTTCGACGTGGACCGGTTCGACGACCTGCTCGCCGCCGTCCACGAGGCCCGCCAGGCAGCGGGGGTGATCGAGCCCCCCCGCACACTGAGCGCTCCCGGCCTCGGCCCAACCGGCGGCCAGCCGTACGGCGGCTATCCGTACGGCGGCCAGCCACTGGGCGGTCCACCACCTCCGGCCCCCGTGCCGGCCGCACCACCCCGCCGTCCGCCGGGCCCTCCTGCCGGCTGGTACCCGGATCCCGACCCCTCCGGTGCCGGGCGGACCCGGTGGTGGGACGGCGTCGGGTGGACGTCGCACCTCCGTCGGGACGGAGAGGGACGGGCCACCGACGGCGGGAGCGGCGAGCCCGCCGCACGCTGAGGTCGCCGCACGGCCGGCGGGGCGTTGCGGTCCGCGCGCGCCGGCAGTAGCGTCAGGCCAGCGACGCCCGGTGGGCCCGGGGCGTCGGTTCGCTCTCGTCGCCCCAGGGGCAGAGGAGGACGGCCATGGCACTGACGGCGGACGGCCGGCCCACCCTCGAACGGGACCCGGGCACCGTCGGCGATCCGGGCACGCTCCACCGGGCCCTGCCCGCCGAGGCCGGGACCGCACCGCCGGCCGCGGACGACTTCCAGGTCGTGCCGGTACGGGCCATTCCGATCGCGCTCGGCGTCATCGCCGTGCTGGTGGCGGCCATCGCCGGCAACTGGCTGTGGGCGCTGGACTTCTTCCACGTCGCCGCCGGGGGTCTTTGGACGGGCATCGACCTCTTCGTTGGCTTCGTGGTCGGACCGATCCTCGGGAGGCTCTCGATCCCGGCTCGTGTCGAGTTCACGAAGCGGTTCATGCCCAAGATGGTGCTCCTGATGCCGACGCTCGTGACCCTGACCCTTGCCGCCGGGTGGCAGCTGGCCCGCCATCTGGGCAACCTGAGCACCGCCTACCCGCACCACGCCTGGGTCGTCGCCTCCTTCGTGGTGGTCGGCGTCATGTCGGTGGTCGCCCTCGGCCTCTTGGAGCCGGCCAACCTCGCCGTGCTGTTCGAGTTGCGGAAGCCGCACCCGGACGGCCAGCTGGTCGGTCGCCTCATGCGCCGGTTCGTGTACGCCGCCGGCGTGACGGGGGCGATGCAGGTGGCAACGCTCGTCATCATGAGCCGGCTGGCGACCTGAGGACCGCCGTCCATGGCCACGACCCACCAGCCGCACGACGGCCCTTCGGCAGCCGAAGGGGCAAGTGCTCCGGCCGGCGCCGGGGCACCGCCCGTCTACCCCTCCCGTCCCCCCGTGAACCAGGTCATGGTCGCATCGATGGCCCTGGTCATCGCGGGAGGGATCTACCTCGCCGCCCACCTTCCGGCACGCGCGCCCCTCGGGCCGGCCTGGGGGCTGCTCGCCGGGGCAGCGGTCCTGCTCGTCGTCGGCGTCGCCTTGGTGGCACGCCTCCGTCAGTTCGCCTGGCACCGGTTCTTCCAGGTCCTGCGCTGGGCCCTCCTCGCCTACCTCGTCATCGCCGGCATGCTCGAGTTCGTCTTCGTCTTCGACGGCACGCGCGGGATCATGCTGGTCATCCTCTCGACCATGCTCGTGATGTTCGCCGTGGACGTCCCGGTGGTGCTCGCCTTCTCGGTGGCCCGCTACGAACTTGCCGGCGTGACGACGGCCTCGCCCTGACCCGATCGGCCGCCGTGCGGGTGTTCGCCGCCGACCTGCGCCGTGGCGCGCGCGACGGCGACGGCACCCTGGCGCGGAGGGCGACGGGCGGAGGTCGAGGGCCCTTGGACCCTGCAGCCCAGACCCGCCCGGGCGCACACTCTCGGAGGTGACCCTGCCCCGCGACGCCGCCCGCGTCCTCGTCGGCCGATGACCGCCCCGACGGCCCTCGGCTACTTCCGCGCCGTGGCGATCGACTTCGACGGCACGATCTCGGAAGGCGGAGAGGCGCCGCGCCCCGAGGTCGTCGACGCGCTCGCCGACGCCCGAGCGGCCGGCCTCCGCGTCGCCCTCGTCACGGGCAGGATCATGGAGGAGCTCCGCCAGGTCTGGCCTTCGGTGGGTGCCTCGATCGACGTCGTCGTCGCCGAGAACGGCTCGGTCCTGTGGGCCCCCGACTTCCACCGCCTGTTGGCGCTGCCGGTGGACCGCCGCCTGGACGACGCACTGGACCGGGCCGGGGTGAGGTTCCGTCGGGGAGAGGCGCTCCTGGCTGCCTCTGTCGCCGACGAGCCGGCAGTGGTGCGGTGCATCCGGGACCTGCAGCTCGACTGCCAGACGGTGGCCAACCGGTCCGAGCTCATGGTCCTGAGCGCCGGCGTGTCGAAGGGCAGCGGCCTCTACCGCGCCCTCGGCCACCTGGGTCTCTCCTTCCACAACGCCATCGCCGTGGGCGACGCCGAGAACGACCTCTCGCTGCTCGAGCAGAGTGAGCTGGCAGTGGCCGTCGGCAACGCGGTGGCGCCGCTGAAGGCGGTGGCCGACGTCCTCCTCGACGAGGCGGACGGCACCGGGGTGGCGCGGTTCGTGGACCGCGTGCTCGGCGGGCAGCGGCTCCGCCCCTCTCCCCGGTGGCAGGTCCGCCTCGGGGCCTCCCCCGCCGGCGGCGACGTCATGCTCCCGGCGTCGCAGGTCAACGTGCTCGTGACGGGTGGCACGGGACAGGGAAAGTCCTACATCGCCGGGCTGCTCGCCGAGCAGCTGATCGACCTCGACTACTCGGTCCTCGTCGTCGACCCCGAAGGCGACCACGTCGGCCTCGGCCGCCTCCCGGGAGCCCTCGTCGTCGGGGGCGACGAAGTGCTCCCGGCACCCGATGCCGTGCTGCGCCTTCTCCACCACCGGTACGCGTCGGTGATCGTCGATCTGTCCGGCGTCGCCACGAGCGCCGGCATCCAGTTCCAGCGCGACCTCCTCGCCCGCGTGGAGGCGCACCGGCGGGAGACCGGCCTTCCCCACTGGGTCCTCGTCGACGAAGCGGACCAGCTCCTCGGGTGCATGCTGCCATCCCTGGCAGGCCTCGAACCCGCCTACAAGGGATACTGCCTGGTGACCTGGCGACCCGACGCGCTCCCGCCACAGACGTTGGCCGCCCTCGACGTCGTCGTGGCGACCGACCCGAGCGGCCCCGACGACCACGTCGCGACGCTGGCGGCGGCCGTCGCCGAGATGCCGAGGTTCGAGATGGCGAAGCTCCTGGAGGCGAGCGCCGAAGGGCACGCCGTCCTCGCCCGACGCACCGGACGGGCACGGGCGTCGCCCTTCATCGTCGGCCTGCGAGCCACCCCTCACCTGCGGCACCTCCACAAGTACGAGCACCGGCCGCTCGACCCGGGGCACTGCTTTCACTTCCGGCGCAATTCGGACGAGCTCACCGGGGTCCTCGCCGCCAACCTCGTGCAGCTCGAAGCCGAGCTCACCCGCTGCGAGGACGCCGTCCTCCGCCACCACTGCCCGCACCACGACTTCTCCCGATGGGTGCGCGACGTGTTCCACGACGGGGAACTGGCAACGCGGCTCCACGAGGCCGAGGCCATGGTCGGCGACCGAAGCACGGCGGTTGCGGTCGAGCAGGCGCGCCTCGAGCTCATTGCGGCGATCCAGGACCGCGTGCTGCGCTGATCGCAAGGCCGGGACGACCGGCAGACGGCAGACGGCAGAACGTGCCGAAAGACCCTTCCCGGCGGTGCCGCGCCGGCGCAAGCTCCCATGACGCAGTGGCGCGTCAGGACCCGGTGGAAGGAGAGCCATGCGACCCTGGGACAGATCCACGTCTCGTCGGGTCGAAGCGGGGGTACCACCGCCCTGGTGGCGCCCGCTCCCGACCGGTCCGGTCCAGTTCGATCCCTCGTTGGGACGCGCCGCTGACCTCGTCCGGCAGCCCGCCGGGCGACGCCGGCGGCCCCGGCGGCCGACGGGCCGGGCGGCTTGACGGGGGCTGCACCCCGAAGCCGCGCTGCGGGACCGGAAGGTCCCCCACGATCTCGGGAGATGGGCGTGGCGGCGACCAAGGCGACCAAGCTGTCGGTGCCGTGGCTGGAAGACCTTCCCGACCCCACGGGGCGGGCGGTGCTCGTCCGCGCCACGCTCGACCGTCCCCTCTCCGGGGACCCTGCCGAGCCACTGGCAACGCACCGGGCCGGCTGCCTGGCCGCCACGGTCGGATGGCTCCTCGGCCATGGCGCCCGCGTGACGGTCTGCGGCGACCTGGACGGTGGTTCCGAGCAGCAGGAGCAGACGCTGGCCACCGTTCAGGCGATGCTCCGGCCGACCGCGGCACGCCTCCGGCAGGTCATCGCCGTCCGAGCCGTGTCGGAGGACGAAGCCTCCGTCGCCGAGCTGGTGGCGGGGCACGACCTCTTCGTCAACGACACGCTGCAGGACTCGCTCCTCCCCCTTCCGTCGCTCACCGTGCCGCCACGCCGCCTTCCGTCCGCTGCCGGCCGGAGCCTCCAGCACGACCTGGAGGCGCTGGAGTGCCTCGCCGAGCCGCCGCGACCGTTCGTCGCGGTCCTCGGCGGTGACGACCGCACCGCTCGCCTGCGCGGCTTGGAGGGCCTCATCCTGCGAGCCGACACCGTGCTCCTGGGCGGGGCGCTGGCACGCCCCGTGCTCCAGGCGATCGGGGAGCTCGCGGCCGCCACACCGACAGCACCGCTCCTCAAGGAATGCCGCGCCGTGGTGGGACTGTCTCGCCGCATCCGGCACGGCCTCGTTCTCCCGATCGACCTCGTGTGGGAGTCCCAGGACGGATCGACGCTCGTGACCGACGCCCTCGGCACCGAGGGCGGCCGGGTGGTCGACATCGGGCCGCGCACGCGTGTGCGGTTCGCCGAGGCGATCGAGGGCTCGCGCACGGTCCTGTGGGCCGGCGCCCTCGGCCGCGTGGAGGAGCCCGCCTGGGCAGCGGGATCGCTCGCCGTCGCGGCGGCGCTGCGGAACGAGCCGACCACGGTCCTCGGGGGCGACGCGCTGGTGCGCGTGCTGCACGGCGCCGGCCGCCTGCCACCTTCGGCCGCCGTGCTCAGCGCCACCGACGCCGCCATCGAGTGGCTGAAGAACGGCGATCTCCCAGCCTTGGCGGCGTTGCGGACCGGAGCCTGACGCCGCTCCCGCCCGATGACGTCGCCCGGACCGGGCCTCCCCCGGGCCCTTCGGCACTGGGTGCCGTGCGCCGGCAGCACGAAGCCGAGGGCATGCCACCGCGGGCCGCCGCCGTCGCCACTGCCGCCGGTCCGAGCGCAGTCCCCCGGCGGGTGCGGCGCGCCCCCGCGTCGCCCGCGCACCGCGAGATCGAGCTGCCCGGAGACCGGCTGCTCACCATCCGGCCCATGGAGCTGGACGACGCTCCCGGCATCAGCCGCCTGTACCGCGCGCTCGGAGCGCACGACCTCTACCTCCGCTTCTTCGGCACCCGACCTCCACCGGAGAGCTTCGTGGCCGACATGGTGGCGAAGGCCACGAGCGCCGGTGCGGGCTTGGTCGCCACGATCGCCACGGCACCGCCCGACAGCGCCGAGCCGGGCGAACGTGACCCGGAAGCGGCCCTGCGCGACCCGGCGGCAGACGGCGGACGGGAACCGGCCGATGGCACCCTCGTCGCCGAAGCCACCTTCTCGCCGCTGCCCGATGGCGACGCGGAGCTCGGCATCACGGTGGCCGCCGGGGCTCGGGGCTGGCTCGGGCCCTACCTCCTCGACGTCCTCCTCGGCGCGGCGGCTCAGCGGGGTGTGGCCAACCTCCAAGCCGAGGTCCTGGTCACGAACGGTCGGATGCTGTCCATGCTGCGGCGCCGGGGCTGTGCCGTCCTCGACCACGACGACCGTCCCGCCATCGTCCGGGTGGTGGTGGGCACGGCATCGTCCATCCCTTCATGGGCGCCGCGCGCTACCGGGCGCCGCGTCGTCGTCGAGACCCCGGGAGGCCGATGGCGCGGCGACGCCGTCCTCCGCGCCGCCGGGTACCGGGTGATGGCGTGCTCCGGACCGCCCGGCGGGTGGGCGTCATGCCCTCCGATGGAGGGTCGCGCCTGTCCCTTGGCCGCCGGCGCGGACCTCGTCATCGATGCCGTGCCCGACCCCACAGGGCAGCGGCTGGCGAGCGCGCACGCCACCACGACGAGCGTGCGGCTCGCCGTGATCGGGCCCGGCGGCGCGGCCGTTCCGTCCGGCGCGCCATCCCTCGCCGCCGCTCCGGGGGACGACCAGCTCGTGGCGTTGGTACGTTCGCTCGTCCCCGCCGACGCCGACGGCGGCTCGTCGAGGTGACGTTGGACCCTTGAGGTCGCCGGGCACGGCGGCGCACAGTGGCGGCGCGGACCGGGGACGACACGGCGCCGGGGCAAGGCGTGGTCGCCCCCGGGTCCGCCGCCGGAAGGAGGGCCGATGGTGCCGCCGACGACGAACCCCAAGGTCTCGTGGCCCGCCGCGGTCGCCCCGAACATGCCCGACTACGGGAAGGAGCGGGCAGGGTTCCGTTGGGCGGACGCGCGCTCGGCCCTCGAGGGCCTGCCCGACGGGCGAGGCCTCAACATCGCCCACGAGGCGGTCGACCGCCATGCCAGCGGCCAGGCCCGGTCCCGCGTCGCCCTCTCGTGCATCGACCGGCGAGGTGCCCACCGGACGCTCACCTATGGCGACCTGGCCGACGAGTCCAGCCGCTTCGCCAACGTCCTCGCGCAACTGGGCGTCGCCGCCGGCGAGCGGATCTTCGTCCTCATGCCCCGGACGGCGGAGCTCTACGCCGGGGTGCTGGGAGCGCTGAAGCACCGCTGCGTCGTCGCGCCCCTCTTTCCCGTCTTCGGCCCCGAACCGGTTCGCCAGCGACTGGTGCTCGGTGGCGGGACCGTGCTCCTCACCACGGCCACGCTGTTCCGCCACAAGGTGGCGCCCGTCCGGGACCGCCTCCCCGCGCTCCGGCACGTGCTCCTCGCCGACGTGGCCCACCCCGACGAGGCGCCCGACGGCGCGCTGGCGCTGCCGCCGCTCCTCGCAGCGGCAGCGAGCCAGTACGTGATCCCCCGCACGTCGCCCGACGACATGGCGCTCCTCCACTTCACCAGCGGTACCACCGGCCCGCCGAAAGGAGCGGTGCACGTGCACGACGCCGTCGTCGTGCACGAGGCGACCGGCCGCCTCGTGCTGGACCTGCACCCCGACGACGTCTACTGGTGCACGGCCGACCCGGGCTGGGTGACCGGCTCGTCGTACGGGATCGTGGCGCCGCTCGTGGCGGGCGTCACCAGCGTGGTGGACGAAGGCGACTTCGACGCCGAACGTTGGTACGAGGTCCTCGAGTCGCAACGGGTGACCGTCTGGTACACGTCGCCCACCGCCTTGCGGATGCTCCGGCGCGCCGGTCCCGAGCTCGCCCGGGGCCGCGACCTCCGACGGCTGCGGTTCGTCGCCAGCGTCGGCGAGCCGCTCAACCCCGAGCTCGTGACGTGGGGCCAGGAAGTGCTCGGCGTTCCCGTCCACGACAACTGGTGGCAGACGGAGACCGGCGGCATCATGATCGCCAACTACGCGGCCATGGACATCCGGCCCGGGTCGATGGGGCGACCGGTGCCCGGGATCGAGGCGACGGTCCTGTCGCGCGACCCACAGGGCTCCGTCCGTGTCGGGCCGGACGGCGCACCGCTCGAAGCGGGCCAGGGTGAAGTCGGCGAGCTGGCGCTCCACGCTCCGTGGCCGTCCATGTTCCGGGGCTACCTCGGCGACGAGGAGCGCTACCGGGCGGCGTTCCTCGGGGGCTGGTACCTGAGCGGCGACCTGGTCCGACGAGACGACGACGGCTACTTCTGGTTCGTCGGCCGGGCCGACGACGTCATCAAGTCGGCGGGGCACCTGATCGGGCCGTTCGAGGTGGAATCGGCCCTTCTCGAGCACCCGGCGGTCGCCGAGGCCGGCGTCGTCGGCCTCCCGGACCCGATCGTCGGCGACGTCGTCCATGCCTACGTCGCGCTACGGCCGGGCGTCGCACCCTCCGACGAATTGCGCCTCGAGCTGCTCGGGCACGCCCGGCGACGCCTGGGTGCCGCCGTCGCGCCGCGGGAGATCGAGTTCGACCAGGACCTGCCCCACACCCGCAGCGGCAAGGTGCTGCGGCGGGTCCTTCGAGACCGCGCCCTCCAGGGCTGGGGCGCCGCCACCTCGGACCGGGAGGGCGCGTCGTGAGCAAGGACGGGACCCACGACCTCGAGCTGCTCCGCCAGATGCTGCGCATTCGCCGGTTCGAGGAACGCTGCGTCGAGCTCTACAGCGCCTCGGCCATCCGCGGGTTCCTCCACCTCGCCATCGGCGAGGAGGCCTGTGCCGTCGGGGTCTTCCAGGCGCTCGGCCCGGAGGACGCCGTGGTCAGCACGTACCGGGAGCACGGGCACGCGCTGGCGCGCGGCATCTCGATGCGGGCGGTGTTGGCCGAGCTCGAGGGCAAGGTCGAGGGCACCAGTCGCGGCCGCGGGGGATCCATGCACCTCTTCGATGCCGGGGCGCGCTTCTACGGCGGCAACGCCATCGTGGCCGGCGGCCTTCCCGTGGCGATCGGCCTGGCGCTCGCCGACCACCTCCAGGGCCGGCGGCGCGTGACGGCCTGCCTCTTCGGTGACGGGGCGGTGGCCGAGGGCGAGTTCCACGAGAGCATGAACCTCGCCGCCCTGTGGCACCTGCCGGTCCTGTTCGTCTGCGAGAACAATCTCTACGCCATGGGCACGTCGCTGGCCCGCGCCCAGGCGGAGACCGACCTCGCCCTCAAGGCCTCCGCCTACCGGATGCCCGCCTGGGCCGCCGACGGGATGTCCGTCCGAGACGTGGAGGATACGGCTCGCCGGGCGGCCGACGCCGTGCGCGCCGGCGGCGGCCCCTACTTCGTCGAGCTCCGCACCTACCGGTTCCGGGCGCACTCCATGTACGACCCGGACCGCTACCGCGACAAAGCCGAGATCGAGCGATGGAAGGAGCGGGACCCGATCCCGGCGCTCGTGACCGAGCTGACCGAGGCCGGGCTCCTCTCCGAGGCCACCTGGCGAGCCATCCAGGACGGGGTGCAGGCAGAAGTCGACGACGCAACCGCCTACGCCGAGTCCGGGACCCTCGAGCCCGTCGAAGACCTGACGCGGTTCTGCGTCGCCGACGCCGACGCCGACGCTGGCGCCGAAGCCGTCGCCGGCCAGGCACTGGCCGAGAGCCGGGTGCCGTGACCACGACCACCTACCGCCAGGCGATGCGCGAGGCGCTGCGCGACGCCCTGCGCCGGGACGAACGGGTGTTCCTCATGGGCGAGGACGTCGGCCGGTACGGGGGGTGCTACGCCGTCAGTCTCGGGCTGCTGGAGGAGTTCGGCCCCCAGCGCATCATCGACACGCCGCTCTCGGAGTCGGCCTTCGTAGGGGCAGGCATCGGTGCCGCCCTGGGCGGGATGCGACCGATCGTCGAGATCATGACCGTGAACTTCAGCCTCCTCGCGCTGGACCAGATCGTCAACAACGCGGCCACCCTCCGCCACATGTCGGGCGGGCAGTTCAACGTCCCGCTGGTGATCCGGATGACCACGGGTGCCGGCCGGCAGCTGGCCGCCCAGCACTCGCACAGCCTGGAGGGTTGGTACGCGCACGTTCCTGGGCTCCGCATCCTCGCACCCGCGACGGTGCAGGACGCACGGGGCATGCTGTGGCCGGCGTTGTGCGACCCCGACCCCGTCCTCGTCTTCGAGCACGGCCTGCTCTACAACGCCGAGGGGGAGCTGGCCGCGGACGCGCCCGTCGTGGACCTCACGACCGCCGCGGTGCGACGACCGGGGACGGACGTCACCCTCCTGGCCTACGGCGGGACGCTGCGCACCGCGCTCGCTGCCGCGGACGACCTCGCCGGCGAAGGCACGTCGGCCGAGGTGCTCGACCTGCGCTCGCTGCGTCCGCTCGACACGGCGACCATCGTCGCCTCCGTGCAGCACACCCATCGAGCCGTCGTCGTCGACGAAGGCTGGCGGTCGGGAAGCCTGTCGGCGGAGGTGAGCGCCCGGATCACGGAGGAGGCCTTCTACGACCTGGACGCGCCGGTCGCCCGAGTGTGCGCCGCCGAGGTCCCGGTACCCTACGCCAAGCACCTCGAGGAGGCCGCCCTGCCGTCGCCGGGCGCCGTCGTCGAGGCGGTGCACCACATGGCGGCCTGAATGGCGGACTTCACCATGCCCTCCCTGGGTGCCGACATGGACGCCGGCACGGTGACCCGGTGGCTCGTCGCGGCGGGGGACACCGTGCACCGGGGCGACCTCGTCGCGGAGGTCGAGACCGACAAGTCCACCATCGAGGTGGAGATCTTCCAGGACGGGGTGGTCGACGAGCTGGTGGTGCCCGAGGGACGGCGCGTCCCCGTCGGCACCACCCTCGCCCGGGTGATCGCTCCAGGCGAGGTGCGTCCGGGCCCCCGGCGCCGCACCCGCGGCGGCACGCCTTCGCCCGCCCGTCGCACGCACCGGACACGCGCCGAGCGGTCGGCGCCAGGGACGGAGAGGACCCTGTCGCCCGTCGTCCGCCGGCTCGCGGCCGCTCGGGGGATCGACCTCGGAGGCCTCGCCGGCACCGGGCCCGGCGGCACGGTGACGCGCGCTGACGTCGAACGGGCGGCGTCGCACGACGGTGACGGGAGGCATCGGCGGACGCGCTCCTCGCCGCTGGCCCGCCGGCGGGCCTCCGAGCTGGGAGTCGACCTCAGGGCCGTCCACGGCACGGGGCCGGCGGGTGCCATCACCGAGGCGGACGTGCGCCAGCTTGCAGCGGCCGCGCCACCTGCCGCGGCCGCGCCACGGGCACAACCACCATCCATCCCGGCCGTACCACCCGAGGCACCCGAGACGGCCACGCCCGCTCCGGCGGAACCGACCCCGACGCCGGTGCGCCCCGACGCCGGCCGCCAGGCGACGCTGCGCAAGGCGATCGGCTCCCTGATGTCCCGTTCCCAGCGCGAGATCCCCCACTACTACCTCAGCACCACCGTCGACGTCACCGCCGCCTCCCTGTGGCTCGAGCGCGCCAATGCCGACCGCCCCGTGACCACACGGCTGGTCCTGGCTGCGCTCCTGCTCAAGGCCACGGCCCGGGCCGCCCGACGCGTGCCGGAGATGAACGGCTTCTACGTCGACGGGGAGTTCCGACCCAGCCCGGCCGTCCACGTCGGGGTGGCCGTGTCCCTCCGCACCGGAGGGGTGCTGGCGCCGGCGGTCCACGACGTCGACACGCTCGCCGTGGAGGGGGTGATGGCCCAGCTGCAAGAGGTCGTCGACCGGGCACGCCACGGCGCGCTGCGCAGCTCGGAGATGAGCGATCCGACCATCACCGTGACGAACCTCGGCGACCTCGGCGTGGAGGCGGTGTTCGGGGTCATCTACCCGCCACAGGTGGCGCTGGTGGGCTTCGGTCGGGTGACCGAGCGCCCCGTGGCGCTCGCGGGCATGCTCGGAGTGCACCCGTGCCTGACCGTCACCTTGTCGGCGGACCACCGGGTCAGCGACGGGCGCCGAGGTGCCCGGTTCCTGGCCGAGATCGATCGAGTGCTCCAGAGACCGGAGGAATTGTGAACGACGACCAGGCTCGCGAAACGGTCCTGCGGGTGCTCCACCAGGTCGCACCCGAGGCGGACCTCGGCACCGTCCCCAGTGACGAGACGCTCCAGGAGGCACTGGACCTCGACTCACTCGACTTCCTGAACTTCGTCGTCGGCCTGCACCACGCCACGGGTCTCGAGATCCCCGAGCGCGACTACCCGCAGCTGTCGACGCTCGAGGGCTGTGTCGGGTACGTCGCCCGGGGCGGGTCCCCGGCGCCAACCGCAGGAAAGGCAGGTGCGGCGTGGACATCGAGATGAGCGCCGTGCCCTTGGAGATGACCGAGGGCGTCAACGTCATCGTCGGGCAGGCCCATTTCGTCAAGACCGTCGAGGACCTCCACGAGGCCCTGGCCTCCGCAGGGCCCCACGTGCGGTTCGGCGTCGCCTTCTGCGAGGCGTCGGGACCGTGCCTGGTCCGGCGGTCCGGCAACGATCCGGACCTGGTCGCGCTGGCGACCGGGAGCGCCGAGGCGATCGGGGCCGGCCACGCCTTCGTCGTGTACCTGCGAGAGGCGTTCCCGCTGTCGGTCCTGAACGCCCTCAAGCAGGTCCCGGAGGTGTGCACGCTCTTCTGCGCCACGGCCAATCCCGTGGAGATCGTCGTCGCTCAGACGGATCTCGGCCGAGCAGTGGTGGGCGTGGTCGACGGGCTTCCCCCGGCGGGGATCGAGACGGCCGCCGACGAGGCCGAACGCAAGGCGCTGCTCCGCCGGCTGGGCTACAAGCTCTGACAGAAGGTCTGACGGCCTCCGAACCGGACGGCGGTCGGCGGCGTCGGCGGCTACGGGCGAGGGTCGGCTCCCCCGACGCCATCGGCGCGCGCACCCAAGGCGACACCCACCGAGGAGCGGTCGTCGAGGAACGTGACCGAGAGCACGAGGTCGGACGCCCGGAGGATGGCGAGGACGGTGGTCAGGGGGTCGTCTCCGGCTGCGGAGCGCCGCCCGGTCCCGAGGACCTCTCCGAGCGACTCCAGGAGCTCCAGCCGGCGACGGAGCGCCGGGTCGACGGTGGCGGTGCCGTCCCGTCGGACGAGCGCCGACATCGGCACGCTCTCGACGACGACCTCGATCCGTGCGTAGTTAGTGACCACGCGAACCCCGCCCCCAGCTCCCGTCGCCTGTCCTGCGCGTCACCCGCAAGCGTCCTTCCCGGGGCGGCAAACAAGGCGCCCGGAGGGGGACGGACGCCTTGCTCACCGTTGTGACTGACACCATGGCCGTCCACTGCCACGGTCCCGCCAGCATGCACCCCGGCACCGCTCCCCGCACAGGGTCCAAAGTCCCTTGCGGCCCTTGCTGCCTTTCCGTTGCGGTCGCATAATGGGCGGGTAGAGCCCAACCGTCGTGTCGGTGCGGGCACCGCTGGTGCAAGGGGCTGCGATGAGCGACGAGGCGTCCACCCTGGGTCCCCACGCAGCAGCCCCACGGGAGCCCGGTTACGAACCCGCCTTCGAGTGGCCCGCAGCGCACGGCGCCGAGCGCTTCGTCCAGCTCTTCGCCTCGGCGCTCATCGACGTGGTTCCCGACGGACTCGCCGTCGTCGACGAGGACGGCACCCTCGTGTTCGTCAACGAGCAGATGGCACAGATGTTCGCCTATGGTGCCGACGAGCTGGTCGGCGCGTCCGTCGAGCTCCTCGTCCCCGACGCCCTGCGCGAGATCCACGTCCGCCATCGCCAGGACTTCCACGAGGAGCCGCGCGCCAGGGCCATGGGGGCAGGCCTCACGCTGTACGGGCGGCGAAAGCACGGCTCCGACCTCGCCGCCGAGATCAGCCTCAGTCCCCTGCCGGTGGGGCGGTCCACCTACGTCGTCGTGTCGGTTCGCGACATCAGCGAGCGAGTTGCCGCCGAAGTGCGGGCACGAGCCGTCCAGGGGCTCCTGGACGCCACCACCGATGCCATGCTCATCTTCGACCGGGACACCCTGCGGTTCGTCTACGTGAACGAGGGAGCGGTCCACCAGCTCGGCTACTCGAAGGAGGAGCTCCTCGGGATGACCCAGCTCGACATCAAGCCGACGCTGACCGAGACGGACCACCGGCAGATGATCGAGCGCCTCGGACCCGGGGAGGCGATCGTGTTCGGCACGGTCCACCGGCGAGCGGACGGCACCGAGGTCGACGTCGAGGTGACGCTCGAGCATCCGGTGACCGACGAGCGCTCCCCGGCCGCCCGGTGGCTCATCTCCGTCGCCCGCGACGTGTCGGAGCGCCTGGCGACCGAGCGCCGTCTCCTCGCCGCCCAGCGCGCGATCGCCGTGCTCGACGACCGCCGCCGCATCGCCCGGGAGCTCCACGACCGGGTCATCCAGCGCCTGTTCGCGGCCGGCCTCGCCGCGTCCTCGGTCGGTGGCTGCCTCGTCGACGCCGCGGCTCGGGCGCGCATCGTGCAGGTGGTCAACGACCTCGACGAGGCCATCACCGATCTCCGGTCCTCGATCTTCGAGCTGGCGCCCCCGGGGTCCGAGCGTTGGCTGCGCACGAGGGTGCTCGACGTGTGCTCAGCGGAGTGCGACGTGCTCGGCATTCGCTCCAACGTTCGCTTCTCGGGTCCCGTCGACACCGTGCCACCCACACGGGCCGAGGAGCTCCTCGCGGTGCTGCGCGAAGCCCTGTCCAACATCGCCCGCCATGCCCACGCGTCGAGCGTCGAGATCTCGGTGACGGTCAACGGCGGCATCGGGCTGTCGGTCGCCGACGACGGTGTCGGCCTGCCGGAGCCCGAGCACCGCCGGCTCGGCAACGGGCTCGCCAACATGGCGGCGCGTGCCCGAAGCCTCGGCGGCTCGTTCGCCGTGCGCCCCGGCGACAACGCCGGCACCATGGTCGAATGGCGCGTCCCCTCGAGCTGAGCGCCGGGCCGCCGGGCGGGGGCGCCCGTCCCGCCACCTGGCGCACACGGGCACAACGGTCCTTGGCCTCTACGCCCACGCCCTCCACCGGCGCACACTCGTCGCGAGAGAGCGACTCTGGAGGTCAAGCATGAACGCGACCAGCCCGGCCATGCGGAGGACGGTGGGGGGTCTGGTGGTGGCGGGGACCGTGGCCGGTGGGGCGGTGCTGTTGCGGCCCGGGACGCACCTCAACCACGTGGCGCGGCGGGAGCTGATCCGCACCGCCCGGCACCTGCGCTACATCGAGGGCCGCATCCAGGGGGTCAGCTATCACCTCGGCGGCCGGCACCCCGACCCCTCCGTCATCGACAACGTGCTGGCTGACCGGGTCCGCTCGAGCTTGGGCCGGCTCGAGCACCGCCTCGACCTGCCCCACCTCCACGTGATGGTCGAGCACCATGTGGTGCTGCTGCACGGCGAGGTCGACAGCGAGGCCGAAGCCGAGGAGATCGAGCGAGCCGTCGCCGGCGTCTCAGGCGTGGCCGGCGTCGAGTCCTACCTGCACGTCGGGCTGACCCCCGGTGACACGCGACCGTCCGCCGGGAGGGCGGCCTCGCGGCCGCCGACGGTGGCCCGACGGAAGCTGCTGGAGGCGGCCGAAGGGTCGGGTGTCGACGCCGCGACGGCGCCCAGGGTCGTCCGAGGGGTCCTCGCCACGTTCGCCGACCGGCTGCCCGCCGAACAGCGGGACCACCTCTCCTCCCACCTGCCGGCCGACGTGCGCCCCCTGCTCACCCCGCCGCGACGGATCGCCGGGGCGCGGCCGCCCCGCACGGTCCCCGATCTGGTGGGGCGTATCGTCGGCACGACCCCGGCGATGCCTGCGGACCGCGCCAACGCCATCACGACCGCCGTGCTCGGAGCCCTCCGGGAGCTCGTCCCGGGGGACGCCGGCGCCGTCAGCGCAGCCTTGCCGCCGGAGCTCCGGACCTTGTGGGAGGACGTGGGCCCGGCCTGACCCGCCCTGACCCGCTCGGCGCGCAGGCGTCGGCCTCACGCCACGGCCCTGCCACCGCGAGTGCGGCGCGTTCACGCCGCCGGACGATGCATGCCTCCGGCCGCTTCCTTCCCCGAGCCGTGCGCGCCCCCAGGGGCTTCCTCGAGCAGCTCGTCGTCTGCTCGTGCTCGCGGCTCTTCACCGCGCAGCTCCTCCTCACGGCGGAACTCGTCGGTGCCCGTCCGCGTCGAGCCCCAGGCGCCGGGTGCCTCGCGGCCCTCGACGAGGAGCCAGCTGGCGTGGATGCGGTCGAGGCGGTCGTCGATGGTCCCGGCCCACACCGCCACCGATCCCGCTGCGGGCCAACGCACCACGAACCCGAGGACCACAGGCCCGCTCGGCGCCACGGCCTCGCACTGACCGAGCAACGGCTGCGGCAGGCGTGTGTCCCCCACGGCCGACTCGTAGGTGCCGGCCAGGGACCCGTCCAGTTCCGCGACGAGCCGCACACGTGACCCCAGCTGGTTGCGCCACACCCCGTCGAGCCAGACGTCCGGGCCGGCGTCCCCGAGGGTCACGACGCGAGGCGGAGCTGGCGGGCGGCGGCGAGGCGGCCGCTGTAGGCCGGGTGGCGAACCCAGCTCTCCACCAGCGACCGGGCCAACTCGCAGGATTCCCCCACCGTGGCGCCGCTCCGGTAGGCGGTCCGCGCGGTGCCGACGGCGCAATCTGCCGCCGCAACATCTCCCGGCAGCGTGCCCTCGACCCACGACCGAACGGCTGCGCTGAGCACTTCTTCGTTCGTCATCTCGACCCCCTGGGCTCCTCGCGCCAGCTCCTACGGTCAGGGTACGGAGCGTCGGCGCGCATCAATAGGGCACAACGTCCCGACCCGCTCCCACGGCCCCCCCAGTAGTGGCCTTGGCCCCTACCGGGGGGGCGTTCGAGCCGCGACGATCACCCATGGTGCAGCGACGTCAAGAGGGAGGGCGGTGGTCATGACGGACGTACCGGTGGAGAGAGGACCCAGCGCGAGCGACCACGGGGGACCCGAACGCGACGCGGTCGACCACCTGGGCGAGCTGTGGCGCATCGAGCACTCGCTGAGCGCCGTCCGGGCAGAGGTCACCGACCTGGCAACGCTCGACGACGGCGAGCTCCTCCCCCGGTTGACCACGATGGAGCGGTGCTGGCGAGCAGAGCTCGAGGCGGTGCTCCCGGTCCCCCTCGCCGAGGAATTGCGAGCCCTGCTCGCCAGGCGCGTCGGCGACGCGCCCGGCCCGACGGAGCTCCGGCTCGAATTGGCTCAGCTCGCAGGTTGGCTCGACGGCCTGTTGGCCGGCATCCCCTTCCAGGCCCTGGAGCCGCCGTCCGCCTGACGCGCCGAGCCGTCCCTTCCCGCGTCCTCGAGGTGACGCGCTCGCGGAGGTGGACGGGAATCGAACCCGCCGGACGGGATCGACCCGTCCCACCCGCTTTGAAGGCGGGGAGGCCCACCAGGCGCCTAGACACCTCCGGCCGAGACACTACCAACGCGTGCAGGACCTTCGGCCCTGCCCTTCGACCCCCGGTCGTGTGACGCTTGGCGGATGGGACGCATCGTGGTCGGCGTCGACGGGTCTCCGTCATCGGTCCGGGCCTTCCTGTGGGCCGTCCGGGAGGCGCAGCGCCGAGGGGACGTGCTCGTGGCGGTGAGCACCTGGGACAGTGCCTATCCGGACATGTGGCTGCCGAGCGAGCCGCCCGGTGCCGACCATCTCGCACCGTTCCGCCATCAATTGGACCGGTTGGTGCACGACGTGGTGGGCACACCGCCGTCCGTGCCGGTCGAGACCGTCGTCGTCGACGGGCCGCCGGCCCAGGCGCTCCTCGCCCACGCAGAGGGCGCCGACCTGCTGGTCGTCGGGAACCGGGGACGCGGCGGGTTCGCCCGCGCGTTGCTCGGGTCCGTCGGTCGCCACTGCGTCGCCCACGCCGCCTGCCCGGTCGTGGTGGTCCGCGGCATGCCCGAGGCAGCCTGACCGGAACTGCCGCCGTCAGCGCGCCGTCAGCACACCGTCAGCACACCCGGAGCGTGGGCAAACTGTCGTCAGGGGCCAGGACCTCACCGATCACCGGGTGGCCGGGGATCTCGCCCGCCACCAGGAGCCCGCCGGACGTCTGGGCGTCCGCGAGAAGCAGCAGTTCCTCGTCGGGCACTGACGAACCGAGGTGCGGCCGGACCCATTCGAGGTTCCGGACCGAGCCGCCGGGAAGATAGCCGTCCGCCAGCGCCTGCCGGGCTCCGTCGAGGTACGGCACCGCGCCGGCTTCGACGACCGCCCGCACCCCGCTCGCCCGGGCCAACTTGAAGAGGTGGCCGAGCAGCCCGAACCCGGTCACGTCGGTCGCCGCCCGCACGCCCGCCGCCACTGCGGCCCGTGCGGCGTCACGATTGAGCGCCGCCATCGTCGCCACCGCCTCGGCGAACACCTCCCCCGTCGCCTTGTGCCGGGCGTTCAGGACGCCGATGCCGAGCGGCTTGGTGAGGGTCAGCGGAACCCCCGGGCGGGCGGCGTCGTTGCGGAGCAGGTGATCGAGGTCGACCGTCCCGGTCACCGCCAGCCCGTACTTCGGCGTGGTGTCGGCGATGGTGTGCCCGCCGGCGATGGGGCACTCCGCCTCCCCGGCGACCGACGACCCGCCCCGCAGCACCTCCACGGCCAGCTCCTCGGGCAGCTCGTCGACCGGCCAGGCGAGGAGGCCGAGGGCCACGAGGGGCTGGCCCCCCATGGCGTAGACGTCGGACAACGCGTTGGCGGCGGCGATCCGCCCCCAGTCGTAGGCGTCGTCGACGACCGGGGGAAAGAAGTCGGTCGTGGCCACGATCGCCCGGCGGCCGTCGATCCGCACCACTGCGGCGTCGTCGCCGTGCTCGGTCCCGACGACCAGCCCGTGGTCGTCGAGGCCAGCGCCCGCCGTTCGGGCGCCGATCCCCCCGCCCGCCGCCGCCAAGAGGCGCTCGAGCATCCCCGGCGCCACCTTGCAGGAGCAGCCACCGCCCGGTGCCGTCTGGGTGAGCCGGATCACGCCCCCGCCTCCACGGGCGGCAAGTGGGGTCCGCCGACTCGGACGTCACCCCGTCGGCGCGTCACGCCAGTGGCATCGAGCAGCGACAGCAGCGGCACGACGTGCTTGCGGGTGCTCCCGAGGGCCGACCGCACGGTCGACACGGTGACACCCTCTGGGTGGTCGGCGAGCAGGCGAGCCACCGTCGTCGCGGCCCGCGCCACCGCCCGGGCCGAGAAGTAGTGACCGTCCCGCTCCACCACCAGGCCGGCACGAACGAGCTGGCCGAGCTCGGCACGGTCGACCCCGGCGGCGGCCGGATCGGGTGGGGAGAACGGTTCGGCCTCCAGGGCCTGCAGGTACGGGTGCGTCGCCAAAGCGGTCTCGGAGGCCTCGGAGGCGGCCGCCCCAGCCTCCAACGCCCGACCGGCCCGGACCACCACCTCGCCACCGGCCTCCAGGTGCCCGAGCACCGCCCGCTGGCGCTCGTCGAGCTCGCCCACGCCGAGACCGAGCGGCCCGGCGGCGGCCACCTGCCTGCGGAGCTGCGCCGCCATGTCGGCCAGGAGCGGGGGGTGCACGACCCACCGATCCCCCACCTCGGGGGCCCGTCGTACCCCGGTCAGGCGTTCGAGGAGGTCGGCGTCGACCCACCCGCGCTCGGCGACCACGCGCTCGACCGTGTGGTCCGGGCGCGCCCGCGACGGTCGCAGCACGGGCGCCACGTCGAGGACTTCGCCGCCGCCCACGGTCCGCGACCTGCCCGCGTCGCGCAGCACGAAGCGGTCACCCGGCAGGAGCGGCAAGGGCACCGGCACGCGGAGGCGGACCCATCCGGTCTGCCCCGGCGCGATCTCCTCGGCACCGAGGACCCGGAGCCGCACGGCGTGCTCGCCGGCGCCGAAGTAGGCCTGGTACGCACCGCGGCCGGCGCGGCCCACGGCGGCCGGCGCCGCCCCGAGGACGGTCAGCGACGCGTCCAGCACGGTCGTCGGCAGCCACTGGTCGCCACGGACGAGCGCCTGGCCCCGGCCGAGCGAGCCGACGCGCCCCCCTCCTCGCTCCCCTGCCCCGGCGGGCACGACGTTGACCGCCACGCGGTGCCCCGGGCCGACCTGGCCCACGGGCTCTCGATGCGACTGGAGGCCCCGCACCCGCACGCCCACCGCACCGTGGGCCGGCGGTGGTCCCGGCAGCACGTCGAGCCGGTCGCCCACCACCAACTGCCCGCCGGCCAGCGTCCCCGTGACGACCGTCCCCGATCCGCTCATGACGAACGACCGGTCGATCCACAGCCGCGGGCGCCCACGGTCGGCGGCCGCAGGCGTGCGGGCCAGCATGGCGTCGATCGCGGCCACCAGGTCGTCGAGCCCCAGGCCGGCCGGTACGTCGACCGGCACGGTCGGGGACCCTTCCAGTGCCGAGCCCTCCAGGCGCTCCTCGACGTCGAGACGGGCCAGCTCCACCAGCTCGCCTCCGTCGGCGGCGGCCCGGGTGAGGGCGACCACCGCATGGCGGACGCCGAGGAGGTCCAGGATGCGCAGATGCTCCTCGGACTGCGGCTTCCAGCCCTCGGTGACGGAGACGACGAACAGGCAGGCGTCGACCGCACCGACGCCGGCCAGCATGTTCTTCACGAACCGGACGTGGCCCGGCACGTCGACGAAGGCCAGCTCTCGTCCCGACGGCAGCGTGGCCCACGCGAACCCGAGGTCGATGGTGAGGCCACGCGCCTTCTCCTCCGCCAACCGGTCGGGGTCCATCCCCGTCATCGCATGCACGAGCGTCGACTTGCCGTGGTCGACGTGCCCGGCGGTGGCAACGACGTGCATGCGGTGAGGCTCCTACCTTCCCTCGCCGGCGGCGGACCGGCCCGGCGCCTCCCAGTCTGCGTGGGCCACCCGCTCGGGCGCCAGCCGCCCCTCCTGGCGCGGCACCACCGCTGCCAGGGCTTGGCCAAGGACGCCGTCGTGGGCCGGATCGACGGTCCGAAGGTCGCACAGGGTCCGTTCGCCCTCCATGCGCGCGATGACCGGCGGATCGGCCAACCGGAGCGCTGCCCGCCGGTCACCGTGGACCACCAGCCCGATCGACGGGATCGACAGGCCCGGCACCGTGCCACCGCCCGCCACGGCTTCGCAGTCGACCACGTCGGGTCGCTCGCCGGCGGCAGCCACGGCATCGGCCACCCGGGCGGCGCGGCAACGCAGGTCGTCGAGTGACGCCGTCGCCATGCGCCAGAACGGGATCGCGACCCCGTCGCGGCGGAGGTACGCCAGCAACGTCGCCTGCAGCGCCGCCAGGACGAGGCCACCCGGCCGCAGGGCACGCGCCAATGGGTGGCCGGCGCACGCGGCCACCAGGTCCGCGCGCCCGGCGATGATGCCGGCCTGCGGGCCACCCAGCAGCTTGTCGCCCGAAAAGGTCACGAGCGCCGCCCCAGCGGCCAGGGTCTGCCGGACCGCCGGCTCGCCCGACAGCCACGGCGGCGGCGGACCCTCGAGCCACGGGGTGCCGGCGTCGAGCAGCCCGGAGCCCAAGTCGGCCACCACCGGGACCCCCAGCGTGGCGAGCTCACCGACCGGCACGGAAGCGGTGAAGCCCTCCACCCGGAAGTTGGAGGGGTGCACCTTCAGCACGGCGGCGGCATCCGGGGTGTCGGCGAGCGCAGCCGCGTAGTCGTCCCGCCGGGTGCGGTTCGTGGTGCCGACCTCGATCATCGGTGCCCCCGACAGCGCACACACTTCGGGGACCCGGAACCCGCCGCCGATCTCGACCAGCTCCCCGCGGCTGACGACGACCGGGCGCCCACCTGCGACCACGGTCAGGGCCAGCAGCACGGCCCCCGCACCGTTGTTCAGCACCAGGGCGTCCTCCGCCCCGGCGGCGCGGGCCACGAGCGCCGCGGCGTGGTGCTGGCGCGAGCCGCGCCGCCCGCTCTCGAGGTCGAGCTCGAGGTTCCAGGCTCCCGCCTCCTGGTGGTGTGCGAGCGGAGCCCGGCCGAGGTTGGTGTGGAGGAGGACGCCGGTGGCGTTCACGACGGGGTGGAGGAGCATCCGCGCCCGCCGCTCTGCCCGCGAACGGGCGGATCCGGGGTCGCCGGCAGCGATCGCGTCACGGGCGGCATCAACCAACAGGGGTTGCGGCAATTCGAGGTCGCTGAGGGTGCGCGCGAGCGCGTCGACCGACGGCGGTCTAACGTCCATTGCCACTTCATACCCGTTCGATGACCCCGGCTGCATCGGGGACGATCGTTTGCAGGGCGGTCCCATCGCGGCGTACCAGGGTAGCGAGCCACGACTCAAGAACCACGAGAACGACGAGAGGAGCGTGGATGCAGCGGGAGCCAGGTGGGTTGGACGGCGGCGGGACGGAGCGGATCGTTGCTGACGACGGGACGGTGACCGTCTACGGCGGCGCCAGTTGCCGCGTCCGCGGCGGAGGACCCTCGCCACACCGGCAGCTCGCCGAGATCCCCGTCGGCCTCGACCCGGAAGGTGTGGTCGTCCACCGGCGGACCGGCCTGGCGTACGTGTCCTGCTCCCGTTCGAACGCCGTCACCGTGGTCGACCTCGACCGCCTCGAAGTGGTCGGGACCATTCCGGTGGGCGTCGAGCCCATCGACGTGGCCATCGACCACCACACCGATCGCGTCTTCACGGCGGATGCGCGGTCCGACCAGGTGTCGGTGATCGACGCCACCACCAACGAGCCGCTCACCACGATCCCCGTCGGCTCCTACCCGGCCGGATTGTGCGTCGACGAGGCACGCCGCCGGCTGTACTGCGGCGACGCGGTGGGGTCCACCATGAGCGTGATCGACCTCGACCGCCTGGAGCGCATCGCCACGGTGGACGCCGAGCTGGGCGCCGGAGCGATCGCCGCCGATCCGATCCACCACCGCGTCTTCTGCGTGAACTTTGTCGCGTCCTCGGTGACCGTCGTCGACGCCGACTCGCTCGAGGTCCTCGGCCGAGTCCCCCTGCGACAAGGGCCGTGCGCTGCCGGGGTGGACCCTCGTCGTGGCGACCTCTACGTCGCGGACTCGCTCGCCAGCACGGTGAGCCGCGTCGATGGCGCCCGGCTGGAGGTGGTCGCCGAGCTGCCGGTGCCGAACGCCCCGGTCGGCCTCACTGCCGCCTCAGCCGGCGATCGGCTCTACATCGCCAATCGCGGGGACGGCAGCGTGAGCGTCCTCGGGACCGACGGCCGGGAATGGTCGCGCATCCCGGTTGGTGCTGCCCCCGGGGGCGTGGCCGAGGACCCCCGGCGACCGGGACGGCTCCTGGTCGCCAATGCCGGGAGCGGCTCGCTCACCGTCGTCGACGACCTGCTCGAGGGCCCCCCGACGACGACCCTCGAGGAGCTCACGCATCCCCTCGTCGGCCAGAAGCTCCCCGCGATCCCGCTCGTCGACCTGTGGACGGAGGAGCCGCGGGACCTCGGAGAGTGGGCCGGCAAGAAGTACGTGGTCAACGTCTTTGCCAGTTGGTGAGGCCCATGCAACGCGGAGGCGCCGATCATCGAGGATCTGCGCCGACGTGCAGGCCGGTCGGGCCTGGAGATCGTCCTGGTGAACGTGTGGGAGGGGGTCGACCCCTTCAAGGAGGCGCGTGACTTCTGCCAGCTGTGGGGCATCGAGGGGGCCGTGCTCGTCGACGCCGACGCCACCTTCGTGGACCAGCTCGGCATCCGTGGTGTCCCGACGA
>DAHUZJ010000054.1 GCA_027306585.1 Acidimicrobiaceae bacterium | reverse complement strand
CCCCACGCGCGAGACCCGGGAACCGGCCGAACGGAGGTAGAAGCCCATGAACGAGCACCGGACCCTGCGCCCTGCCGGGACGGCGCCACGCTCGAGGGCCGCGCTGGCCCTCATCCTGACTGCCGCGTTCGTGGTGGTCCTCGACTTCAGCATCGTGAACGTCGCTCTGGCGTCGATCGAGCGCGAGCTGCACGCCAGCTCGGCCGGTGCGCAGTGGGTGATCACCGCCTACGCCGTCACCTTCGGCGGCCTGCTCGTCTTCGGCGGCCGCCTGGGGGACCTGTGGGGACGCCGGCGGATGTTCGTCGCCGGCCTGGTGACCTTCTCACTGGCGTCGCTCGCCGGTGGGCTGGCGACCGGCATCGACGTGCTGGTCGTGGCCCGGGCTCTCCAGGGCGCCGGCGCGGCGATCGTCGCCCCGGCGGCACTGTCGCTCGTCACGACGAGCATCCCCGAGGGGCCCGCCCGCACCCGGGCGCTCGGCCTCTACGGCGCCACGGCGGCCGTCGGCTTCGCTGCCGGGCTCGTCCTCGGCGGTGTGCTCGTGCAGCTCTTCGACTGGCGTGCCGTGCTGTGGGTCAACGTGCCCATCGGGCTGGTGGCCGCTGCCCTGGCGCCCCGGCTCCTCCCGCGGGACCGGTCCGAGGGCGGTGCGGCCCGGCTCGACGTTGCCGGGGCCGTCCTCGTGACGGGGGCGATCGCCGCCCTCGTCGAAGGGATCTCGCAGGGCGCGGTGGGCGGGTGGCTGTCGGCCTCGGCCCTGGCTGGCTTCGGCCTGGCGCTGGTGCTGGGCGTCGCCTTCGTGGCCGTCGAACTGCACACCCCGGCCCCGCTCGTCCGGCTCGGCATCCTGCGGCAACGGCGGCTGCGGACGGCCAACGTGGTGACGCTGCTCCTCGGCGCGTGGTCGGCCGCCGAGTTGCTCACCGTCCCCCTCTACTTCCAGCTGGTCCTCCACTACTCGCCGCTCGTGACGGGACTGGCGATGGTGCCCCAGGGGATCGTCGGCTTCCTCGGCGCCACCCGCGGGGCGAGCCTGCTGCGAAGGGTGGGCACGAGGACCTTCCTCGTCGGTTCGGCCGTCGCTGCCGGGATCGGTCTCGGCGTGCTCGGCGTGTCGCTCGCTGCCCGTGACTACCCGTTCCTCTTCGCCGGACTGGCGTTCGCCGGCTACGGCACGGCCACCGGTGCCTTCGCCGCCACCGTGGCGGCGACCCGGGAGGTGGCCGACGGCGAGCAGGGCCTGGCCAGTGGCCTGGTGAACATGAGCCGCCAGGTGGGTGCCGCCATCGGCGTGGCGGTCACGGCGGCGATCATCGGCACCTCGGGAGCCGCCGGTGGGTCGGTGGGGCCCGACGGGGAGTCGCTGGTCGCGGCGGCGGCCGCCGCTGGCGTTGCAGCCGTCGTGGGCTGGCGGGCGCTGCGCCTTCCCCCGGCCGCTGGACGCGCCCGGCGCCCGGCCCCCGGTGGCGTCGCGGCAGCGGACGACCCGGCCGAGGAGCGTCGTCCCGCGGCATGAGCGGACGGGGCCCGAGCCCCGCGCCCCCGGCCCGGCGCGGCGGCCCGCGCCCCGCGCCGGCGGCCCGGCGGCCCGGGCCGCTACAGGTCGAACACCTCCACGTGGCCCTTGCCGTGCTGCTTCGCCTGGTACATCGCCATGTCGGCCCGGTGCAGGAGGTCTTCGGCGCTCGGAGGAGCGGGCCTGTCGGCGTTCGCGCCGCCGACTCGGGCGTAGGCGATGCCGGTACTGGCCGTGATCTGGTAGCTGGCGTCGTCGACCACGATCGGTCGCCCCAGGACGTCGACGACGCGGGCCGCCACTCGGTGGGCCAGGCGGCGGTCGCTCGTCGGGGCGGCGCCCGCTGCCGAACGGTGCCACGGCTCGACGAGGATGACGAACTCGTCCCCGCCGATCCGGGCGACGGCGTCGCCGTCGCGCACCACGGCCACGAGCCGCCGTGCCACCTCGACGAGGACGGCGTCGCCCACGGCGTGCCCCCCGAGGTCGTTCACGCTCTTGAAGCCGTCGAGGTCGCAGAAGAGCACCGCGAGCTCCCGCTGCTCTGGCAGCGGCCGGCGGAGGGCGGCCTCGAGGCGCTCGACCAGCAGCACCCGGTTGGGCAGGCCCGTCAGGTAGTCGTGGCGGGCGGCGTGGAGCAGGCGCTCCTGGGCGTCCACCACCTCGGTCACGTCGCGCACGACCGCCAGGACTTCGAGCACCCGACCGGCGTCGTCCCGGCGGAAGGGGGTGAGCCGCTGGCTGAGCCACCGCAAGCTCCCGTCGACGTGCCGCGCCCGGTACTGGCACTGGTCGAGCTGGCCGTCGGCCAGGCCGACCACCTTCGCCCCGGACGCCTGCAGGAGATGCCGGTCGTCGGGGTGCACCAGCTCGAGCACGCCGGCCAGGCCGAGCTCGTGCGCCTCGGAGCTCGGCCGGCCGAGCAGCTCCTTGCCCAGCGAGGCGTACAGCACGTTGCCCGTGCGGACCTCGAGCACGAAGGTGGGGTCCGGGGTGGCGGTGAGGACGGCGTCGAAGAAGGCCGTGGCTCGCTGCGCCGCCGCCTTGGCCGCGCTCACCTCGGTGATGTCGAGCAGGGTGCCCCGGCCCCACACCGCCTGGCCGGTGGCGTCCCGCTCCACCTCGATGCTCACCCGGAAGAGGCGCTCGGCACCGTCCCCGCCCCGGCGGACACGGACCTCGCAGGTCTGGGTCTGCCCGGTCGTCGCCGCCTGCTCCCATGCCGCCGCGACCACCCCGCGATCGGCCGGCTCGATCAGTCCGAGGATGGCGCGGTTGGACACCTCGTGCTCGGCCAGGCCCAGCAGGGGGCCGACGTGCTCGGTGAACATCCACCCGCCGCTCGCGAAGTCGTGGGCGAAGCTGCCGAGGCGGCCCAGCCGCTGGGCCTCCCGTAGCCGCCGGTGGTCCTCGGCCAGCTGCCGGGCGGCGGCCCGCTCCATCGTGACGTCGGTGAGCGCCGCCACGGCCCCCAGCACCCGGCCGTCGTCGTCGGTGATCTGGCGTCCCCGGATGAGGAGTGTGCGGAGCGGCCCACCCCGCGGGCCGGCCTGGACCTCGAGGTCGGTCAGGTCGTCGCCCCGCAGGGCCCGCATCAGCGGGTACTCGTCGGGCTCGAGCCGGCGCCCGTCCTCGTACACGTCGATCCGCGGTCCGAGGTGGCCCATCGGACGGCCGTCGATGCTGTGCGCCAGGCCGAACATCGACCGCTCTGCCTTGTTGCTGACGACGAACCGTCCCTCGGCGTCGCAGGCGACGATCCCGACCTCGATGGTCTCGAGCAGCGCGTCGAGGTACCGCTGGCGTCGGGCGAGGACCTCGACGTCGGCGGCCTGGCCCCCGCCGGCCCGCGGCCCGTCCGAAGCCTGCCCGTCGCCCCCCTCGGCCTCCAGCAGGACGGGGAGACCATGCGCCGCACGTGTGAGCGCCGCCTGCAGTCGCAGCAGTCCGTCCGTCGTTCCGGCCACGTAAGAGTGATCGGACGCTGACCGCCGGAGGTTGCCGGTGGCAAATCGTCACGAGCACTGCACCTCGCGGAGACCCGCGCCCGCCCGCCTCAGGGCCGTGCCGGCGACGGGTCCAAGTGCCCGGGAAGCCCAAACACGGCGAACAGGCCTTCGGGGTCGATGCGGTACAGCCACGACCGGAGCGCCGCCCGCTCCTCCAGCTCGCCGGCATGGCGCCACGCCCGCAGCAGGGTCTCCTGGACGGCGTCCTCGGCCTCGGCGCCCGAGCCGAGCATCCGATAGCAGTGGGCGGTCAGCTCGCGCCGGTGCGCCTCGAAGTCCGCCACGCCCGGGGACGCGGACACCACCACGGCGCGGATCGTGCTGCGCACCTGCCGGCATCGCGCGGGTGGGACGCTGGGATGGGCGGCGCGGCACCCCGCCCCGTAGGCTTCACCTCACCGATGACGTGGGGGCGCCCGGTCCGTCCCATGAGCGACGGGCAGGGGCCACCGCGACCCATGCCCGGGAAGGAGCCGACATGGGAAGCATCACCCCGTTCCTGTGGTTCGACACCCAGGCCGAGGAGGCAGCCACCTTCTACGCTTCGTTGTTCCCGCGTTCGAGGATCGTCGATGTCGCCCGGTACGGCGACGCCGGGCCGGGCCCGGCCGGTGCGGTCATGACCGTGCGCTTCGAGCTCGACGGCGAGCCGTTCGTCGCCCTCAACGGGGGCCCGGACCACTACGCCTTCACCGAGGCAATCTCGTTCGTCGTGGGCTGTGCCTCCCAAGAGGAGGTCGACCACTACTGGAGCCGCCTCGCCGAGGGTGGAGAGGAGGGGCCGTGCGGATGGCTGAAGGACCGCTACGGGCTGTCCTGGCAGATCGTGCCCGACCAGCTCGGCACCCTCCTGGCCGACCCCGATCCCGAGCGGGCCAAGCGGGCGATAGCGGCGATGCTCGGGATGAGGAAGCTCGACGTCGCCGCCCTGCAGCGAGCCGCCGACGGCGTGTGAGCGGGCCGGGCCTGCCCGTCGACGACGAACGTCCCCACGCCGCCACCCGCCGGGCGCCGGGCGGCCCTACGCCCGCGCACCTCGTGCGACTAGCCGGTGCGCTGCGACCGGGCGCTCGCCCGTGAGGCGTCGACGCCGCGCCCGCGGGCTCGATGGCCGCCCAGGGACGGCCGGGAGTCCTCGAGCGAGGTGACGGCCCCGACGTCGGGGATGCTGGCGGCGACGTCGTCGAGCGTGGCGGGCCGACCCAGCAGGTAACCCTGGGCGAAGGGGATGCCGAGCTTGCGCACCACTTCGAGCTCCGCCTCGGTCTC
>DAHUZJ010000051.1 GCA_027306585.1 Acidimicrobiaceae bacterium | reverse complement strand
CCGGGCCGGGTCGACGACGACGAGCTCGTCGCGTGGTACCGGCGGGCGTGGGTGGTGACGTCGGCCTCGCTGCGGGAGGGTTGGGGCATGTCGCTGACCGAGGCGGCAGCGTGCGGGACGCCGGCCGTCGTGACCGACATCGCCGGGCATCGCGACGCCGTCGTGGACGGCAGGACGGGGCTCCTGGCCGACGGCCTCGACGGATTGGTCGGCGCGCTGGCACGCGTCCTGGACGACCGGCCGTTGCGAGAGCGCCTGGGCCGCCAGGCGCTCGAACGCGCCCGCTGGTTCACGTGGGAGGCCACCGCCCGCACGACGCTGGAGGCACTGGCCCTGGAGGCGCAGGGCCGGCCCGATCGCCGGCAGCGCGGCGATCGGCCTGCCCCTTGAAGCGTTCGACCCTGCCGACCCTGCCGCCCCCTCCGCGCGGACCAACCCGTCCTCAGGTGGCCGGAGGAGGGGCGCCGCCCCCTCCACGCCGGCGCCGCGCCGTCCGGCCGCGCTCCGCGACCGCGTCGGCACCGAGGAAGGCCACGGCCATCCAGGCGAGCACGCCGGCGCTCGCGTAGGCGGCCGGCCAGTCCGAGCTCTCGGCGACCGGGTGCAGCAGCTGGCCGGCGACGACGACGGCGCCGGCCGCCACGACCAGGCCCACCGCCACCCCCGCGGTCACGGCCCGGCACTGGGGCACCGCCAGGGCCGCGGCCACGGCGACGCCCGCCGCCGCGCCCACCAGCGGTGTGCTGATCGCCCCGGCCACCCCGCCCGTCGCCACGGCGACGAGGACCAGCGTCCACCAGCGCGGCCGCCGGCCGCGGCGGGCGAAGGGCCATCCGGGCAGCGGCGACGCGTCGGCGGCCGCGGGAACGGGACCCTCGCGGGCGACCGCCGCCATGCCGGGGCCTCGGGCGACGCCGTCCGCGTCGGCCGCTGCCCGGTGCCGGGGCCGTCGGCGCCACCGCCGCCACCGGCGCCAGGACGACCGACGCCCGGCACGGCCCGCGCTGCGCCGCCGGGCGGGCAGGAACGCCAGCAGGAGGCACAGGACCAAGGCGGCACCCGAGACCGCGAGGCCGGTCCACTCCCTCCGTTGCGGCGTCCAGGTGAGGCTGACGGTGAAGGCGCCCGTCCCGCCCGCGCCGGTGGCCCCGACGGCCGTGAGCGCGCCGGGACCGACTTGCCAGCCGTTGGCGAAGGCGTCGACCAGCTGGGGCGTGCCCAGGTCGACGGAGTGGCTCCCGGCGGGTGCGCCGATCACCGGGTGGGCGACGGCATGCCATCCGGCGTTGAGGCTCTCGCCCAGCACGAGCTCGAACGGCGACGAGACGCGGGAGACGGTGAGCCGCCGCGAGGTGGCGGCCTGGGACGCCGTGACCACCCGTGGGGCCGGCCCAGGGACCGGTGGGGCGAGGGTCGCCCCGGGTGTCGTCCCACCGGCGGCCGGCGGCTCCGCACCGCCCCCGGCAGCGGAGTCGAGGGTCAGCCGGTCGATGTTCCATCCGCTGCAGCTGGCGGTGGCGGTGCAGTCGACGGGATTGGGGATGAGCGGGTTGTGGGCGACGGAGGTCGCCACCACATGGGTCCCGGGGCCGAGCGTGATGCCGCCGGCGTCGGCGCCGCAGGGCTGCACTTGGACGGTGCCGTTGGTGAGGGCGGTGGCCGTGGCACCGACGATCCGGACTGTGACGGGCCGCCCGTCGATCGTGACGAGGTTCGACTGGCAGGTCCCGGGGAGGGCGGCCGGCACCGGTGGCGTGCGCAAACCGGGGATGCCGACCTCGGCGATGCCGAGGGGGAGGGCCGTCGGCTTGGACGAGTAGTAGTTGGTCGTCCGCTCGAGCCGGACGCCGGTGAAGGTGACCCGGATCCGCTGTCCGGTGACGGCCGGGAAGTGCACCGGTACGGTGACCGTGGACCCGGGGGCCGTGCCGTCGCCGATGTGGGGCAGGGTCACGGTCCGGATGACCGTGTGGCCACCTGTCGCCGACTGGGCGGTGACGGTGAACGCCGTCGGCACCGAGTGCCGACCGTCGGCCACCACCTGCAGTGTCATGTGGTCGAAGGTGATCGGCGCGGGCAGCACGTACTGGAGCCACGAACCCTTCTGGGCGGCGGCGCCGAAGCCGGGCTGCCAGGCCGTCTGGGGGTTCCCGTCGGCGGCTGCGGCGGCCGTCGACTGGAGGTCGCCGGGGAGGCGCCCGCTCGAGTAGGCCACCACGCCGCTCCCTGTCGTGCCGGGCATGCCCACGAGCCGGTCGATCTCGTCGTCGGGCATGAGGGTCGAGAGGCTGGCAGTGCCCGACAGCGTGAACGTCCGCGCCGTCGGCAGCGTGAACTGGTCGACCATCCGCAGCTGGGGGTCCGACCGCGGCGGGTACGGCGACACCCGCTCGCGTGTCATGGTCACGACGAGGCGGTGGCCGAGCGACGCCGTCCCCGCCGCCGACAGGAGGTCGGTTGGCAGGTGTGTGACCTCGGTCACCGACACCCCGGGCACCTGGACCTCGGCGAAGCCGACGGCGCTGGCGGCGGCGGGCGCGGCGTGGTCGTTGCTCGTGGCGTCGATCGTGACCCGGAGGGTGTGGAACGTCCGGGTGGGGAACGTGAGGGTCTGACCGGCCGGCGTGCGGGAGGCGGACCCGAGCCGAGCCGTGACCGGTGACCCGCCGTCGAAGTGCAGGGTGACCTTGGTGATCCATCGCGACCGTGTCCCCTGCTGGGGCTGGACCAGGGTCACCTGTCCCGCCGTCACACCGCCGGTGAACCGCACCTGCCACCACTGGCGGGCCGGGTCGGGGAGGAAGGTGCCGGTCTCCCACGCCGTGTCGAGGTTCCCGTCGATGGCGCCGTACGGCTGGTACTCCGGCGTGTAGGAGACGGGGTTGCCGTACGAGGAAGCGGTGACGTCGAGCGCCCCGGTGTAGGCGGCGTACGTCCGTGCCCCGGCGGGCGCCCCCGGGAAGAGGTCGATCGGGCTGTCGCTGGGGTCGGTCCGTGACGGGTGGTCGAGCGGCGTCTGCGTGTAGCCGTAGTTGGCCGTCAGCGTGTCCCAGCGGACGCCCCGGGCCTTGTTGCTGTTGGTGACCACCAAGGTGGCACCCCCCGCGAGGAGGCGGTGGAGCTCGGCGGGGTGCCGGTCGAGCGTGCCCGCGTAGTAGACGGCGCTCGTCGTGTCGAGCATGCCCGCCCCGGCCAGGCTCTCCAGCCCTGTGGCGTCGCCGGCCACCACCAGCGCCCCCTGGTCCGACTCGCCTCGGGCGATGGGGCGGGCGCCGGGGATTGTGTAGGTGACGAGCGGCGACGGCCAGGGCAGGTTGGGCGTCGCCGCCAGGTCGGCCTCGTTGAGGGTGGGGATGACCGGGAGGTTGGGGCGCGGCCGTCCGAACGAACGGGGGTTGGTGAGCCCGGGCGGCGTCTGGGCGAGCGATGCCGCCAGGAGCTTCGGCTGCGGGGTGCCGTAGTGCTCGTAGGCCTGGTCGTACTCGACCAGCAGGTTGCCGGCGCTCATGAGGCGGGCCATCGGCGCAAGGGCCGACCAGTTCTCGATGCCTGTCTGGATGGGGGCGTCGAGGGCGTAGAGCGTGTCGGCCGTGGCCATGGACCCCATCACCTGCTGCTCCCGGGTGACGAAGGGCCGGGTGAGGACCGAGGGCTGGGGCGTGTCCACCGTGTTGCCCCACCGGTAGGCGGCGAAGTCGTTGCCCGGGATGGCGAGGACGCGGGTGCCCTGGTTGACCGAGTTCAGGTAGCGGAGGGCGGCCAGCTCGTAGGACGGCAGGGAGGCCGGCTGGTGGAAGGTGCTCGCCACCTGGGCGTCGCCGTTGAACAGGGCCGGGTTGTTGGCGACGACGAGCGCCGCCGCCGCCAGGCCCGTCACGAGCCCGATCCGGGGCAGCCGAGCCCACACGGCGGAGGCGCCGGCCCCGAGGAGCATGGCCAGGCCCAGCACGACGAGCGGCGTGGCTCGGTCCGTCGACCGCATGGCCAGCCCGGCCGTCGTGTCGGTCATGAAGGCCTTGAGGAGCCCCCCGGCGGGGGTCGGGTGGGCGTACGGGAAGGCCCCGACCGAGCACACGGTGCCCACCACGACGAGGAGGACGAAGTAGGCACGGTGCCGCCACCGCACGAGCGCGGCGGCCAGGAAGGACAGCGCGGGGACGGCGAACGAGAGGGCGACCACCCACACCGCCTGGGTGTAGAGGACGGCCGACCGCGTCCACGGGCCGAGACGGTCGCCGCCGTAGAAGTACCAGTAGCCGAGCCCGCGGAGGACCTCGGCGGCACTGGACGTCTGGCTCGTCGACGGGACGGTCTCGGTGTACTTGAGGATGTCGATGCCGTAGGCCGCCTCGACGGTGAGGCCGGCGATCCACCAGGCGCTGACGGCGGCCGCCAGCACCCCGACCCGGAGGGCCACAGCGACGGCCCTCCGCCAGGAGACCTCCCGCTCGACCGCCGCCGCGTAGACCAGCCACAGGGCCGGCGCCAGGCCGACGTAGAGCACCGAGCTGGCGTTGATCCCACTCACGAGGGCCATCACGAGGGCGAAGCGCGCCGGATCTCGCCACCCGCCGCGCCGCGCCGCCAGCACCGTGAACGCCACCATCCAGGGCAGGCCGGCCCATGGCAGCAGGATGACCGAGATACGACCGGCGTACTGGAGGAAGTACGGCGACAGGGCGAAGGCCAGTGCGGCCACCAGCCGGCCGGGCCCGCGCACGGCGAGCACCCGGCACAAGAAGAGCACGCCGGCGCCGGCAGCGAAGAGGATGCCGCCCAGCCACAGCCGCTGGGCGATCCAGGTGGGGACGTGGAGCGCCGCGGTGGCGGCGTAGTACGGGCCCATCGGCAGCAGGTAGCCGACGTACTCGTGGGTCACGGTGCCGAGCGCCACTGTGGGGTTCCACAGGGACGCCACCTGCGACAGGAAGCGTGCCGGGTCGAGGTACAAGTAGGTCTTCGTGTCCGAGGTGACGACACCCGGCCGGACGGCGAGGAGCGGCACGAGGCACACGGCGGCCACGACGAAGAGCTCGGCGGCCCGCACCTCCCACGGGCGGGGACGCCAGCGGCCCGCCCTGCCGACGGAACGCCGGGGCCGCTCGGCCGGCGCGGCGCCCACCGTCGGGGCGGGGGAGGTCGTCGTGGTCATGGGCACAGGGTTCGCAGGGGCCACCGCCGTCGGCCGGGTGGTCCCTCCCGGCGTCGGCCGGCGACATGCCGGCTGGGCCGCGCCCACCGGTCCCATCCTCGAGCGTTGCTCGGTAGTGTAAGCAGCCCCCGCCCGGGACGGGGATCGCAGGCGTCGGCGCGCCGGGCGGGCAGCGCGGGACGAGGTGGCGCCGGACGGACGGCGGTGGACGGACGGCGGTGGACGGACGGAGAGGGGGGTGGCCGGCGTGGCACCCGCACCGAGGCTGACGGGCGAGCGCCCCCAGGAGGGGGTGACGCCCGATTCGCTGCTCGCCCTCCACGACGCCGGCTATCGGGCGGTGCTCGAGCGGCTAGGTCCCGGACGGCTCCTGGACGTGGGCTGTGGCCAAGGCTTCGAGTCGGTGCGGCTGGCCACCGCCGACCGGCAGGTGGTGGGCGTGGACTACAGCGCCGAGGCAACGGCGATCGCGGCCGGTCGCTTCGGGGGCGCCGGGCTCGGCGTGGCGCGGATGGACGCCCTGCGGCTGGGCTTCGCCGACGGGGCGTTCGACTGGGCCACGTCGTCCCATCTCATCGAGCACTTCGTCGAGCCTGACCGCCACGCCGCCGAGCTCGCCCGGGTGCTCGACGTCGGCGGCACGGCCTTCTTCCTCACCCCCAACCGTCCCGCCGACTTCGAGAACCCGTTCCACGTGCACCTCTTCGACCGCGCCGGGCTCGAGGAGCTGCTGCGGCGCCACTTCGACGACGTGTGGGTCGGGGCCGTCGACGCCGTCGACCGCGTGAAGGCCGACTTCGCGGCCCGCCGGGCGCGGGCCCTTCGCCTGCTCCGCCTCGACGTGCTCGACCTGCGGCACCGGCTGCCCCGCCGATGGTACGTGGGGGCGTACACCCGCGCCCTGCCGCTGGCCTACCGGCTGGTGGCCCGCGGGGACAGTGGCGGGGCCACCGGCATCACGGCGGACGACTGGTTCGTGACCGACCACGTGGACGACACCACGCTCGTCCTCTTCGCCGTCGCCCGCCATCCGCGCGCCGGCGCCAGCGCCCGCCAGCCCGGTCTCGCCCGGCGCGGCGGCACGAGGCGTCCCTGACCTCGTGTTCGCGCTCGGCCTGACCGGCGGCATCGGCGCCGGAAAGTCGGCGGTCGCCGACCTCCTCGTGGCCCGGGGCGCCGTGCTGGTGGACGCCGACGTGATCGCCCGGGAGGTCGTGGCGCCGGGCGGCGCGGCGCACGCTCCCCTGGTGGCCCGGTTCGGCGGCCGGATCGTCGCCGCCGACGGGACGATCGACCGACCCGCCCTGGCGGCGCTGGCGTTCGGCGACCCGGTGGCGCTGGCCGACCTCAACGCCATCACGCATCCGGCCATCGGCGCAGCCATGGCCCGCCGTCGGGACGAGCTGGCCCGGAGCGACGGGGTGGTCGTCTTCGCCATCCCCCTGCTGACCGCCGCCCACCGCCCGGGCCTGGGCCTCGACGCCGTGGTGGTCGTCGACTGCCCGACCGAGGTGGCGGTTGCCCGCCTGGTGGACCAGCGGGGAATGGACCCGGCCGACGCCGAAGCCCGCGTAGCGGCCCAGGTCGGCCGGGCGGACCGGCTGGCCCTGGCCGACTACGTCGTGGACAACTCGGGGTCCCGCCACGACCTCGCCGACGAGGTGGACCGGCTCTGGTCCTGGATCGAGGGTCGCCGGGCGGGCTGAGGCAGGGGCGCGGGCGGGATTGGAGCTCCGGGGCGCGGGCGGCGAGGAGGCCGGCCGCCGGCCGGGGGGGCGCCGGTACGATCACGACGATGCCCGCCCTGCAGGTCGTCTCCTCCTTCCAGCCGGCCGGCGACCAGCCGGCGGCCATCGCCGCGCTCGCCGAGGGCGTGCGGCGAGGCGATCGCTACCAGACCCTGCGGGGGATCACGGGAAGCGGCAAGACGGCCACCATCGCCTGGACCATCGAGGCGGCCCAGCGGCCCACGCTCATCATCGAGCCGAACAAGTCGCTGGCCGCCCAGCTCTCCTCGGAGCTGCGGGAGCTCTTCCCCCACAACCGGGTCGAGTTCTTCGTCTCCTACTACGACTACTACCAGCCCGAGGCCTACCTCCCCACCACCGACACCTACATCGAGAAGGACTCGTCCATCAACGACGAGATCGACCGCCTCCGGCACGCCACGACCTCGTCGCTGCTGATGCGCAACGACGTGATCGTGGTGGCGTCCGTGTCGTGCATCTACGGCCTGGGCTCGCCCGAGGAGTACCGGGACCGGATCCTCGCCCTGCGGGTCGGGGAGGACGTCGACCAGCGGGTCCTCCTGCGGCGCCTGGTCGACCTCCAGTACGACCGCAACGACCTCAATCTCGTACGGGGGACGTTCCGAGCCCGGGGCGACACGGTCGAGGTCCATCCGGCCTACGAGGCGTCGGCCTTGCGCATCGAGCTCTTCGGCGACACGGTCGAGCGGATCGTGCCCTTCGACGTCCTGACGGGGGAGATGGGGGAGGAGGTAGAAGAGATCGTGGTGTTCGCCGCCACCCACTACGTGGCGGGCGACCAGACGATCCAGCGGGCCATCGCCTCGATCGAGGTCGAGCTGCGCGAGCGGCTCGCCCAGTTCCAGTCCGAGGGCAAGCTCCTCGAGGCCCAACGCCTGCGGGCCCGCACCGAGCACGACCTGGAAATGCTGGCGGAGACCGGCGTGTGCTCGGGGATCGAGAACTACAGCCGCCACCTCGACGGCCGCCAGTCCGGCCAGACGCCCTACACGCTGCTCGACTTCTTCCCCAAGGACTTCCTCGTCGTCATCGACGAGAGCCATGTCGCCGTGCCGCAGCTGCACGGGCAGTGGGCGGGGGACCGGTCCCGCAAGGAGGTGCTCGTCGAGCACGGGTTCCGCCTGCCGTCGGCCCTCGACAACCGGCCGCTGCGGTTCGAGGAGTTCGTCGAGCGGGTCCCGCAGGCCATCTTCGTCTCGGCCACCCCGGCGACCTTCGAGCTCGAGCACTCCGAGCAGGTGGTGGAGCAGGTGATCCGCCCCACCGGCCTGGTCGACCCCGAGGTGGTCATCCGGCCGACCAAGGGCCAGGTCGACGACCTCATGGCGCGGATCGAGGACGCCGTGGCCCGTGGCGGGCGCGTCCTCGTCACCACCTTGACCAAGAAGATGGCCGAGGACCTCACCGACTACCTGGCCGACGCCGGCATCCGGGTGCAGTACCTGCACTCCGACATCGACACCATCACCCGGGTCGAGATCCTGCGCGAGCTGCGCCTCGGCACCATCGACGTCGTCGTGGGCATCAACCTCCTGCGCGAGGGGCTCGACCTCCCGGAGGTTTCCCTGGTGGCGATCCTCGACGCCGACAAGGAGGGGTTCCTGCGGTCGGCCTCCGCCCTGATCCAGACCATGGGCCGGGCAGCGCGGAACGTCGACGGCACGGTGGTCCTCTACGCCGACACCATCACCGACTCGATGCGCGAGGCGGTGGGCACCACCCAGCGGCGCCGGGAGCTGCAGATCGCCCACAACGCGGCGCACGGGATCGACCCGCAGACGATCCGCAAGGCGGTCACCGACATCCTCGAGCGGCTCCGGGGCACGGGCGAAGGGACGGGCCGGGCCAAGCGCAGCCGGGCGGAGGTGCGCGGCGGCAAGGTGGGGAGGACCGTGCGCACGCGGGCGGCCGTCGGCGGCGCCGGATGGGCGCCCGGGGCCGGGCCACCGGCCGAGACGCTCGAGCTGATGGCGCAGCTGGAAGCCGAGATGCGGGCCGCTGCCGCCGACCTGCGCTACGAGGAGGCGGCGCTCCTCCGGGACGAGCTGGCGGCGCTCCAACTGGCCTGGTCGGGCGACGCGCCGGCGGACGCGCCCTCGCCGGCGGGGAGCACAGGCGGCGCCGGCCCCGCCGCCTAATGTGGGCCCTGGGGCGGAAACCCGCTCAAGGGGCACGTCCAGGGAGCCGATCAGCACCATCATGAGCACCACCAACGTCGCGGCCACCCGCCCGCAGGGCGACCAGGACCTGAGCGTGCTCGCCGGCACCTCCTCCGACCTGGGCGAAGGCACCCTCGTCGACGCGATCGCCGGCCACGTGGCGGCGCGGCCCGAGGCCGCGGCCGTCGAAGCCGACGGCACCGTGCTCAGCTATGCCGAGCTGTGGGACGCCGCGTCACGGGTCGCCGGGGCACTGCGCGAGGCGGGAGTGGGACAGGGCGACCAGGTGGCCATCTGGGCCACCCGCACCACCCCGGTGGTAGCCGCCGCCTTGGCGGTGATGGCCCTCGGCGCCGGGTACGTGCCGATCGACCCGACGTACCCGGCCGCGCGCGTCCGCCGGATCCTCGAGGTCGGGCGGCCCAAGGTGATGGTGTGCGGCGACGCCGACGCCCTCGCCGGCAGCCTGCCGCGGGGGATGGCCACGGTGGACGTGCGGGCGAGCGCCCGCCCGTCCACCGAGCTTCGCTCGGTCGCCGGGCAGGAGGACGTGGCCTACACCGTCTTCACCACCGGCTCCACGGGACTGCCGAAGGGGGTCCTCGTCGGCCATCGCGCCCTCCTCAATTACCTGGGCTGGGCACGGGAGCTCACCGGCTTCGAGGTGGGGGACGCCACGCCCTGCTTCGCCAGCCTCGGCTTCGACCACGCCGTGACCTGCCTCTGGCTGCCCCTGCTGGTCGGCGGCTCGGTGCAGCTCGTCCCCGACAGCTGGGACCCGCGCCCGTGGCTCGCCCCCCGTGACCGTCCCTTCGCCTTCGTGAAGATCACGCCCTCCCACGTCCGCCTCTTCGAGCGCATCGCCCACCCGGACTACCGCACGATCACCCGCACCGTGATGTTCGGGGGGGAGCGCCTCGACGCCGCCCTGGTCGCCAGCCTGGGGTCGCGTATCGAGGACATCGGGCTCCTCAACCACTACGGCCCGACGGAGGCCACCGTGGGCTGCACCGCCTTCCCGTTCTCGGCCGGCGAGGTGACCGGGGAGGGGGCGCTGCCCATCGGGGCACCGGTGTGGAACTCCCGGGCGTACGTGGTCGACGCCGACCTGCGCCCGGTGCCCGTCGGGGAGGAGGGCGAGCTCGTGCTGGCCGGCGAGTGCGTCGCCCACGGGTACCTCGGCGGCGACGAGCACGACCGCGCCCGCTTCCTCCACGAGCGAGACCTCGGGGGTGCCGACCCGGCCGCGGACGCCCGGGCCTACCGGACCGGCGACCGCTGCGTGGTCCGGGACGGCCAGCTGTACTACCTCGGCCGGCTCGACGAGCAGGTGAAGGTCCGGGGCCACCGCATCGAGATCCAGGAGGTGCACGACCTGGCGGCCGCCGTGCCCGGCGTGGCACAGGTGGCCGTGGCCCTCAGCCAGACAGGGCTCGGCGGCCTGGAGCTCTTCGTCGTCCCCGACGGCGACCACGCCGCCGATGGTCTGGTGGCGCGCGTCCTCGAGCGCTTGCGCGCCGAGCTCCCGGCGGCGGCGGTGCCCGAGCGGGTCCGCATCGTCCCTAATCTGGTGGTCAACGCCCACGGGAAGTGGGACCCGGCAGCCACCCGGGCCCTGGCGGACGAGACGGCGGCGGCGGCCGACCGGGCGGCGGCCGCCGAAGGACCCGGTGCCGGGGAGGCCGATGGGGACCCCGGATCACGGGGTGAGGACAGGGGGACGCCATGAGCACCACGGAGACGGGGACCGGCGTGGACCGCGCGGCCCGCGGCGTGGTCACGGGAGTTGCCGACGCCGGCGTCGGCGCCACCCGGCGGACCGGCGACGACGTCGCCGCCCCCCACCGCCCACCGCCAGCACTGATCTGCGTCGACTGCGGGGCGAGCGACCAGGACCTCTCGGGCAAGTGCCGGCACTGCGGCGGCATGGTCGACGCCACCTACCCGGCCGCCGTCGAGGCCGTCCTGCGGCCCGGCGACACCGACACGCTGGCCACCTACTGGGACCTGCTGCCCATCCCCGACCGGACGACCTGTCGCATCGCGCTCGAGCCCACGCCCACGGTGCTGCTCACCGAGCTGGACGGGGTGCCGATCTACGCCAAGGTCGAGGGCGTGCTACCCACCGGGTCCACCAAGGACCGCCTCATTGCCGTCTCGCTCCCCCTGCTGCTCGAGCGAGGCGTGGAGCGGTTCGTGTTCAGCTCGACCGGCAACACCGCCGCCGCCTACGCCTGGGGCCTGCAGTTCTACCCGGAGCTGTCGGCCCGGGTGTACCTCTCCGACGAGGTGCCCGACAGCCAGCTCGGACCGCCCAACCCGGCCATGGAGGTGGTGCGGGTCCAGGGCGACTACGTGGCGGCCGGGAACCGGTCCCGCGCCGAGGTGGGCCCGGGGGAGACGCCCGAGGGCGGGTTCTTCAACCTGGGCCGCCGCGAGGGTGCCAAGCTCGCCTACCTGGAGGCGTTCGACGACGTCGAGCGGGGCGGTGGCCAGGTCGACGTCGTGGTCCAGGCGGTGGCGAGTGGGCTCGGCATCGTGGCCGCGGCCCGTGCCGCTGAGCAGAGCGCCGCCGTGCGCCGCTGGGGACGAGGCCCCCGGCTCTACTGCGCCCAGCAGACGAGCTGCTCGCCCATGGTCAAGGCGTGGCGCGACGCGCTCAACGGGAGCAACCTGCGCAGGGTGGAAGAGATGCCCGAAGGGCTGGCCGCCGCCATCCTCCTGGGCGACCCGTTCTCGAGCTTCGACTACGTGGCCAAGGCGGCCCGGGACAGCGAGGGCGGGTTCGTGGACGTGACCTCGTCCGAGATCGCCGCCGCCCTCCAGCGGCACAGCCACGAGGTACCGCTCGGCGACTCGGCCGCCGTGGCCCTGGCCAGCGTGTACCGGATGTGGGAGCAAGGCGACCTCCGTGGCTCCCAAGGCGTGCTGGTGGCGCTGACCGGGGGGCCGGGCCGATGACGGAGCTGACCGAGGAGGCGTTCTACGCCCGTTTCCGAGCGTTCCTCCACGAGCACCGACCGGACCTGCCCGAAGAGGTGGACCCGGCGACCCAGCTGTGGGAGGCCGGCTACCTGGACTCCTTCGGCCTCATCGAGACGTTGACCCTGCTCGAGGAGCTGCTGGGCCATCCGATCGAGATCGGGGCCGACGACCTCCCGAGCTTCTTCACCATGCGGGCCGTCTACGAGTCGTTCGTGGCTGGCGCCGAGGCCGGGGCCGGGGCCGGGGCCGCACCAGGCTCGGCGTAGCGGCGGCCCGGCCCGCATGCCCTCGCACGGGCACGGGCTCTGCCCGGCTGGCACTGCCCGCCGGTAGTCTCCGACTGTGCCCGACCGACTGGTCATCCGCGGGGCACGCGAGCACAACCTCCAGGACGTCTCCCTGGACCTGCCGCGCGACCGCCTCATCGTCTTCACCGGCCTCTCCGGGTCGGGGAAGTCGTCCCTTGCGTTCGACACGATCTACGCCGAGGGCCAACGACGCTACGTGGAGTCGCTCTCGTCCTACGCCCGCCAATTCCTCGGGCAGATGGACAAGCCGGACGTCGACTTCATCGAAGGACTGTCGCCGGCGATCTCCATCGACCAGAAGTCGGCATCGCGCAACCCGCGTTCGACGGTTGGCACGATCACCGAGGTCTACGACTACCTGCGGCTGCTGTACGCCCGCATCGGCAAGCCGCACTGCCCGCAGTGCGGGCAGCCGGTCGCCCGCCAGACGCCGCAGCAGATCGTGGACCGCGTCATGGAGCTGCCCGAGGACACCCGCTTTCAGGTCCTGGCACCCATCGTCAAGGGTCGCAAGGGCGAGTTCGCGGTCCTCCTCGACGACATGGCCAAGCAAGGGTTCGCCCGGGCGCGTGTCGACGGCACGACCGTGGAGCTCGCGGACCGGACCGGGGTGGCCCTGGCCCGCTACGAGCAGCACACCATCGAGGTGGTGGTGGACCGTCTGGTGCGCCGGGATGGGATCCGCCAGCGGCTGACCGAGTCGATCGAGACCGCGCTCGGGCTCACGGGTGGCACGGCCGAGGTGCTCGTGGTCGACCGGGACGGCACCGAGCAGGAGGCCATCACCTTCAGCCAGCACCTGGCATGCGCCGGGTGCGGCATCAGCTTCGAGGAGCCGGCGCCGCGCAATTTCTCCTTCAACTCGCCCTACGGTGCCTGCCCCGTGTGCGTCGGGCTGGGCACCCGCTTCGAGGTCGACCCAGAGCTGGTCGTGCCGGACCCCAGCCTGTCACCGGCCGGCGGGGCGCTCGCACCGTGGGCGGGCGCGCGCAGCGAGTACTTCACCGGGCTCGTCAACGGCATCGCCGAGCTGGGCGGCTTCGACGTCACGACCCCGTGGTCGAAGCTGAAGCCGAAGGACCGCAAGCTCCTCCTGTACGGCTCGGCCACCAAGCAGGTGGAGGTCCGCTACCGGAACCGGTTCGGGCGCAGCCGTTCCTACCGCACGCACTACGAGGGCATCGTGCCGTGGCTGCAGCGGCGCCACGGGGAAGCCGAGTCCGACTTCTCCCGTGAGCAGATCGAGCAGTACATGCGCGAGGTGGCCTGCCCGGCGTGCGGCGGCGCACGCCTCAAGCCCGAGTCGCTGGCCGTCATGGTGGGGGACCGCAACATCTACGAGCTGTGCAACCTGTCGATCACTCGCGCCGTCGACGCCATCGCCGGCCTCACCTTGACCGAGCGCGACCACCTGATCGCCGACCGGGTCCTCAAGGAGATCCGCGAACGGATGCAGTTCCTCCTGGACGTCGGGCTCGACTACCTGTCGCTCGCCCGGTCGGCGGGCACCCTGTCGGGCGGCGAGGCGCAACGGATCCGCCTGGCGAGCCAGATCGGCAGCGGGTTGGTGGGCGTCCTCTACGTCCTCGACGAACCGTCCATCGGGCTCCACCAGCGAGACAACCAGCGCCTCATCCAGACCCTGGTCCGCCTGCGGGACCTGGGCAACACGGTGATCGTCGTCGAGCACGACGAGGAGACCATCCGCACGGCCGACCACGTGGTCGACATCGGGCCCGGCGCCGGCGAGCACGGCGGACAGATCATCCACTCCGGCCCGGTGAAGGGGAAGGCCGGCCTGCTGGAGAACCGGGCCTCGCTCACCGGCCAGTACCTGTCGGGTCGGCGCACCATCCCGGTGCCCGATCGGCGCCGGCCGGGCACGGGGGACGCCGTGGTGGTCCGCGGGGCCCGCGAGCACAACCTGGCCGACGTCGACGTGGCGTTCCCGCTGGGCTGCCTCGTGGCGGTGACCGGAGTGTCCGGTTCGGGCAAGTCCACGCTCGTCAACGACATCCTGCTCCGCAGCCTCGCCCACCAGTTGCACCGAGCGAAGGCCGTCCCCGGCCTGCACCGGCGGGTCGAAGGCATCGAGCACGTCGACAAGGTCGTCGACGTCGACCAGGCGCCCATCGGACGGACGCCACGGTCGAACCCTGCCACCTACACGGGGCTCTTCGACCACGTCCGCCGGCTGTTCAGCCAGACGCCCGAGGCGCGCGTCCGCGGGTACCAGCCAGGCCGCTTCTCCTTCAACGTCCGGGGCGGTCGGTGCGAGGCGTGCGCCGGCGACGGGACGATCAAGATCGAGATGCACTTCCTGCCGGACGTGTACGTGCCGTGTGAGGTGTGCGGGGGGGCGCGCTACAACCGGGACACCCTCGAGGTCACCTTCCGCGGCAAGAGCGTTGCCGAGGTGCTCGACCTCTCCTGCGAGGAGGCGCTCGGCTTCTTCGCCAACCAGCCGCCGATCGCCCGGCACCTCCAGACCCTCGTCGACGTCGGCCTCGGCTACGTCCGGCTGGGCCAGCCGGCCCCGACCCTGTCGGGTGGGGAGGCGCAGCGGGTGAAGCTGGCCAGCGAGCTGTCCCGTCGGCCCACCGGCCACACCTTCTACGTCCTCGACGAGCCGACGACCGGCCTGCACTTCGAGGACGTGCGCCGGCTGCTCGAGGTCCTGAGCCGCCTCGTCGACCACGGCAACACGGTGGTGGTGATCGAGCACAACCTCGACGTCGTGAAGTCCGCCGATTGGATCGTCGATCTCGGGCCCGAGGGCGGCGACCGCGGTGGGCGGGTGGTGGCGGAAGGGACTCCGGAGCAGGTGGCGAAGACGCCGGGGAGCCACACCGGCGAGGTGCTCAAGGCCGGCCTCCGGTAACGGCTCCCGGAGGGGCCGGTCAGGTGATGGAGAGCATGCGCTCGAGCGCCACCTTGGCCCAAGCGGCCGTGCCCGGCTCGACGGTGATGCGGTTGCGCACCTCACCCGCCACGAGGCCCTCCAGCACCCATGCCAGGTGTGCCGGATCGATGCGGGCCATGGTGGCGCACGGGCACACCAGCGGGTCCAGGCTGATCACCGTCTTGTCCGGGGTCTCCTGGTCGAGCCGGTGCACGAGGTGGATCTCGGTGCCAACCCCCAGCACGGCGCCGGCCGGCGCGTCGGCGACGGCGCGGATGATGAAGTCGGTGGACCCCACCAGGTCCGCCTGCTCCACCACCTCGTGCGCGCACTCGGGGTGGACGACGACCGTGCCGCCGGGGTGGGCCTCCCGGAAGGCCGTGACGTGCTCGGGACGGAAGCGCTGGTGCACCGAGCAATGCCCGCGCCACAAGAGCAGGCGGGCGCCCTTCACGTCCGCGTCGGCCAACCCGCCCAGCGGACGGCGGGGATCCCACAGGACCAGCTCCTCGGGGCGGTAGCCGAGCTGGTAGCCGGTGTTGCGGCCGAGGTGTTGGTCGGGGAAGAACAGCACCTTGTCCCCCTGGGCCGTGCCCCGCCCCTCGGGATCGAGCGCCCACGTGAGGACGGCGCGGGCGTTCGACGAGGTGCAGACGGCGCCGCCGTGGCGGCCGACGAAGGCCTTGAGGGCGGCCGACGAGTTCATGTAGGTCACCGGCACGATCCGCTCGACGTCGGTGACCCGGGCGAGCTCGTCCCACGCGTCCTCGACCTCCTCGAGGTCGGCCATGTCGGCCATGGAGCACCCGGCGTTGAGGTCGGGGAGCAGCACCTGCTGGTGGTCGGCGGTCAGCACGTCGGCCGCCTCGGCCATGAAATGGACGCCGCAGAAGACGACGAGCTCGGCGTCCCGGCGCTCGGCGGCGGTCCGGGAGAGCGCGAACGAGTCGCCGCGGGCGTCGGCCCAGCGCATGACGTCTGTGCGTTGGTAGTGGTGCCCGAGGATCATCAGGCGGTCGCCGAGCGCCGCCTTGGCGTCGCCGATCCACCGGGCGAGGTCGTCCGCCGTCGCGGTCGTGTACCGCTCGGGGAGCGGGGTCTGGAGCCGGATCATGTCTGAACCCCTCTCTGGGGAGCGCTCCGAAGGTGGCCGGCGGGGACAGCCTGGTCGCCCATCCGCGGGGATGTCGGCCTCGGAGCGGAAGATGTCGCCGGGGTACCAGGCCGGCGACGTCATTGTACGCGCGAACGCCAGATGCAGGGTGTTCACCCGCGTAGTAGCGGACGCCGGTACGCGGCGGTCACGGGCGACGGCCTGCACGCGAGACTGGAGGCATGCTGTACCGGCCGCCGACGAGCGCCATTCCCGACGCCCCGGGCTCGTACCAGTTCCTCGACGTGGACGGTCGGGTGCTCTACGTGGGCAAGGCGAAGTCGCTCCGGCACCGTCTGGCCAACTACTTCGCCGACCCGTCGACCCTGCCGCCACGCACGGCCCAGATGGTGGCGCAGGCGGACCACGTGGAATGGGTGGTGGTGGCCACCGAGGTCGAGGCGCTCATGCTGGAGCACTCGCTGATCCAGGCCCACCAGCCCCGCTACAACGTCCGCCTGAAGGACGACAAGAGCTACCCCTGGCTGGCGCTCACCCTGCACGAGGAGTGGCCGCGCCCGATCGTGTTCCGGGGCAAGAAGCGGAAGGGTGTCCGCTATTTCGGCCCCTACGGGCACGTCGGCGCCCTGCGGGAGACGCTGGACCTGCTCGTGCGGAGCTTCCCGCTCCGGACCTGCTCGGACGCCAAGTTCCGACGCCACGAGCGGCTCGCCCGCCCCTGCCTCCTCTACGACATCGATCGTTGCTCGGGGCCGTGCGTAGGGGCGGTCGACCACGACCGGTACGGGCACATGGTGGACGACGTGGCCCGCTTCCTGTCGGGTGACACCGCCCCGGTCGTGGCTCGGCTGGAGGACGAGATGCGCGAGGCCGCCGCGGACCTCGAGTTCGAGCGGGCCGCCCGGCTGCGGGACCGCCTGACCGCCGTGCGCAAGGCAGCCGAGTCCCAGCAGATGGTGTCCGAGCGGCCAGAGGACCTCGACGTCGTGGGGATCGCAGAGGACGACCTCGAGGCGGCCGTGCAGGTCTTCCACGTGCGCCTGGGCCGCGTGGTCGGCCGGGGCGGGTTCGTCGCCGACAAGGTGGAGGACCTCGACCGGGCACAATTCGTCGGGCGGGTCCTCGAGGAGCTCTACGGGTCGGGAGCCGAGGTGCCCCGCCGGGTGCTCGTGCCCGTCGAGCCGGACCCGGTGCACGTGCTCGAGGACTGGCTGTCGGGACTGCGGGGCGGCCCGGTGGCGATCGCCGTCCCGCGCCGGGGCAGCAAGCGGGCCCTGCAGGAGACGGTCACCCGCAACGCCGCCGAGGACCTGGCCCGCCATCGGCTGCGCCGGGCCGCCGACCACAACGCCCGGTCGCGCGCCCTCACCGAGCTCCAGGCCGCCCTGGGCCTCCCGGAGGCGCCGTTGCGCATCGAGTGCTACGACATGAGCCACCTCCAGGGATCCGACTACGTCGGGTCGATGGTCGTGTTCGAGGACGGCGTGCCCAAGAAGTCGGACTACCGGAAGTTCAACGTGAAGACGGTCCCGGGCAACGACGACTACGCAGCCATGGAGGAGGTGCTGACGAGACGGCTGTCGGCCCTCGTGGCCGAGGCACGGGGCGCAGCGCAGGACCTGGAGGCTCCCGCCGGGGAAGACGTCGCGGTCGGAGCGGTCGTCGCGGTCGTCGCGGACGGCCGGGACGGCGCGGACGGCGGGCTGGCCCGGAAGCGCCCGCGCCGGTTCGCGTACACGCCGCAGCTCCTCCTGATCGACGGTGGCAAGGGCCAGCTGGCGGTCGGGGAACGCGTGGTGCGGGCGCTGGGCCTGACAGGAAGGGTGCAGCTGGCGGCGCTGGCCAAGCAGTTCGAAGAGGTCTTCCGGCCCGGCGACCCGGATCCGGTCCGGGTGCCCCGGGGCTCCGACGCCCTGTACCTCCTCCAGCGGCTGCGCGACGAGGCGCACCGCTTCGCCATCACCTTCCACCGCCAGCGCCGGGGCAACCGGATGACGGCGAGCGCCCTCGACGGCATCCCGGGGCTCGGCCCGACGAGGCGGGCTCGGCTGGTCAAGGAGCTGGGTGGCATGCGGGCCCTGCGGGCCGCCACTCCCGAGCAGCTCCGGGCCCTGCCATGGCTGCCCGACCGCGTGGCCGACGCCGTCGACGCCCGCCTGCACGGTGGCGATCGGGGTGCAGGTCGGGGCCGCGCCCAGCCGGCACCCCGCAGCGCCCCGGCCCATCACCCCGCTGGCCTGCCGGATGAGGGAGACTGACGCGGACCGATGAGCGAATTCCTCTTCGTGACGGGGATGTCGGGGGCCGGGCGCTCCACCGTGGGCGCGGCCCTCGAGGACCTGGGGTGGTTCGTCATCGACAACCTGCCGCCGACCCTCATCACCAAGGTGGCCGAGCTGGTCGGCCGGCCGGGCTCCGAGAGCGAACGTGTGGCCCTCGTCATGGGCCGGGGCGGTGGCGAGTACCTCGGTGACGTCACTCCCGTGCTGGCAGGGCTGCGCCGAGCGCGCCACCGGGTGCACGTCCTCTTCCTCGACGCCCCCGACGACGTGCTGGTGCGCCGGTTCGAGGGCACCCGCCGCCGCCATCCACTGGCCGCCCGGGGGGTCGAGGAGTCGATCGCCGACGAGCGCCAGCTGCTCGAGGTGCTCCGCGACGAGGCGGACGTCGTCCTCGACACGGGCGACCTCAACACCAACCAGCTCCGACAGCGCGTGATCGAGCTGTTCGGCGGCGCCGACCCGGCCGCCCACATGCAGACGTCGGTGGTGTCGTTCGGCTACAAGCACGGGATCCCGCTCGACGTCGACATCGTGTTCGACTGCCGGTTCCTGCCCAACCCGTATTGGATCGACGAGCTGCGCCCGTTCAGCGGCCGGGACGCCCCCGTCCGGGACTACGTGCTCGAGCAGCCCGAGACCCGGCAGTTCCTGGACAAGGTGGACGAGCTCCTGATGATGCTCCTGCCGGCCTTCGCCCGCGAGGGCAAGTCCTACCTCACGGTGGCGCTCGGCTGCACCGGCGGCCGTCACCGGTCGGTGGTGCTGGCCGAGGAGCTGGCCGCACGCCTGGCCACGAAGGGCATCACCGCGTCGCCGTTCCACCGCGACGTCGACCGCTAGGCGCGCTCGGCGCCTGCTTCGGCCGCTGCTTCGGCGGCTGCTTCGGCGCCTGCCGGGTCCGAGCCGCAGGCGTCGCCGTCGCCGTCGGAGCCGGGCGGCCATCCGGCCGGCGCACGCCCGGGGGGCTGGGACGGCGGGTCCCGCCGGGGTGCCGGCGGGTTCGCCAGCGTGAGCGGGGCCGACGGGTCCACGGTCGCCGCATGGCCGTGGTGGTGGAGGTCGACGGCTTCGCCGCGGAGGAGGTCGTAGGTGGTCGTGTCGTGGGTGACGTCCACCCGCAGGACCCGGCCCCGGTAGACGATCCGGAAGGTCAGCCGCGAGAGCTGCGACGGCAGCCGCGGGCTGAAGCAGAGCCCCGCGTGGTGGTCGCGCATCCCCCCCATGCCGGCGACGAGGGCGATCCACGTGCCGGCCAGGGCGGCGATGTGGAGACCGTCGCGCGTGTTGTGCTCGAGGTCGTCGAGGTCCATCAGGGCCGCTTCGCACAGGTAGGCGTAGGCCAGGTCGAGGTGCCCGATCTCTGCGGCCATGACGGCCTGGGTGCACGCCGACAGCGATGAGTCCCGCACAGTGATCGCCTCGTAGTAGGCGAAGTCCCGCGCCTTCTCCTCGGGGGTGAAGGCGTCACCCCGGAGGTGCAGGGCGAGGACCAGGTCGGCTTGCTTCACCACCTGCTTGCGGTAGAGGTCGAAGTAGGGCGCATGGAGCAGGAGCGGGTACGCCAGCGGCGCGGTGGCGTCGAAGTCCCACCGTTGGTGCTCCGTGAAGCCCTCGGACTGGGGGTGGACCCCGAGTGCCGTGTCGTACGGCACGAACATCCGGTCCGCCGCCTCGCGCCACGAGGCGACCTCCTCCTTCCCGGCGTGGAGCCCGGCGGCCTCCTCCGGGTGGGCGTCCACCCCGTCGGCGGCGGCCTGCAGGTTCCGCTGCGCCATGAGGTTCGTGTAGACGTTGTTGTCGGCGACGGCGCTGTACTCGTCGGGCCCCGTCACCCCGTCGATCCGGAACCAGCCCTCCCCGTCGAAGTGGCCGAGCGAGCGCCACAGGCGTGCCGTCTCCACGAGCAGGGGCAGGCCGACGGCGGTGGCGAAGGCCTGGTCGTCGCTGGCGTCCTGGTAGCGGACGACGGCATCGGCGATGTCGGCGTTCACGTGGAAGGCGGCCACACCGGCCGGCCAGTACCCGGAGCACTCCTGACCGGCGATCGTGCGCCACGGGAAGGCGGCGCCCTCGAGGCCCAGCTGGTGAGCCCTCTCGCGGGCCAGCCCCATCGTCCGGTGCCGCCACCCGAGGGCGTCCCGGGCGGCCCGGGGGGCCGTGTACGTGAGGACGGGGAGGACGAACGTCTCGGTGTCCCAGAACGCATGCCCGTCGTAGCCCGGCCCCGTGAGCCCCTTGGCGGCGAGGGCCCGCTCTTCACCCCGCGCCCCCGCCTGGAGCGTGTGGTACAGGGCGAACCGGACCGCCTGCTGGAGGGCAGGCTCTCCTTCGATCTCGACGTCGGCTCGGGACCAGAAGTTGTCCAGATAGGCGCGCTGGTCACGGACCAGGGCGTCCCACCCCCGATGCCGGGCGCCGGCCAACGCCGCCTCCACCTGGTCGCGGATGGCGGGAAGGGAGCGGCTCCCGGACCAGCCGTAGGCGAGGAACTTGACGAGGCGGAGCGGACGGCCGGGGCCCACGTCGGCGGTGACCGTGACCCGTGCCAGGTCGTCGGCCACCTCGACGTGCCACTCGGTGCCCTCCGGCCCGTCGACGAGGTGCTCCATGGCGGCGCCGATCCGCATACGGCTCGCCCGGGTGCGGTGGACCAGGAGGGCGCCCGCGCCGTACCGGTCGCTCAGCTCGGCTTCGAGCGGGGCCGCCAGCAGGGCCGCCACCCGGGGGTCGCCGCCGAGGTCGGGGAGCACCTCGTTGGCCACGAGCTCGGACTGGACGACGACCGGCACGTCCTCCTCGAGGGGCTCGACCTCGTAGTGGACGGCGGCCACCGAGCGGTGGGAGAACGACACGAGGCGGGTGGTGCGGAGCCGGACCACCTGCCCGGTCGGGGAGCGCCACACCGCCCGGCGGTGCAGCAGGCCCCCTCGCAGGTCGAGCCGGCGTTCGTGCTCCTCCAGCGTCCCGTAGCGGACGTCGAACGGCTCGTCGCCGACGAGCAGCCGCACGATCTTGCCGTTGGTGACGTTGACCACGCTCTGTCCCGACTCGGGGTAGCCGTAGCCGGCCTCGGCGTAGGGGAGCGGCCGCGCTTCGTAGCAGCCCGCCAGGTACGTTCCCGGCAAGCCGAAGGGCTCGCCCTCGTCGAGGTTGGCGCGCAGGCCGATGTGCCCGTTGGAGAGGGCGAAGATCGACTCGGTCTGGGGAAGGGCGTCGAGGTCGAGCGCCGTCTCCCGGATGGCCCACGGATCGGCGCGGAAGGCCGGGTGCCGGATCACGGCGTGGCCAGCAGTTGGCCGAGGTCCTCGACCACGACGTCCGCGCCCTCGGACCGGAGGGCCGCTGCCTGGTGGGACCGGTCGACGCCGACGACGAAGCCGAACCCGCCGGCGCGCCCGGCACGGACACCGGCACGGGCGTCCTCGAAGATGGCGGCGTGGGCCGGTTCCGCGCCGAGGAGCCGGGCGGCCGCCAGGTAGGTGTCCGGCGCCGGCTTGCCCGCCAGCTGCAGCTCGGCCGCCAGCGCGCCGTCGACCACGGCGTCGAACAGCGCATCGATCCGGGCGGCGCGCAGCACCGCCTTGCAGTTGGCGCTCGAGGAGACGACGGCCCGCCGGAGGCCGGCGTCCCGTACCGCCTCCACGTAGCGCACGGAGCCCGGGAACGGCGTCACGCCGCGCTGCTCGATCATCCGGAGCACCCGGTCGTTCTTGGCCCTCGCCAAGCCCTGGACGGTCGGACGACCCGGCGGGTCCGCCGGCGCACCATCGGGCAGGTGGACGCCGCGCGCCTCGAGGAAGGCCTCGACGCCCTCCCGACGCGGCCGGCCGTCCACATAGGCGTCGTAGTCTGCGACCTCGTCGAAGGGTACGAACGGGGTACCGTGCTCCTCGGCCCGTCGACGAAGGAACGCGTCGAACGTGGCCTTCCAGGCGGCGGCGTGGAGCGTCGCCGTCTCGGTCAGGACGCCATCGAGGTCGAAGAGGCAGGCGACGACGTCGCGCGGCAGGCCGAGCACTCGCTGGACGGTAACCCCTGCGCGGGACCGCCGCACACGGGACATGGCGCCGACCGCGGGCTCGCCTGCCGCCTGGACCGGTGCCGGCGCGAGGCGGGCGACGCCTTGCGCTCGGTGGCCGGCCGGGCGCTGTCCACCCGGGCAGCAACCAGGGATGCCATTTCCGGCTGCGCCGTACCCCGCCGCGGCGCGCCCGACGGCGCCGTAGTCGGCGCTCCAACGGGGAGGACGAACGAGCAGAAGGGCCCGGGTGCCGGACGGGCACCGCCGAACGGCGACCGCTCCTGCTCGAAGAGGTCCGCCGCCATGACGCAACTGTGCACCCGCGAGGGTCCTCCGGCCAGGGTCCAACGTCCCGAGTGCCACCTGCCGGGCACCGCCGTCACCCGGGCATCGCCGCCGGGTCCAACTGCCGGAGGAACAGGGCGCATCGTTCCGCCTCGTCGGACTCCCCGATGGCGTCGGCCGCCGCGCGCAGGGCGGCGAGGGACCGGAGGAACCCGTGGTTCTCGGGGTGGGCCCACCGCACGGCGCCGGACCCCCGCCAGCCGGCCGCCCGAAGCGCGTCGAGCCCGCGGTGGTACCCGACGCGCGCGTAGGCGTAGCGCTCGATGGCGCCGACGGGGAGCTCGGCGAGCGTCGCCCAGGCCTCGAGCACCTTCGGCCAGCGGGCGGCCACCTCGGCCACCGCGGCCCGGCGGACCGGCTCCGGGCGCTGCAGGGCGGCGTCCAGTGCGGCCAGTGCCGCAGGGTCGGACGGTGGGAGGACGGTCTCGGGGCTGCCGGTGGTGAAGGTGACGGGGTGGTCGCTCATGCCCCGCATCCTCGACCCCGGACACCGGGGAGCGCCACCGGGCGGCGCAGCTGCGGCGCCACCGAGCCCGCGATGGGCGGTCTGGACGCGGCGGCGGCCGTTCAGCCGGTGACCGGTGCCCGGCCGCCAGGACGGGTCGGCCGGAGGAGCTCTGCCAGGTCGGTGACGGCCCACAGGGCCAGGGCGCCCACCGAGGCGGCGCCGCCGACCAGGCACACGCCGTCCCAGCCGAGGGCGCCGTAGGCGCTCGCGGCCAGCTGGGAGCCGGCGGCCGCACCGGCGAAGTAGGCGAACATGTAGGCGGACGTGACGCGGCTGCGCGCGGCGGGATCGAGGCGGCCGTAGATCTCGCCCTGGTTCGTGATGTGGAGCGCCTGGGCGCCCACGTCGAGGACGAAGATGCCCACCACCAACAGGGCGAGGATGGACGACCCCGCCCACAGCGCCGCCCACGAGACGACGAGGATCGCGGCGGCAGCACCCGTCGTGGCCCGCGCCCGTCCCCGGTCGGACAGTCGCCCGGCGGCGGTGGCCGCCGCCGCCCCGCCGGCGCCCGCCAGGCCGAACAGGCCGATCACCACGAGCGAGAAGTGGTACCGGTGGTCCAGGAGGAAGGCCAAGGACGTCCACAGGGCGTTGAAGGCTGCGGACAGGAGGAGGCCGTAGGCGGCCCGGCGGCGCAGGAGCGGCTCGCGGCGGACCAGCGAGCCGATCGAGCGGACGAGCGGCCCGTAGGAGAGGCCGGAGCGCTCTCTCCATGCGGGCAAGCGCCAGCGGAGGACGGCGGCTTGGACCAGGAGGCCGCCGGCGGCGACGAAGTACACGAGGCGCCACGACCCGACTTGCGCGAGGAAGGCGGCCACGGTCCGGGCGAGCAGGATGCCGAGCAGCAGTCCGCTCATGACGAGGCCCACCACGCGGCCTCGCTCGTCGTCCCCGGCGAGCGAGGCGGAGAACGGCACCAGGACCTGTGCGGTGACCGCGGTGGCGCCCACCGCCAGCGCGCCCGGCAGCAGGAAGGCGGCCGAGGGCGACGCGCCCACCCACACCAACGCCCCGGCAGCGGCCACGGCCAGGCCGGTCACCAGCCGGCGCCGCTCCACGAGGTCCCCGAGGGGCACGACGAGGAGCAGCCCGACGGCGAACCCGACCTGGCTCAGCGTCACCACCAAGCTCGCCACCGCCGGGCGGAGGTGCAGGTCGTGGCCGATGAACGGGACCAGTGGCTGCGCGTAGTAGACGGACGCGATGGCGAGCCCGGTGGCGACCGCCAGCATGGCCACCAGGCCCCGGTGGAGCCGGCCGCTCCCGGACACGGTGCCGGGCGGGCCAGCGTGCGACCCGGTCAGGAGGCCGACGGTCGGCCGCCGACCCCGGCCAGTTCGGCCGGCGTGACGCCGTCCGGGCCGCCGGAGGGCGGGGCGGGCTGGTGGCCGGGCCACCAGGCCCGGTGGCCGATGAGCGCCGTCACCGACGGGGTGAGGAACATGGCCATGACGAAGGCGGCGACGGCGATGCCGAACGCGATGGCGAAGCCCATCTGGCCCAGCGTGGTCCCGCCGGCCAGGATCAGCGAGGCGAACGTCCCCGCCAGGATGAGGCCGGCGGACGCGATCGTCGGTCCGGCGTGCCGCACCGCCATGGCCGCCGCCGGCTTGGGATCGCGCCCCTCGGCCGCCTCCTCACGCAGACGCGAGATCATGAGGATGTTGTAGTCCGTGCCGAGCGCCACCACGAACAGGTACATCACGATCGGCAGGATGAAGGTGAGCCCCGGTGTGTGCTGCAGGTGCTGGAACACGAGCACCGTGGCCCCCAGGGTGGCCGTGAAGCCGAGCCCGACCGCGCCCATCAGGTACCACGGGGCCACCGCGCTGCGCAGCAAGAGCGCCAGGATGAGCAGGATCAGGACGGCGGCGACCGGGAACACCACGGCGTAGTCGTGCCCCATGGCGATCTCGAGGTCCACGTAGACCGAGCTGATCCCGCCGATGAGGGCCTGGCTGCCAGCCGGCGCGGTGTCGGCAGCCTGCTGGAGGGGCCCGCGCACGGTGGCCATGGCGGCATCGGACTGCCCCTGCGCGGTCAGGATGACCCGGTAGTCGGCGACCGTCCCGCCCTTCGCCAGCTTGGGCGGCGCCACCGAGGCGACCCCCGGGACGGCCGCCAGGCGGCGGCCGTAGGCGGTCAAGCCCGTGGACGGCAGGGGCCGGCCCGCCGTCGAGCGGAGGTAGACGTCGGTCGGCTGCGTGGCGCCCGCCGCGAACCCCCTCTGCAGCACTCTGTTGTACACGGCCGACTCGGACGACGCTGTCTTGCCGGAGTTGAGGTTGAAGGTCGGATGGAAGCCGAAGGCGAAGACGGCCAGGATCACGAGCACGCCCCCGCTGGCCAGTGCGAACCGACCCGGGTGGCGGCCCACGGCATCCCCCAGCACTCGGAACCGCGCCCCCTTCGGCTCCACCTGCCACGCCTTCGACGGCCAGAAGACCCGGGCCCCGAGGAGCGAGACGATGGCCGGGATGAGCGTGAGCCCGGCTACCAGGGTGGTGGCAACGGCGATCGCCAGGGCCGGGCCCAGTGACCGGAACAGGCTCAAGCTGGACAGCGTGAGGGCGAGGAAGGCGATGATCACGGCGCCCGCAGCGGTGGCGATCGCCGGCCCGACCCTGCTCATGGCGCTCTCCATCGCCGCCTTGGCGTCCTCGCCCGCCCGGAGGCGCTCGCGGTAGCGGAACATCAAGAAGAGGACGTAGTCGGTGCCCACGCCGAACAGCACCACGATCAGCATGGTCGTCACGGTGGTGTCGATGTTGAGGTGGAACGCCTCCGAGAACGACGCGATGAGGCCGGTGGCCACCTGTGACACGACCCCGATGACGACCACGGGGAGCAGGGCGATGACCGGGCTCCGGAAGATGAGCAGCAGGAGGACGAGGATGAGCAGGATCGTGGCGAAGCCGACGACCTTGGTGGCCCGGCTCCCCGACTTCTGCTGGTCGACCGCCTGCGCCACCTGCCCGGTCACGCCGGCCCGCACGTCGCTGCCTCGCACGAGCGAGGACACGTCGGTGCGCAGGGTGTCGATGGCGGTCGTCTCGGCCGCCGTCACCGGCCCCTGGTCGTTGGGCATGTCCACGGTCACGATCTGGACGAGGTGGTTCTTCGACACCGGGCCGAGGGTGACCGCCGACACGTTGGGCACGTGGTCGGCGGAGAGGTGGGCCGCGATCTGGGCCGCGCGGGCGGAGTCCGCCGCCGTCAGGGCGCCGCCGTCGGCGCGGGTCACGACGACGATGGCCGCAGGCGTGGCCGCAGCCGGGAAGTACTCCTTCTGGAGGTCCTGCGCCTGCACCGACTGGTAGTGGCTGGGCAGGAACGATACTTCGTTGGCTGTGGTCGCCAGCTTGGGGGCCAACCCGACGATGGCCGCGGTGGCGACCAGCCAGAGGAGAATGACCCTCCACGGGTGGCGGACCACCACGCGTCCTAGCCGCACGAACATCGTCGTTCCTCCCGCACCCCCCGGTCGCTGACCGAGCGAGCATAGCTGTACTTGCTTGTCGCCCGTCAAGTACTCTGCGGTAGCCAATCGGGATCGCGGGCTGGGGACGGAGCAGGATGGCGCTGGCGCACACAGGGGACGAGGCAGAGCGGGCCGCACCGCCGCGGCGGGAGGTACGGGGAGCAGGGGACGCCGTTCGCCGGCGCATCGTCGACGTGGCGCTGGAGCTGATCGCCGCCCATGGGTTCGCTGCCACCACCACCCGGGAGATCGCCGAACGGCTCGGCTTCACCAAGGCCGCGCTCTACTACCACTTCCGCTCCAAGGACGATCTCCTGGCAGCGATGGTGGCACCGGCCGTCGACGACCTGACGGCGCTCGTGGACATGGCGCCGCCGCACCCGTCGGCCGCCGATCGGCGCCGCGTCCTGGAGGGGTACGTCGACGTCGTGGAGGCGCACCGAGACCTCGTCCGCGTGCTGTCCAACGATCCCTCGATCAACGGGCGCACGGCCCTCGCTGCCGCACTGCGGATCTACGGGCGACTCCAGCAGGTGCTCTCGGCCGACCCGGAGCCCGACGCCGCCCAGCGGACGAGGGTCCGGGCGGCACTGGGCGCCGCCCACGCCGCCCTCCTGGGTGCTCCGGACGGGGACGACGCCGCCGTCGTACGGCAGGCGGCCGTGGCCGCGGCGTGCGCGGCACTCGGCATCTCCCCGCAGCACACCGCACGCTGAGCGCCCACGTCTCCGGCACGAGGAGGCGGCCCGGCCGTCAGCCAGTGGGCCGCAAGGCCTCGCTGGTCGCCGCGTCCACGGTGACCGGTGCCGGTCCACCCTGGGCCCGAGCCGCCACCTCACGCTCCAGCTCGGCGTTGAGCTCCCCGCCGACCAGCACCGCCAGCGCGGTCAGCCACAGCCAGAAGATGAGGATGGCCACGCCGGCGAAGCTGCCGTAGGTCTTGCCGTACGAGCCGAACGAGCTGACGTAGAAGGAGAACCCCAGCGATGCCAACAAGAAGATGGCGGTCGCCAGCACGCCGCCGGCGGTCACCCACTGCCAGCGAGGGCCCTCGCGGTTGGGTGCGAGGTAGTACACGGCCGAGAAGGCGGCCGACAGGAGGATGGCCGTCAGGACCCAGCGCACGACGGTCCACGCCACCATGAACGCCGTGCCCCCGACCGGGATGGCGCCCTGGATCGCCGAACCGATCGGCTGCCCGAACACGGTGAGCGCCAGCCCGAGCCCGCCAACGAGGACCACGACCGCCATGATCGGCAGGCCCCACAGCCGCCGGGCGAGGAACGGCCGGTCGGCGGGGACCTCGTACGCGACGTCGAGCGCCTGCTCGAGCACGGCCGCCCCGCTCGTCGCGCTCCACAGGGCCACCGCCACCCCGATGACCACGGCGACGATCGAGCCGGTGGCCCGCCGGTTCGCGGCACGTACGGCGCCGTCGAACACGCCGGCGGCGCCCGGCGGCAAGGCCTTGGCGATGCCGTGCTCCATGTGGTGCAAGGTGGCCGCGCTCATGTGGACCAGGGTGAGGATCCCGAGCGCGGCGATGACGGCGGGGAACATGGCGAGGAACCAGTGGTACGCCAGGCTTCCGGCGGCCATCGTGACCCGGTCACGCTGGATCCGCCGGGGGAGGCGCTGCAGCGCCGCCCGCCAAGCCGACCCCTCGAGAGAGAGCGGCGTCGACCGGCCCCCGTCGCCCGCGTGACGCAGCACGGACGGGGCGTCGCCGCCGCCCGCCGCGTCGCGCTCCGAGGACGCTGCTGGCTGTGCGTTGTCTGCCATGACCATTTCGTTCCCCGTGGGACCTCCCCCGGAACGGCCGTCACCGTTCGGCCACCGACGCAACCCCGCCGCGCCGGGCGGGATGCCGGGGTTGCGGCACGGGCAGTTGCGCCTCGGTTGCAGTAGAATTCTTCCCAGGTCGACCACGGAAGGGGGACCGATGGCACCGGAGGACGATCACGGCGGGCAGGCCAGTCCCGGAGGCCGGAACATCTGGCCGAACGAGCCCTCTGCGGCGGCACGGGCTGCGAGGTCCGCCGGCCCGCCGGCAACGGCCGCGCCACCGCGCCAGCGCGCCCTCCGGACGCTGTCGGGCCTCCTGGCGCTGCTCGTGGCGGCAGCCGTCGCCCTGCCGGTCCTGGGCAGTCGGGCCCCGGATCCCGCCGCGGCGCTGGTGGCTGCGGTCGACTCCACGTTGGGACGGCACACGAGCGACCTCTCCCTCCAGGCCACCGTTTCGGCCGGGAGCCAGGCGCTGACGATGACCGGCGCCGGACAGGTCGACTACGCCGCCCAACAGCTGTCACTCGATGTCACCGCATACGGCCCAGGCTCCTCGCCGACCGCCGGCGGGGCCGCGTCGTTGCACGTTCGGGAGCTGCTGCTCGGCGGCACCTTGTACGAGCAGGTGCCCGGGGTGAACAGCGTCGCGCCGGGCAAGTCGTGGGTCTCGCTCGGCTTGGCGACAGTAGGAGCGTCCGGGGCCGGGACCTCGCCCACGGGGGGATGGGGGGCAGCCGCCAACCCGCTCGGCCTCCTGCCGCTCCTGCAGGAGGCCGGTGGCACCGCGCAGGCGCTCGGGCAGAGCACCGAGAGCGGGCAGCCCGTGACCGGGTACCGGGTGACGTGGGACCGCTCAGCCTTGGCGTCCCAGCTGGCGAAAGCGAACCTCCCGAGCTACCTGCGGGCGGCCCAGTCCTCGCTCGACCTGGGCGGGATGACGCTCACCCTCGAAGTGGCGGGGACAGGGCTGCTCTCGTCGCTGGCGGTGGACCTCCACGGCACGGCGGGCGGGTCCGCGTTCTCGATGACCCTCGACATGGTGTTCTCCACATTCGGGACGGCCGTGGACATCTCGGCGCCGCCGGCGACACAGGTGCTGACATTCCGGCAGTTCCTGCAGCAAGCCACGTCCGGGGCCTCGTCCCTCCCCGCCTGATCGGCCGCACGCCGACGCGTCGGCGGCGCCGTCGGCGGACGGTAGCGTCGTCGACGGGGCCCACGCCGAGGAGAGGGGAGCAGTCCATGGACGAGCACGAGCGAGGCGACGCGCCGAACCGGCGCGCCTTGCTGCTCGAGAACATCCACCCCGACGCCGTCGACGTCCTGCGAGGGGCCGGGTTCTCGGTCGAGACCGCGGACCGCGCCCTCGCCGGCGACGAGCTGGCCGAGCGCCTGGTGGAGGTCGAGCTCGTGGGGATCCGGTCCCGTACGCACCTCACCGAGCAGGCGCTGGCGACGGCGCCCACCCTGATGGCCATCGGCGCCTTCTGCATCGGCACCAACCAGATCGACCTCCTCGCCGCCACGCGCCGCGGCATCGCCGTCTTCAATGCGCCGTTCTCGAACACCCGGAGCGTCGTCGAGCTCGCCGTGGCGGAGATGATCGCCCTGACCCGGCGGCTCACCGACAAGAGCGCCGCCATGCACGCCGGCGTCTGGGACAAGTCGGCGACCGGGAGCCATGAGGTCCGGGGGCGCCGGCTGGGCATCGTAGGGTACGGCAACATCGGCAGCCAGCTCTCGGTGGTGGCGGAGAGCCTGGGCATGAGCGTGCTGTTCTACGACACCGCCGACAAGCTGGCCCTCGGGAACGCCCGCTCCTGCGGGTCGCTCGAGGAATTGCTGGAGTCGGTCGACATCGTGACGCTGCACGTCGACGGCCGGCCCGCCAATCGCCAGATGTTCGGTGACGAGGAGCTCTCGCGGATGCGCCCGGGCAGCATCTTCCTCAACCTGAGCCGGGGGTTCGTGGTCGACCACGGCGCCCTGCGGTCGCACCTGGAGTCGGGGCACCTGGCCGGGGCGGCCGTGGACGTCTTCCCATCGGAGCCGGCGAGCAGCGCCGAGCCGTTCGTGTCCGAGCTGCGGGGCCTGCCCAACGTGATCCTGACGCCGCACGTCGGCGGCTCCACCGAGGAGGCCCAGCAGGACATCGGCAATTTCGTGGCCGGCAAGCTGGTCCGCTACGTCGACCAGGGGTCCACGGCCCTCAGCGTGAACCTTCCGTCGCTCGACCTCTTCGAACCCGCCGGTCCCTACCGGCTGCTCTACGTCCACCACAACGTCCCGGGCGTGCTCGCCCAGGTCAACTCGCTCGTCGCCGGCCACGGGCTCAACCTCGAGGGCCAGCTCCTCGGGACGCGCGGCGACGTCGGGTACGTGATCTCGGACCTTGCGTCGCCCCCACCCGACGAACTGCTCAAAGGCCTCGAAGCGCTGGAGGCCACGGTCCACCTGCGTGTCGTGCGACCCTCGTGACCGCCGTGCAACCCTCGTGACCGTGACGTCGGCTGCCGCCTTGCCCTTCGTTGCCCGGCGACCGCGGACGTCGCCTGGCGACAACTGAACCTCGGGCGCCGCACGGGGCGCTCCGCCACCGGCGGGACGATCCCCCGATGCCGGCCAGACGATCCCCCGACGCCGGCGGGACGATCCCCCGACGCCGGCCACATCGGCCACTGAGGCCGCGGCGTTGCGCCGTCCACGGCCACCGGGCCTGTCGTTGCACGGCTGGGGACGTGGTGCTAGACCGCTTTCCGGAATGCAGCTCCGAATATCGGAACACGGCTCGTGCGTCCGGGGAAGATGATGCCCGGTTCCCTCGCGCGACGGGGATCGAGCGCCGAGGACGGCGACCGGCTGCCCGACGCGGCTCGGCGGACGCTGCCGGCTCGGCGGGCGCCAGCTGCCAACTCGGCCATGACGGTGGAGCGCGCCTGCGACGTGCTGCTGCTGTTCGCCGAGCTGCCACAAGCGCGCCTCGGCGTGACCGAGATCGCCACCACGCTCGAGCTCTCGAAGCCGGCGGTCCACCGCATCCTGTCGTCGTTGCGCAACAAGGGCATGGTCGAGCTCGACCCCTCCAACCGCAAGTACTCGCTCGGGCCCGTCATCCTCAACCTGGGGCTCAGCTACCTCGACAAGCTGGACATCCAAGCGATCGCTGCGCCCGAGCTGGCGCGGCTCTCTCGAGCGACCAACGAGACGGCGACGCTCTCGGTGCGGGCCGGTGACGGCCGCGTGTACGTGGACCAGGTCACGCCCCACCGGGAGGTGCTGATGTCGGTCCAGATCGGGATACTCCATCCACTGCACGCCGGGGCGTCGTCCAAGGCCTTCCTCGCCCACCTTCCGGACGAGGAGATCGACCGCCACCTGGGCGAGCCGCTGCGGCTGCTCACGCCCCGGACCGTCGTCGACCCCGTCTCGTTGCGCCGCGAGCTCGCTGCCATCCGCCAGCGTGGCTGGGCCCGGTCGGTGGGTGAGCGCCAAGCAGGCGCGGCCTCGGTGGCGGCGCCCGTCCTCGACGTCCGTGGCCATCCGCTCGCCGTGGTGAGCGTCTGCGGGCCGGCCGAGCGCTTCGAGCCGGAGATGGCGACGTGCGTCGAGCACCTCCTCGCCGCGACGGCAAGGCTCTCGGCCCGCGCCGGTCGACCCGCCGACGGCGGCCCGCCAACGGTGGCCGCCGGCGGCCCCTGACCACCGGCCGACCGCCCGCCACCGGATCCCTCTGTGACCCCCCGGCCATCGCCCCGAAGACGACAGGACACCGCGCCTCATGACGGACACCCGAACGGACACCCGAACGGACACCCGACCCCTCCCCCTCGACGGCCTCCGCGTCGTCGACGCTTCCACGATCCTCGCCGGACCCCTCTGCTGCCAGATCCTGGGTGACTTCGGCGCCGACGTGGTGAAGGTGGAGCTCCCCGGCGCCGGCGACGGACTGCGCGGCCACGGCCGCGCCAAGGACGGGATCGGGCTGTGGTGGAAGGAGGTGGGCCGCAACAAGCGCACGGTCGCCCTCGACCTGCGCCAAGCGGACGGCGCGGAGGTCTTCCGACGGCTCGCCGCATGGGCCGACGTGGTGGTCGAGAGCTTCCGTCCCGGGACGCTGGAACGCTGGGGCCTCGGTCCGGCCCGGCTCCAGGAGGGCCACCCCGATCTGGTGGTGGTGCGATTGAGCGGCTTCGGCCAGACGGGGCCCTACGCCGACCGGCCCGGGTTCGGGACCCTGGCGGAGGCGATGAGCGGGTTCGCCCACCTGACCGGTGAGGCCGACGGCCCGCCGACCCTGCCGGCGTTCGGGCTCGCCGACACCATCTGCGGCATCGCCGCCTCCACGGCGACGCTGATGGCGCTTCGCCACCGTGAGGTCCAAGGCGGTGGCGGGCAGGTGGTCGACGTCAGCATCCTGGCGCCCATGATGACGGCCGCCGGGCCGGCGCCGACGGTGTACCAGCAGCTGGGCGAGGTCCTCGGCCGCCACGGCAACCGTTCCGACAACAACGCGCCGCGCAACACGTACCGGACCCGGGACGGATCGTGGGTGGCGGTGTCGTCGAGCGCGACGCGCATCGCCGAGCGGATCCTGCGCTTGGTCGGCCACCCCGAGGTGGTCGACGAGCCCTGGTTCGCCTCCGGGCGCGGGCGGGCCGAGCACGCGGACCTCATCGACGGCTACGTCGGCTCGTGGATCGCCGAGCGCGACCGGGAGGAGGTGCTCGACGCCTTCGAGAAGGCGGAGGCCGCCATCGCCCCCGTCTACTCGGGCGCCGACCTCGCCGAGGACGCCCACGTCCGGGCGACCGAGATGCTCACCGAGGTTCCCGACGAGGACCTGGGCGACATCCTGCAGCACGACGTCATGTGGCGACTGAGCGAGACGCCCGGCCGGGTCCGCTTCACCGGTCGGGCCGTCGGGGCGGACACCGACGCCGTCTTGATCGGCGACCTCGGGCTCGACCCGGCACGCGTGGACGAGCTGCGCGCGGCGGGGGTGGTGGCGTGACCGACGCCCTGCTCGCCGCCCTCGCCCAGGGGGTCACCGTCTACGACCTCGGGCGGGAGATGTTCGTGGGGATGCCCCAGTCGCCGAACCACCCCGCCTACTGGCACACCCTGCCCCGGCGCCACGGCGACATGGTCCGCGCCGACGGGGGCTCGGCGGCCAACGACATGATCGTCACCGGCACCCACGTCGGCACCCACATCGACGCACTGGCCCACGTCTCCCACGACGGGCGCCTCTTCGGGGGGGCCGACGCCCGGGCGGCGGGGGTGGGAGGCAAGTACCTCGAGCTCGGGGTGCACACGGTCGCCCCCATGGTGTGCCGGGGGGTCGTCCTCGACGTCGCCGGAGCCCTGGGCCTCGAGTGCTGCGAGCCCGGCTACGAGATCACCCCCGCCGACCTGGCCCTCGCCGGCCGGGCGGCTGGCACCGAGGTCGGCCCGGGGGACGTGGCCCTCGTCCGTAGCGGCTGGGGCCGGCGCTTTGCCGAGGGCCCCGCCGCCTACGCCGGCGTCGAGCGCGGGGTGCCGGGCGTGGGGGAGGCCGGCGCCCGGTGGCTGGCCGAGCGCCGGGTGCGGGCGGCCGGCGCCGACACGATCGCCTTCGAGCGCCTGGCGCCGGGCGAGGGCCACGCCGTCCTGCCCGCCCACCGGGTGCTGCTCGTGGAGGCCGGCATCTACATCGTCGAGGCCCTGGACCTCGAGGCGGTGGCGGCGGCCGGGGTCGGGGCCTGCACCTTCGTCCTCTCGGCCTTGAAGCTCCGGGGGGCGACCGGCTCCCCGGTGCGCCCCTTGGCCGTGGTCGGGGCGCCGCTTCCCGAGGGGCGATGACCGATCGGTGCGCCCACCCTGGCCGAACGCCCGGGGGACCTTCGCCACGGCATCCCGGGCCCGCGGCGTGCCCCGGAACGTGGGCGGCAGCCCCCTCGGGCACCCTGCCCTGATCGCCCCTTGACCCTCACGAGAACGGGAGACCTCATGCCCACCTACGACCTGCTGGTGAAGAACGCCCGGGTGGTGCGCCCGGGGAGCGAGCCCGAGCGCCTGGACCTGGCGGTGTCGGACGGGCGCGTCCACGCCCTCGCCCCCGACCTCGCTCCCGAGGACGCCGGCGAGGTCCTCGACGCCGGCGGCAAGCTGCTGTTCCCCGGCGTCGTCGACGTCCACCAGCACTGGGGCATCTACGGTCCGCTGGCCGAGGACGCCGTCACCGAGAGCGCGGCCTGCGCCCAGGGCGGTGTCACGACCGGGATCACCTACATCCGCACCGGCCAGTACTACATGAACCGCTCCGGCCCCTACGCCGACGTCCTCCCCGACGCCATCTCGGCGGCCGAGGGCCGCGCCCACGTCGACTTCGCCTTCCACGTGGCCCCGATCCTGCGCCAGCACCTCGACGAGATCCCGGCGATCGTCGCCGACCTCGGCGTGCCGTCGTTCAAGATCTTCATGTTCTACGGCAAGCACGGGCTCCACGGGCGTTCGAGCTCCCAGGACCAGTTCCTCATGTTGCCCCCGGACGAGTCCTACGACTACGCCCACTTCGAGTTCGTCATGCGCGCCCTCCAGAAGGTGCGAGAGGACGCGGCCTTCGCCGACGTCGCCGAGGACGTCTCCCTGTCGCTGCACTGCGAGACGGCCGAGATCATGGCGGCGTACACGAAGATGGTGGAAGAGGAAGGGACGTTGCAGGGCCTCGAGGCCTATCACGCCTCGCGCCCCCCGCACTCCGAGGGGCTCGCCATCACCATTGCCGCCTACCTCGCCCACGAGACGGGCATGCCCAAGATCAACCTCTTGCACCTGTCGTCGGCCAAAGCGGTCGAGGCCGCCCTGCTCATGGCCCAGACCTTTCCCCACATCGACTTCCGCCGGGAGGTGACGATCGGCCACCTCCTCGCCGACATCCACACCGCCAGCGGCATCGGGGGGAAGGTCAACCCGCCGCTGCGGCCCCGCGAGGACGTGGAGGCGCTGTGGGCCCATCTGCTCGCCGGCGAGCTCGACTGGGTGGTGAGCGACCACGCCTGCTGTCGAGACGAGGTGAAGTTCGGTGAGCCCCGCGACGACGTCTTCGTGGCGAAGTCGGGCTTCGGTGGCACCGAGTACCTCCTCCCGGGCCTCGTGACCGAAGGCCGCCGGCGCGGCCTCCCGTTCGGGCGGATCGCCGAGCTGGTGGCGAAAGCGCCGGCCGAGCGCTTCGGCCTCCACACGAAGGGCGACCTCACCCCTGGCTTCGACGCCGACTTCTGCCTCGTCGACCCCGACGCCACCTGGACGGTCCGGGCCGCCGACTCCGAATCGGCGCAGGAGTACACGCCGTTCGAGGGGTTCGAGATGACGGCCCGGGTGACCGACACCTACCTGCGGGGTGCCGCCGTCTTTCGCGACGGCAAGGTCGTGGGCCCGGCTCGGGGGTCCTTCCTCCGGCGGCCCACGCGTCGGCCCGAGGCGTGAGCGGCACCGGCCCGGGTGCGGGCCCCGCAGCGGTCCCGAGCCCCAGCTACTCGACGACCGTCCGCGTCGAGGCCGCCGCCTCGGGGCACCTCCTCGGTGAGGTCGCCCTGGCGCTCGGGAGCAGGGGGGCACAGGTCGTGGGGATCGACCTGGTCGAGGCGACCACGACCGGTGCCCGTGTCGACGTCACCTTCAACGCCGTCGACGAGCGCCATGTCGAGCACGTCACGGCCGGCCTGGTGGCTGACGGCTACACCGTGCGCAGCGTCTCGGACCGCACGTTCCTCTCGCACCTGGGAGGCGCCATCGAGGTGGTGCCGCGAACGGGGATCCGGACGCGCGACGAGCTGTCGCGCGTCTACACGCCGGGGGTGGCCCGCGTCGCGACCCGGGTGGCAGCGGATCCCCAGGCGGCATGGAACCTCACCATCAAGGGCAACACGGTGGCGGTCGTCACCGACGGCACCGCCGTCCTGGGCCTCGGCGACGTCGGTCCGCTCGCCGCCCTGCCGGTCATGGAGGGAAAGGCCGCCCTGTTCAAGTCGTTCGGCGGCGTCAACGCCGTGCCGCTGTGCCTGGACGTGTCCGGGGTGGACGAGATCGTGGCCGCGGTGCGCGCCTTGGCGCCGGGCTTCGGGGGGATCAATCTCGAGGACATCGGCGCACCGGCCTGCTTCGAGGTCGAGGCGCGCCTCCAGGACGCGCTCGACATCCCCGTCTTCCACGACGACCAGCACGGGACGGCGGTCGTCGTCCTGGCCGCGCTGTTGAACGCCTGCCGGATCACCGGTCGGGACCTCGTCGACCTGCGGACGGTCGTCGTCGGCGTCGGTGCCGCGGGGACGGCGATCGCCACCATGCTCCTCGACGCCGGCGTACGGCACCTCGTCGCGGTGGATCGCACAGGGCCGCTCCACGCCGGCGACGACCTGCTCCCGCACCACCGGGCCATCGCCGAGCGGGCCGGTGGCCCCAAGTACCCATCGCTGGCCGAGGCGGTGGTCGGTGCCGACGCCGTCATCGGCGTCAGCCGCCGGGGGGCGTGGGACCCGGCCGTGCTCGGTCGGATGGCGTCGGACCCGATCGTCTTCGCCCTCGCCAACCCCGAGCCGGAGGTGGCGCTGCACGAGCTGCCGTCCGGCGCCATCCTCGCCACCGGACGTTCCGACCTGCCGAACCAGGTGAACAACGCCCTCTGCTTCCCCGGGATCTTCCGCGGCGCGCTGGATGCCCGCGCCCCCCGGATCACGGCGGAGATGGAGCAGGCGGCCGCCCTGGCGATCGCCGACGCCGTGAGTGACGCCGAACGCCAGATCGGCGTCGTCGTCCCCTCGATGTTCCACGCCCAGGTCCACCACGCGGTAGCTGCCGCCGTCCGGGCGGCCGTCCGGCCCGCCTCGGTTCCCGGCCACGGCGGTGAGCCGACGCCAGGTGGCGCCCGGGCGTTGCGCGAGGCTCACCGGGCATAGGCGAAGGTCGCCACGGCGACAGCAGCAACGGCGGCGGCGGGCCGCCGTCCGCTCGAGCGCGCCCGGCCCGTGCCATCCTGGGGGGCGCCCGTGCGGCCGGCGGCGGTGGCATGGACCAAGGCGCAGGACGCGCAGCGAGCGTGCGAGCAGCGACGCGAGAAGGAGCGGCCATGGCCGTCGCCAACCCCGATACCCGGTCGATCGACCACGTCGACGAGGACGCGTCGCACGACGTCCCGTACCACGTCATTCTCTGGAACGACCCGGTCACCCCCATGCAGGTGGTGGTCCTGGTGCTGAAGCGGGTCTTCGGCTTCGACGGGCCCACGGCCACGGAGCTCATGCTCGTCGCCCACGAGAAGGGGAAGGTCGTCGTGTGGACCGGATCGAGGGACAAGGCCGTCCACTACTCGATCCAGCTCGGGACCGCCGGGCTCCAGTCGACCGTCGGCAGGGACGGCTGAGGTGCCCGGGGGCCGCAGGTCCGCGCCGGGGCCGCTCCCCATCCGGCGGCAGGGGGAGCGCATCGTGGTCGAGCTCCCTCGCCGTGTCCGGCGGTTCGTCGAGGAGTCGGCGGAAGCGGTGCGGCGCAGCGTCGACGACCCGTCGGCACCGGCGTTCGCCAGGCTCTACGGCCGGCTCGACGAGAGCGCCGTGCACGGCGACCCGCTGGTCACCCTGGAACGCCAGACCGTGATCGACGAGGTGTGCCGGATCGTGACGGAGAGCGCGCGGAAGGACCGGCTGTCCGACGCCGAGGCCGACGCGTGGCTGCGGGTCCTCGGCATGGCCGTGGCGCTCGTCGCCGCGACCGCCGGGCTGGCGACGGACGACGACGTCGAACGCCTGGACCCGGGCCGGGCCCGGCACCTCGACCTGCTCCGATCGCTGCAGCTCCTCGTGGCGCAGAGCCTGGACCCGACCCTCACACGCTGAGCACCCGTCCCCGCCGCCGCCCCGGTCCCTCCTCCCGTCAGCGGGCAGCGGCCGCCGCGTGCACGTGCGACGCCGGTGGGGCGCCGGGCAGCGTCACCACGAAGCGCGACCCCGGTCGGGCCGGGTCGGGGGACGCCGGCGACTCCGCCCGCACGGCGCCGCCCATGGCCGACGCCAGCTCGGCCACGATCGACAGCCCGAGCCCGGAACCGCCGGCGCGGGCCGCCGAGCCCCGGTCGACCTGGTAGAAGCGGTCGAAGACCCGTCCGAGCTCGTCGGCCGGGATGCCGGGACCGTCGTCTTCCACGGCGACCCAGACGGCGTCGCCCCCCACGGGCGCGGTGCGTCCGGACCGGACGACCACGGTCGAGCCGGCATGCGCCACGGCGTTGTGCACGAGGTTGGTGAGGACCTGGGCCAGCCGGTCGGGATCGGCGTGCGCCACGGGCTTGGTGTCGGCGGTCTCGGACCTCAGCGCCACACCCACGCGGCGCGCCTCGGGCCCGGCGGCGTCGAGCACCTGCACGACCGACGCGGCGACGTCGACGGCCACCGGGTGCAGAGGCAGGTGGCGGGCGCGCACCTTGGCCAGGTCGAGGAGGTCACCGACCAGCCGCTCCAACCGGCGAGCCTGGTCGGTGATGACGCCCGCCGCTCGCCGCGGGTCGTCGGCGACCCCGTCGGCGATCGCCTCCGCGTAGCCGCGGATGGACGTGAGCGGGGTGCGGAGGTCGTGGGAGATCGAAGCCAGCAGCTCGGTCTCGTGCTGCCGGCTCTGCTCCAGGGTGGCTGCCATCGAGTTGATGGACCGCGCCAGCGAGTCCAGCTCGTCGCGTCCGCCGTCACGCGGCACACGGGCGTCCAGCTGCCCGGCGGCGATGCGCCCGGTCACCTCGCTGGCCGCCGCCAGTGGTCTCGTGATGCGCCGGCTCAACCCCGCCGCGACCCCGGCGGCCACCGCCACCGTGGCGCCCGCCACCCAGAGGAAGAACCCCCAGTCGGGGACCAAGGCGCCGACGCGCCGGCTGAGCAGCACCGCCGTCCAGTCGCCGGCCGGCAGCGGCCCGCGCACCGATCGGTCGAGCCGGACCGGCTCCACCGCATAGGCGAGGCTACCGCGCACCCCCGAGCGCGGCTGCGGGGTCGACGGCAGGCGGGGGAGCTGCAGGGCCCCGAGACCGCGGGGGAGCGCGTCGACCACGGTGCCCGAGGCGTCGACCACCAAGAGGTCGGCCCGGTCGAGGCGCAGGACCCGGCCCACGAGCCGGAGCACCGCCGGGGTGCGGATGGTGGCCGCCGTGCCGGCCAACGTCTCGTCTTGGCGCACGAGCTGGTCGACGACGTGATGGCGAGCCGTCAAGGACGCCACGACCAGGGCGCCGCCTCCGGCGAGCAGCAGGGCGCCGACGACGAGCCCGACGATGGTGAGGGTCAAGCGCCGGCGCACCGCCGTGCCCTGCTCCGGGTCATGGTGCGGACCGCCGCCGCTCGTCGGGGATCATCTCAATCGAGGCGGTAGCCGACCCCTCGCAACGTCGCGAGGTCCAGTGCCGTGCCGAGCTTCTTGCGCAGCTGGGCCACGTGCACGTCGACGGTCCGCTCGTCGCCGTACCAGTCGGCGCCCCACGCCAGCTCCAAGAGCTGCGTCCGGCTGAGCACGATCCCCCGGTGGTCGCCCAGCGCCACCAGGAGGTTGAACTCACGGGTCGTGAGCTCGACCGGCTCGCCGCCGACCCGGACCTCGCGTCGCGCGGGATCGATCTGGATGGCCCCTCCCGCGAGCTCGGTGACCGGGGAGGCCGCGGGCAGCCCGGTGCGCCGCAGGACGGCCTTCACCCGCGCCACCAGCTCGCGCGGGGAGAACGGCTTCGTCAGGTAGTCGTCGGCGCCCAGCTCGAGGCCCAGGACGCGGTCGACCTCGTCGCTCCGGGCGGTGAGGAAGATCACCGGGGTGCCGCCCTCGGCCCGCAGGCGCCGGCACAGGTCGAGGCCGTCCGTCGCCCCCGGGAGCCCGATGTCGACGACCACCAGCCGGGGATGGTCACGGCGCCACAGGGCGAGCGCCGTCTCCCCGTCGTCGGCGTGCAGCACCCCGAACCCCGCTCGTTGGAGGTACAGGGCCACCAGCCCGGCGATGGCCTCGTCGTCCTCGACGACGAGGACGGTGCCGGCGCTCATCGCCTCAGCTTCGCGCCGCCGCGGACGGCGCGCGACAACCGAGGCTCGTGCACCCCGCCCCGCTCAGCCGGACGTGCTGCTCGACGATCCGGCGGGCTTGGGCGCCTTGGCGCCGATGACGACCGCGTTCCCGCCCTGGTACAGGAGGGCGACGTGGTCCCCTGGCTGCAGCTGGCTCTCGGGAAGCCCCTTGAACCGGGTGCTGGAGGTGATGGTGGCCGAGACGGTGCTGCTCGGTGTCGCAGCCGGCGTGATAGTGATGCTGGTCGATGTCACCGAGCGGAGCACGCCCCGGTCGTACTGGAAGGTCTCCCGTCCACCGCCCTTGGTGCGCACCACGAACTGCGCCTCCATGGTGTGGCGCAGCAGACGCTCGAGCGCGGGGTGCGTGCCGGCGGGAGGTCTCCCTGCCGACGTCGTCGCCGACGCCGTCGTGATGCCCGTCGGCGCGTGGCCGCCGGCGCTGGCGGCCGCCACCCCTCCGACGCCCAGGACCACCGCCGTGGTCGCACCGGCCGCCACGAGCGCCATCGTCCCGTGCCGCCTGCCGCGCCTCGCCGCACGGCCCTTCGCCGTGCCGTCGATCCGTGCCATCGTGCTCGCCTCCTCGTGTCCAGGTCCATCACGTCGGTGCCGGCTCTCCGGCGGGGCCGGCGTGTTGCAGGACAGTCAACCCGACGGCGATGAGCGGCCGGCCAGCGTCGTGTCAGGGCTGTGTTAGGACCACTCGCCGATGAGCTCGCCACGGCGGTGGACGCTCGTCGGCCCGCCAGGGCGGCCCTCCTGCTCGTCGCCGGGCTGGCCGTGCTGGCGGCCGGCTGCACCACGGTGGGCGGCGCCACCGGGGCGACGGAGCACCGGTCCGCGCCGCCGGCTGGCCGCCGGCACCGGGCCATGTCCTCCTGGGTGGGCCCGGTCACGGCCGACCCCGGCCGAGCACTGGTCGCGCTGTCGTGCCCGGCTCGGGGCCGGTGCGTCGCCATCGATGCCAACGGGGCGGCGGTCGTCGAGCACGGCCGGACGTGGTCCCCACCGGTGCCGGGAGTGGCGCCGGCCTCGAGCGTGCCCGCCGTCGGCGAGCTCTCGTGCCCGTCGACGACCTGGTGCCTGGCCATCCACTCGCCGGACGAAGTGGTCACGTGGACGGCCGGTGGCGGCCGCAGCGGGAGCGGCTCTTGGGCACCGCCCGTGGTCCTCGGCGGCGCGCAGCACCTGCAGGCGGTGGCGTGCGCCGCCGCGGGGACCTGCGTGGCCGTCGACGGCGTCGGCGACGGGTACGTCCTCGACGGCGCCACATGGTCGTCCCAGCTCAACGCCTGGGGTGGGGCCACGGACATCAGCTGCACCGGCTCCAGCTCGTGCGTGGCGGCCATGGGCGGCATGGCCACGTGGGACGGCGGATCCTGGTCGAGGCCGGTGGACGTCGACCCCGCCGGCATGGTCACCGCCGTGTCGTGCGGCGCCCCCACCTTCTGCGTGGCGGTCGACACGTCGGGGCGGGAGGTCACGTGGAACGGGACCGCCTGGTCGCCGCCCCAGTCGATCCTCCCGTCGCCGGCGGCCACACCGGCCTCGGCCTCCGTCCCGTCGCCGACCGACGTCTCGTGCGCCGGGCCGTCGTGGTGCGCCGCCGTGGGCGGCAACCGGGTGACCGTGTGGGACGGACGGCGCTGGTCGAAGCCGGTGGCGCTCGGCCTCGGGTTCCCCCTCGCTGCGGTGGCGTGCCCGTCCCCGGGCACCTGCACCGTGGCCGACGCCCGCGGCGAGGTGTGGGCGCGGTGAGCGTCGACGTGGGCACGGGGCCGGCTGGGTCGGCTGCCGCTCCGTCTCGAGGAGGAGCCAGGCCCAAGCCTCAGGCGAGAGGCACCACCGGCCGGCCCTCGACGATCGACGCGTCGATGGTCCCGAGCTCGTCGATCGCCAGCTCGACACGGTCGCCCGGCACCAGCCATGGGTAGGCGTCGTTGCCGTGCACCCGCGACAGCTCGAGGATGCAGCCGGTGCCCACCGTGCCGCTGCCGATGACGTCGCCGGGGCGGACCTCCGTGCCGCGCGAGGCGTAGGCGATCAGCTGCCCGAAGGTCCAGTAGATGGTGGACATGTTGCCCCGGCTGTACTCCGTGCCGTTGACCAACGCCCGCATGGTGAGGTCGTACGCGTTGCCCGCTCGCCGGGGCGCGAGCTCGTCCGGGGTGACCATCCAGGGTCCGAGGCTCGTGGCGGTGTCCTTCGCCTTGGCGGGGCCGAGGTTGCCCCGCATCTCCTTGGCTTGGAGGTCGCGGGCGCTCCAGTCGCACAGCACCACGTAGCCGGCCACGTACGCTTCGGCCTCCGCTGGATCGAGGTCGGCGCCCGTCCTTCCGATCACCGCCGCCACTTCCAGCTCGTAGTCGAAGGCCGCGCAACCCGGCGCCACCGGCACGTCGTCGAACGGCCCCCGCACCGCAGCCGGGTTGGTGAAATAGAAGATGGGCTGCTCGTACCACACGGGCTCCACGGCATGGCCGAGGGCCGCGCTCGACGTGGTCACATGCTCCTCGAAGGCGAAGAAGTCGCGGATGGAGGGCGGCACGGGCAGGGGCGCCCGGAGCCGGGCGTCCGCCAGCGCGACGACCTCCCAGGGGTCGGCGACCGCCTGTGCGGCTGCCTCGGCGAGGCGCGTGCCGTCGTCGCCCAGCAGGTCCAACAGGCGCCCGGGGGCACCCAACGCCCTCAGCTCGCCGTCGTGCACCAAGGCGACGTGCTCGGCGCCGTCGCGTGGGGAAACGTACGTGGACCAGCGCATGGGCGCCTCCGTGGCTCGGCGGGACGGTGGGCCGCTTCAGGCCCGACAGGTGAGTGGGCGGCCACCGTTGTAGGTGACCATGTCGCCGAGCGCGGCCGCAAGATCGATGGGACCGCCCGGTGGGGTGCCCGCGAGCTCGGCGTACGCACGGTGCAGGTTGCCCACCAGGCGTTCGGGATCGGACAGCTCGGCAAAGGCTCCCAGGTCGCACTGGCGGGCGGCGTCGAGCGGGGACAGTCCCGCCGCCAGGCCCTGCACCGCCGTGTCCTGGACGAAGCGCAGGTAGGCGAGCACGTCGTCGATGAGCCCGGGACCGGTCACCGGCCCGTGGCCAGGGACGATCGTCGCCGCCCCGAGGGGACGGACCACGTGCTCGAGCACCGCGATCGCGCCGGTCACCGAGCCCATGAGGACGAAGGGGGTGCCCCGGTGGAAGAGCAGGTCACCACAGAACAGCACACGGCGGTCGGGGATCCACACATAGCAGTCGTTGGTCGTGTGCGCCGGCTCGCCCACGTGGCGGACCTCGCAGCGCAGGTCGTCCACCCACACCGTCATGCCGTCGCGAAACGTGAGGAACGGCGGCTCCAGCGCCAGCTTGCCCCACGCCACCTCCCCCCACGGCCCCGTGGCGGCCGGGAGACCGGCACCGAGCACCTCCTCCCGGCACCGTTCGTGGGCCACCACGGTGGCGGAGGCGAACAGGTAATTGCCGTGCGTGTGGTCGCCATGATGGTGGGTGTTGACCAGCGTCCGCACCGGCCGGTCCGTCACGGTGCCGATGGCCGCCAGGTAGTCCCGGGTCCGGCGCTCGGTCGAGCATGCATCGATGCTGATGACCCCTTGCCGTCCCACGAGGAAACCCGTGTTGTTGATGTACCAGGTGCCGTCGGGCTGGATGTAGGCGAAGAGGCCCTCGCTCACCTCCTCGACAGCCGGCGGGCCGAGCACGGGTGGGTCGACGTCGGGGGCGCTCATCGCCGCTGGCCCCGGTCCCCGTCCGCTGCCTGCTCCCTCACGGCATCGCCCCCTCTCGCCCCGACACGGCTCCAGGCGGCGATGCTAACCGCAGCATCGGCGCCGCCCGATGGAAGGTTCGGCGAGGAGCGGCCGCGACGACGACCGACGCGGTGGAGCAGCCTGGAGCACGCGCAGGTGGCCGCGCGCCGCATGGCGCTCCAGGTCCACCATGGGGCCGGCCTGCTCGACCAGGCCGAACGCCGAAGATGGGAGACGCCTGTGAGCTCCGTAAGACGATGGTAGGAATCACCGCCAGCCCGGCCTTCCGGGACCTTGGTCACTGTCGCCACTCCACGGGCACCGTCACACTCGCGCCGAAGAGGGCGTTCGAGTGGCGCCCGGAGCGATCTGGAGGTGCGTCATGCGGATCCTGGTTCTCGGCGGCGACGGCTACCTGGGGTGGCCCACGGCGCTGCATCTCTCGGCGGCCGGCCACGACGTCGGGGTCGTCGACAATTTCGCCCGCCGCGGCTACGACAGCGAGCTCGGCGCCACGTCACTCGTGCCGATCGCCTCGCTCGACCGACGGGTCCTCGCCTGGCGCGCCATCTCCGACCGGCCGCTGGCGACGTACGTCGGCGACCTGACCGACCCCGTGTTCACCCACCACGTCATCGAGACGTTCGGCCCCGACGCCGTGGTGCACTTCGCCGAACAGCGCTCCGCCCCGTACTCGATGATCGACCAGGCGCACGCGGTGTACACGCAGACCAACAACGTCGTGGGCACGCTCAACCTGCTCTACGCCATCGCCGAGCTCGACCCGTCGATCCACCTGGTCAAGCTCGGCTCGATGGGCGAGTACGGCACGCCCAACATCGACATCGAGGAGGGCTGGCTCGAGGTCACGCACAAGGGCCGGACGGACCGCATGCTGTACCCCAAGCGACCCGGGTCCTTCTACCACCTGTCCAAGGTGCACGACAGCCACAACATCGAGTTCGCCTGCCGGACGTGGCACCTGGCGGCGACCGACCTGAACCAGGGCATCGTGTACGGCCAGGAGACCGAGGAGATGGCGGCACACCCCGACCTCGCCACCCGGTTCGACTACGACGCCGTGTTCGGCACGGTGCTCAACCGCCTGGTGGTCCAGGCCGCGTGCAGCCATCCGCTCACCGTGTACGGGACGGGTGGGCAGATCCGGGGGATGCTCGACCTCCGCGACACCGTCGAGTGCATCCGCATCGCGTGCGAGCAGCCGGCCCAGCCGGGCGAGTTCCGGGTGTTCAACCAGTTCACCGAGCAGTTCAGCGTTCGTGCACTGGCGGCGCTCATCCAGGAGGCCGCCGGTGGTGACGTCCCCATCGCCATGATCGAGAACCCGAGGGTGGAGGCCGACGAGCACTATTACCACGCCGAGCACTCCGGGCTCTTGGAGCTGGGGCTTCGACCGCACCTCCTCGGGGACACGCTGGTCCAATCGCTCCTCGGCCTCGCGCGCCGTCACGCCGGCCGCGCCGACCGCTCGCTCTTCGCTCCGAGCGTCCGATGGCACTGGACCGAGAGCCCGGTCGGCCCGCAGGCCGCGGCCTTGGTCGCCTGACCGCTCCGGGCCTCTCCGGCGCTCGCCGGGCGGGCCTTGGCGGATCGCTCGTTCCTGGCGGGCCCGGGCTGGCCCACCCGGTGGGGACCGGCCCTCCGGCCCGCTAGCGCTCGCGCTCGCGCGACGGCGGGTCGCCGGTGACGCGGTAGAGGCGGTCGATCGCGTCGGCGAACTTCTCCAGCACGACCCGGCGCCTCACCTTCATCGTCGGGGTGAGCTCGTCGGAGTCGGCAACCCAATCGTGGTCCAAGATGGCGAACCGCTTCACCTGTTCGATCCGGGAGAGGGAGCCGTTCGCCTCGGCGACCCACCGGTCGAGCTCCGTGACGACCAGTGCGTGGTGGACGAGGGATCCCGGTGACGAGCCGCTCCCGTCCGTCGCGACGACGCCCTTCGAGGCGAGGAACGCCCGCACGGACTCGACGTCGAGCGTGAGCAGGGCCACGAGGTAGGGGCGCCGGTCGCCGGCGACGAACGCCTCGCTCACGAGCGGATGGCTCCGCAGGAGGGACTCGACGGCGTTGGGCGCCACGTTCTCGCCGCCGGCGGTGACCAGGAGCTCCTTCTCGCGACCGACCACCCGCAGCCGCCGGTCCTCCAAGACGCCGAGGTCGCCGGTGTGCAGCCAGCCCTGCTCGTCGAGGGCACGGGCCGTCGCCGCCGGGTCGTCGAGGTACCCGGGGAACACGGTCGGACCTCGGGCGAGGATCTCGCCGTCATCGGCGATCCGCACCTCGAGGCCTGGGAGCGGCAGCCCCACGTCGCCCGCCATCGGGTGCCTCGGATCCCAGGTGACGGGTCCCGTCGCCTCCGACAGGCCGTAGAGCTCGGAGATCGGCACGCCCAGGGCACTGAAGAACTCGAGCACGTCGGGGCTGATGGGGGCAGCCGTCGACACCGCCACCTCGCAGCGGTCGAGGCCGATCAGCGCCCGCACCGGTGCGAGCACGCGGTCGGCCACGGCACGGCGCTCGACGACCTCGGCGCTGGAGGGATCGGCTGCCTTCGCCACCTCGGCGCCGAGTGCCAGCGCCGCAGCGAACGACGCCTTGCCCGCCGGGTCGAGCTCGGCCAGCGCCCGCACGAGCGCGGAGGCCTTCTCCCACAGCCGCGGCACGGCGAAGAAGGCCCGGGGGCGCACGTCAGGGAGGTACTTGGGAAGGAGCCCGACGTCGGGGCAGGTGGTCACGAGAGTCCCTTCGGCCACGTGCAGGTAGTGGCTCGCCACGCGTTCGGCCACGTGCGCCATGGGCAGCGCCGAGATCATCTCCCACCCCGTCACGTGGTGGCCCAGGGCGGCCACCAGGCCGTCGACGGCGGCGGCAGCGTTGGCGTGCGTGATCATCGCCCCTTTGGGCGGGCCCGTCGTTCCCGACGTGTAGATGACCGTCGCCAGGTCGGACGGCCGGATCGCTGCGGCGGCAGCCTCCAGATCGGCTGGTGCTGCCGCCAACAGCCGGGAGAAGGCGACGACGCCGTCGGGTGGGTCGTCGACCACGACGAGGTGGCGGAGCGACGGGATGCGGTCGCGCACCGAGTCGAAGCGTTCGAGGGCCGACCGGTCGTCGACCACGGCCACCGCCGCGCCGCAGTGTCCCGCCAGGTAGGCGAGCCGCTCGGGGGGTGAGGTGTTGTAGAAGGAGACGGGGACGGCACCGGCGAAGAGCGCGCCGAGGTCCAGGACGTGGAATTCCGGCCGGTTCCGGAGGAGCATGCCGATCCGATCGCCCGGGCGCACCCCCAGGTCACGGAGGGCCATGGCGACGGCGGCCGCCCGCGACGCGTACTCCCGCCACGTCATCTCGGCCCACTCCCCGTCCCGACGCCACCGCAGCGCCGGCTCGTCACCGCGCTGGGCCACCGTGTCGAGGAACCGGGACGTGACGAGCCAGGTGGCCGAGGACACGTCCCGAGCGGCTGCGAGCGATTGCATCTCGAACCCCCGTGGACCATCTTGCGAGCGGGTGCGCCAATTGTCGGACAGCTCGGAGCCGCGGAGCAGGGTCGAAGGTCACTCCGGCACCGGCCAGGGCGGCTTGCTGGTAGCCGGACAGTGGTACCAGTACAATTGGCTCCATGAGCCGGGTCGTCACGCCGCCGCGCCCGCATCCCGAGTCGGTCCCGGTGCACGGCGTGGCGGAGGTGCTGTTCCCCGAGGCACGACGCCGGCGACGGCGCCGCTGGCGGGTGGGGGCGGCGGCCGGGGTCGTGGCCGCGGCCGGCGCCGGGGTCGGCGCGGCGTCGGTGGGTGGTGCCGGAGGGGGCGCCAACGGGGGTGCCGGACGCGCTGCTGCCCCCGGCTCTCGGGGACCGAGCCCCGCGACGGTCGACGCGGCAGCAGGGTCGGGCCCCGAGCTGGCCGGCGGACGGTGGTGGCCGGTGGCACCGCCGCGTCCAGGCGTCGCCACGGCGTGGAGCCTGGCCGCCTGGACCGGCACGTACGTCATCGCGTGGGGGAGCGCGACACCATGCTGCGGGACGCGTGCTGCGGGGTCGAAGGGCGCCAGCACCGAGCACGGTGCGGCGTTCGACCCGGTGCGCGGATCCTGGCGGTCGTTGCCCCCGGCACCGGTCGCCGCCACCGTCGCCTCGACGACGTGGACCGGCCGTGAGCTCCTCGTATGGGGCGCCACGCCCACGGCCGGCCGTTCGAGCACGCCCCCTGCCGGCCGCTCGAGCACGCCCACGGCCGGCCGCAGCGTCCTCCTGGCGTTCGATCCGGCCACGTGGCGATGGCACCGCCTCGCCCCGCCGCCGATGGCGCCACGGTCCGATCCCCAAGTGCTCTGGAGCGGGACGCGGCTCGTCGTCGTGGGCGGCCGCGGCCCGACGGCAACGGTGATCGTGAACGGCGCCACCTACGATCCACGCACCAACCGATGGCGCGTCCTTCCCGCCATCCCCGGCGTCGCAGCACCACCCGGGAGCACCGAGACGGCCGTGGGCACGACGGCGACCTGGGACGCCGGCTCCCTGTACCTCTGGGTGACCCGCCAGGTGGCGCGGTAGACCGGCGCCGGCGTCGGGGAGATCGCCCCACGCGTCCAGACGCTGCGCTGGCGCCAGGGGGCGTCGCGGTGGCAACGGGGGCCAGCGCTCCCGCACCGGGCGTCGGCGCTCGGTGCGACGGTCGTGCCGATGGGAGGGTCCATCGCCATCCTCGGCGGCACCTCCTGCCTGCCGGCGGAGAGCTGCCCGGCACCGTCCGTGGCACCGGCCGCTCTCCTCGACGTGACGACCGACGAGTGGTCCCTCATCCCTGCGGACGCCGTCCACCAGGACGCACGATCCTTCGCCTGGACGGGTCGCCGGTTGATCGCCATCCGGCCCTACGTCACCGACGGCGGGTACCTGGTCGGCGGGTACGCCGCGGCGTTCGATCCGGCCAGCGGCTCGTGGACGGGCCTGCCAGAGCTGCCGGTCCCCGCCGCGCCACCGTCGGGACCGGTGCTCACCGGGACCGTATGGGCCGGGAGCGAGCTGATCGACGCGGACGTGCGGCTCGTGCCCGGGCACCGGGCCGCCGGCCGTGGACCGGGCGCAGGGGCGGTGCCGAACTGTCCGCCGATCGCCTTTCCCGAGCTGGTCGGCGGGCAGTTCTGTGGTCCTCCTCCCGGGCCGGGGACGGGCAACGGTCCGGGCGGCTCATGCCTCGGCACGGAGGCCGCGCCGCCATGTGGACCGGGCATGGCGGCCGGCCGCTACTACCCGTACACGCTGTTCGGCGCGTGCACCAACGTCTTCCTCGACGGCCGGTGGTGGCGGAACGAGCTGCCCGGCGGCTCGGGCCCGCTCGACGTGTGGGTCTGGGTCGACGCCACAGCGACGGCTGCCGGCTGGACCGGGCCCCTCGGCGCGGTCGGCTTCGTCCCGTCGACGGCGACCGGCTGCACCTGACGCGCCGGACCCCGGGACTTCCGGCCCTTTCTGGGCCGTGCCGGAAGGGAGGGCGCCGGCACCGGTGTTGGCCCAATTGGTACTTCAACCGGTATGCCGCCATCGAGCCCGGTGGGGTGGGCCTCTCGGCTCGGCGGTCCAGCCCTTCTGGACCAAGGAGGAGCGACGATGACGCAGCTCGATCGGTCCACGGACACCGTGCCCCATCTGCCCACGACCCCGCCCGTGGCGGGACCGCCGTGGTACCGCAAGCCGCGCTGGTGGATCGTCGGGACCGCGGCGCTGGCCGTCGTGGTCGGGGGCGTCGTCGGCGGGCTCGTGGCGACGTCGGGGACAACGCCCACCTCCTCGTCGGCGCCCAGCGTGAGCACCACCGCACCCCCAGGGACCACGACGGCGCCGACAGCGAGCACCACGGCGCCCACAGCGAGCACCACGGCGCCCGTCTCGGGAGCCGTGGCCACCGCGCTCGGCACGGCGATGACCACCGAAGGACAGGCCAAGGCGACGTACGACAACGTGATCGCCCAGTTCGGCGCGGTCGCGCCCTTCTCCACGGTCAGCAGCGCCGAAGCCCAGCACATGGACACGCTGCAGGCGCTGGCGCAGCGCTACGGCGTGACCCTCCCCACCGGCCCGTTCACCGGCCAACCGGCCCCGACCACGTTCACGGCGGCCTGCCAGCTCGGGGTGACCACCGAGCAGCAGGTGGTCTCCACCTACGGCCAGCTGCTCACCCAGGTCTCGGAGCACAGCGACGTGACGCAGGCGTTCTCGAACCTCCAAGCAGCGGCCCACGACAACCACCTGCCTGCGTTCGAGCACTGCGCGTGATCGGTCACCGGGCGAAGAGCCGGTAGCCGGCGCCGCGCACCGTGTGGATGAGGGGCGGCAGGCCGGGCCGGTTCAGCTTCCGGCGCAGGTACCCGACGTAGACGTCGACGAGGTTGCTCCCCGGGTCGAACCCGTAGTCCCACACCCGGTTGAGGATCTGCACCCGCGACAGGATCTGGTTGGGGTTGCGCATGAAGAGCTCCAGGAGCGCCCACTCCTTGGGGGACAGGTCCACGGTCTGCCCCGCCCGGGTGGCTCGCTTGGTGACGAGGTCGAAGGTGAGATCGTCGACCGTGAGCACCGTCGACGTCTCCTGGCCGGCGTTGCGCAGCGCCGCCCGGATCCGGGCCAGCAGCTCGTCGAAGGCGAACGGCTTGGTGACGTAGTCGGTCGCCCCGGCGTCGAGCCCGGAGACCTTGTCGGTCGTGCTCTGGCGGGCGGTGACGATGAGCACCGGGATCCTCGTGTCGCGACTGCGGATCTTCCCGAGCAGCGCCAAGCCGTCCGAGCCGGGGAGCCCGAGGTCGAGCAGCACCAGCGACAGGTCGTCGTCCACCATGGCCAGCGCCGCTGCGGCCTCCTCGGCGTCGCGCGCCACCGACACGCCGTACCCTTCCGCCGACAAGCCCTTGGCGAGGAAGGACGCGATCCGCTCGTCGTCTTCCACCACGAGGATCTGCATCAGCGGGCCTCCGCCGTCATGGCCTCGGCGGGGAGGCCGGGCCGCACGCGAGCGAGCGGCAGGGCGATGACCACCCGGCAGCCTGTGCCGACCGCACTGGTGAGCTCGACCCGCCCGCCGTGCGCCTCGGCCACGGCCTTCACGATGGCCAGCCCCAGGCCGGTACCGCTGTACGTGCCATGGGCGAAGCGTCGGAAGCGTTCGAACACCTGTCGTTGGTCCTCTGGCGAGATGCCGCGCCCGTCGTCGGCGACCTCCAGCACGATCTCGTCGCCCACCTCGGCGCTCAGGGCGATCGTGCCGTGCTCGGTGGTCGCCTTGACGGCGTTGTCCACCAGGTTCAGCAGGGCGCCGCGGAGCTTGCCCCGGTCGGCCCAGATGGCGACGTCGGGAACGGGGCCGAGCACCCAGTCCCTCGGCGCCATGACCTGGGCGGCGTCGAGCACCTCCTGCAGCAGGCCCGACAGCTCGATGCGCTCCTCGAGCAGGAAGTTGGGCTCCAGTGCCTGACCGAGCATGAGCAGCCGGTCGACCATGAGCGACATCTGGGTGAGCTCGTCGACGACCAATGCCACGGTGTCGGCTTCCTCGCCGTCGAGGTCGTCGTGCTGGCGGGCCAGGACCTCGAGATGGCCGCGGGCCACGGTCAGCGGCGTGCGCAGCTGGTGGGACACATCGGCCAGCAAGCGACGCTGTGCGGTGAACGACGCGTCGAGCTGGGTGAGCATCCCGTCGACGGTCCGGGCCAGGCGGCCCACCTCGTCGTCGGGACCGTCGTAGGAGAGACGCTGGGTGAGGTCACCTCTGCGGGCGTCTTCGGCCGCCTTGGTGACGTTGTTGACGGTGCGCAAGGCGCGCCGCAGGAGCAGGAAGCCGGCCCCGATGGCGACGAGCAGGGCGAGTAGGCCCTCGATGGCCACCAGGGCGAGTTGCTCGTTGCGGTCGGCGGTCACCACGCCCAGGCTGGCGGCGGCGGCGTACGACCCCACCCGGTGGCCACCGATCACCAGGGGACCGCCCCGCACCCGGTACGTGGCGCGCCCGGCTCGCACGGTGAATGTCGTCGTCGCGGCCGGCGGCAGGTGCGTCCACGCGGCGACGGCGGGGAGCCTCGCCAGCCACCCGGCACCCGGTTCTGCGAGCACCGGTGCCGATACCGGCGCCGGCGCCGCCAGGATGACCACCAGGCGCACGCGGCCGTAGGCGTGCGCCTGCAGCCAGGTCGTGCTGAACGCCTGCAGTCCTTGTCCCGAGGGCCGGTTCGCGGTGGCGGTCGAGAACTCCTGCGCCTCGTCGACCAGGTCGGTGGTGATCGACTTCTGCAGGCGCTGGGTGATCATCCGGTCCGACTGGTAGACGACGGCGGCCATGGCCAGGAAGAGGATCAGGGAGTACCCGACCATCAGCCTCGTCGTGATCCCGAAGCGCGACCAGCGGCCCGCGACGCGGTGGTTTGCCGCTGACATACCCTCCATGGTAAAGGGCGCTCAGCGCGGCTCCGGGACGGGACGCGCCGTCGGCCCACAGCAGGGAAGGTGTGCCAGCCGGCACAGGCGCGGCACACCGTTCGGCCAGGCTGCGGGCGGCACGTCGTCGCCGGCCGGGCACCGTGCATGCCGGGCGAGGACCCGGAGGGGGCCGAGATGGCCCACCACCAGGACGTTCCGCCGGGCCTCGACGTCGGGGACCACCCGCTCGTGCCAGAAGGCCAGCACCCGGCCGGCGAGGTCGTGGCGCCGCTCCCCACCCGGCAGCTGCGTGACGGGGACGTGCCGGTAGCGCGGATCGTGACGGGGATGGCGCGGATCGTCGACGTCCAGGGGCGGCGGCATCGCCCGCTCGTCGTCGCGCCAGCGCTTGCGCCACTCGTTGCCCCAGGTCTCGGCGACCTCGGCCTTGGTGAGTCCCTCGAGGCGTCCGAGATGCCGCTCGTTCAGCCGCCAATCGGCGACGACCGGCACCGACCTCCCGCCCGCGGCGGCCAGCAGGATCGACGCGGTCGCCATCGAACGGGTGAGAAGGCTCGTGTACACCCGGTCGACGACCACGTGCTCCGCCCCGAGGCGCGCCCCGGCGCGACCCGCCTGGCCCCGGCCTTCGCTGCTGAGCGGCGGGTCGCTCCAACCCGTGAGCAGCTGTCGCCGGTTCCAGAGGCTCTCCCCGTGGCGCACGAGGACCACGACGCTCATGCCAGTGCTGCGTCCAGTGCCCACTCGAGGGGCGGCACCATCACCGGATGGAACGTGTCCACGGTGCTGCGACCCGGCAGGATCACCTCGAGCCCGGCGATGGCGGCGGCTCCGGGGTCGAGCACCCCGACCGTGTCCATGACGACGCATCCCGACATCGCCGCCCCGAGGCGGGCCGGGTCGAGCAGCGCCAGCTCCGGCCACGCGGTGGCGATCACCAGGGCGTCGGCGCCCGACGCGGCCCGGTAGGCGTCGGGCTGCTGGAGGTGCCGGAGCGGCTCGGGCTTGGCCACCGGATCGAAGGTCGACACTTCGGCTCCCTCGGCCAGCAGGCGCTCGACGATGGTCACGGCAGGGGAGTCGCGGACGTCGTCGGTCCCCGGCTTGAACGCCAGCCCGAGCACCGCGATGCGCTTGCCGGCGAGGGGCCCCAGGAGCGTGGTCAGCTTGTCCACGACCCGGCCACGCGCCCAGGCGTTGACGTCGAGCGCCGCCCGGGCGACGGGCGTCGTGCAGCCCAGTGCGTCGGCGGTCGCCACGAGCCCGCTGACGTCCTTGGTCAGGCAGGAGCCGCCGAACCCCGGACCGTGCGCCAGGAAGCTCGACCCGATGCGTTGGTCCATCCCGACGCCGGCCAGGACCGAGACCGCTTCCGCTCCGACGTGCTCGCACAGGCCGGCGATCTCGTTGGCGAAGGAGATCTTCAGCGCCAAGAAGGTGTTGGACGCGTACTTGATCAGCTCCGAGCTGCGGCGGTCGCACCGCAGCATCGGCCATTCCGAGGGGTAGAGGGAGGCCAGCGTGCTCCCGGTCGCCTCGTCGTCCGCACCCACGACGACCCGGTCGGGATGGAAGAAGTCGCCGACCGCCTGGCTCTCCCGGAGGAACTCGGGGTTCGAGGCGACCGAGATCCGAACCCCGGGGCCGGCGGCGTCGTCACTGAGGAGCTGCATGGCCTCGCAGGTCCCGGGGGGGACGGTGCTCTTGACGGCGACGACCAGGTCGCCGGTGGCCGCCGCCGCGACCTCACCGGCGGCTGCGGCCAGCTGGCGCAGGTCGGGGTGCCCGTCGGCTCGTGGCGGCGTGCCGACGCAGAGGAACGCCACCTCGGCGCCGGGTACGGCGTCCTCGATCATGGAGGTGAAGCTGAGGCGTCCCGCCTGCATGCCGTCGTGGAGGAGGACGTCCAGGCCGGGCTCGTAGATGGGGGTCTCGCCTCGCAGCAACTGCGAGAGACGCCGCTCGTCGTGCTCCACGCAGCGGACCCGGTGTCCGAGGGCGGCGAAGCACGCGGCGGCGGTGAGGCCGACGTAGCCGGCGCCCACGACGCAGATGTCGGTGGCGCGCTCAGGGGCGGGTAGGGGGGTGTGCATGGTTCTCCTTCGGGGGTCGAGCTCAGGCGGGGGCCGCAGCGGGAGTGAGGGAGCCCGCGGCGGCCGGGCCCGCAGCGGGACTGGACGAGGCCGGGCCGGTGGAGGTCGCGGCCGTGGGGGACGGGGAGGGTCGCGCGCTCAGGGCGTCCAGGCGGGCGTACGTCCGGCCGGTCCCGGCGAGCTGGTGGTGGGTGCCCCGCTCGGTGATCCGGCCGCCTTCGAGCACTGCGATCTGGTGCGCATCGCGCACCGCGCTCAGTTGATGGCTCACCATGATCGTGGTCCGCCCGGCGGTGACGCGCTCGAGGGCCGCCATGAGGATCGACTCGATCTCGACGTCCAGGCCGGTGGTGGGCTCGTCGAGGACCAGGATGGGGGCGTCGCGCATCACGGCCCGCGCCAGGGCGATGCACTGGCGTTGGCCGCCCGAGAGCGACGCCCCTCGCTCGGCGACCATGGCGTCGTAGCCGCCCGAGAGGCCGGCGATCACGTCGTGCACGCCCGCCGCACGTGCCGCCTGGATGGCGCCGGCGCGCGACGGGGCAGGCTGGCCGTAGGCGATGTTCTGCCAGACCGCCCCGCGGAAGACGTACGGCTCCTGCGGCACCAGCGCGAACTGCCGGCGCAGGTCGGCCAGGTCGATCCGGCGGGTGTCGACGCCGTCCAGCAAGACGGCGCCCTCGGTGGGGTCGACGAGCCGCGGCAACATTCGCAGGATGGTCGTCTTTCCCGACCCCGAGCGCCCCACGAGCGCCTGCTTCGTCCCGGCCGGCATCTCGAGGTCGATCCCTCGCAGGACGTCCGGGCGCCCCGGGTACGAGAAGCCAACCCCGTCGAGCGTCAACCGGCCGGTTGCCCGCCGCAACCGCCGCGGGTGCACCGGCTGCGGCACGGCCTCGTCGGCGTCGAGCATCTCGGCCACCCGCTCGGCCGCGGCCTGGCCGCGACCGGCGACGCCACCCAGCTTGGCCAGCTGACGGACGGGCGTGTACATGCCGCGCAGGTAGGCCGAGAACACGAGCACGTCACCCGGAGTGAGGTGGCCCGCGAGGACCGACTCGGCACCGAGGAACACGACGGCGGCGGTGGTGGCGGCCATCGTCAAGGCGACCAGCGGCGTGAACGCCGACTGCAGCACCACCGCTCGGAGGCTGGCGTCCAGCTGCCGGGTGTTGGCCTGCCCGAACCGCTCGCTCTCGCGGTGCTCGCTGCCGAAGGCCTGCACGACCAGCAGCGACGACAGGACCTCCTGGGCGACGCCGGCCGACTCGCCCTGGGCCCGCAACGCCTGCCGCTGGGCGTGCTTGATCCGGCCCAGGTAGTGGCGGACCAGCCAGAACATGACGGGCACCATCACCAGGCTCACCGCGCCGAGGAAGACGTTGACGGCGAGCATGATCACCACGAAGCCGACCACGGTCACGGCGTTGTTGAGGACCGTGGGCAGCACGTCGACGGTCAGGTTCTGGATGTCCTGGGTGTCGCCGTCGAGGCGGCTCATCAAGTCGCCGGTCTGGCGACGCTGGTGGAAGGCCAGCGACTGGCGCTGGAGGTGCTCGAAGAGGTCGGCCCTGATCGCCGCCACCACCCGCTGGCCGGCCTGGGCCACGAGCCAGTTGGCCAGGTAGCCGGCACCACCGAGCGCCACGGCGATCTGCACCGTGAGGATGCTGAGCGCCAAGAGCCTTCCTTGGGGGTCGGCCGGCAGCCAGTTGAACAGGGCGGGGACCGGGTGGTGGGCGAGCACCGAGTCGAAGATCATCTTGAGCGGCCACGGCGCGATCCACTGGAGGACGGCCTGCAGCAGGCTGGCCACCAGCCCGGCGGCGACCAGTCCCTTGACCGGTCGCAGGTACGAGGCGAACCGGCGCACGGACGCCGGACGGTCGGCACCGCCTTCCCGCACTCCCCGACGGGCGTCGCGCCCGGTCACGCAGGCACCACGTGGGGGCTCGCGAGAGCCCCGGGGGCCGAAGGGCCCGCGGGTGCGGTCGCCGGCCAGAAGTGCGGGGCCAGCTGCTGGGCGCACACGCGCCGGTCGAACCGTTCGACCACGGTGCGCCGGGCGCCGGACCCGAGCGACGCGACCAGGCGCCGGTCCTCGCCGAGACGGGCGAGAGCCCGTGCCAGGGCGCCGGCGTCCCCTGGCGCCACGAGCAGCCCGCTGGCCCCGTCGTCCACCGCCTCGGGGATGCCCGACACGGCGCTGGCCACCACGGGGAGCCCGCTCGCCATGGCCTCGAGGAGGGCGTTGGGGACGCCGTCGCGGTCACCGTCGGCCAGGACCACGCTCGCCTGCACGAACACGTCGGTGCGGCGGTACTCCTCGGCCACCTCCTGATGGGTGCGGGCGCCGAGGAAGCTGACGTGCCGGGCCAGGCCCAGGTCCTCGGCCAGCGACGCCAGCTCGGCGTGCTCGGGGCCGCCGCCGACGATCCGGCAATGCACCTCCTGGCCGCTGTCGAGCAGGAGCCGCAGGGCGTGCAGGAGCACCGGGTAGCCCTTCTTGGCCACCAAGCGGCCGACGGCGAGCACCCGCAGCGGGCCGTCGCCGCCCGCAGCGACCGGCGCGGGCTGGAAGCGCCCGGTGTCCACCCCGTGGTATGCGAGCACCACCTTCGAGGAGGGCGCCCCCGATCCGGGCATGGCGCCCCCCGCCGGGCCGAGCCGCTCGGACAGGCCCTCGGCCGCCGCTGCCGAGCAGGTGAGCACGAACCGGGCGTCCACCGCCTTGGCCACCAGCTCGGCGGCGTCGGACAGGTAGAGGTCCTTGGCGTGGGCGGCGAAGCTGAACGGCAGCCCGGTCAGGTGGTGCACGTAGCGAGCGGTGGTGGCGGGACCGTGGGCAAAGGCGGCGTGCAGGTGTGCCGCCCGGGCCCGTCGCAGTTCGACGGCGAGGCGCCCGGCGTCGAGGAACGGTCGGACGGTGTGCGTCCGCGACCGGTCGGCGAGGGCCATGGCCAGTGCCTTCCGGTACCGGGAGGGGTGCCGCGTTGCCAAGCGGACGTGGGCGCAGAGGGTGCGGACCGCTCCTTTGGGGGCGTCGGACCATCGCCGTCCCCGCAGGTAGGTGACCGGGCTCGCCACCCGGGCGACGTCGGGTTGGACGACCGCCTCCATCGGGTCGGCCACCGCGAACAGTCGGAGCGGCACCCCGGCCTGCTCGAGCCCGAGGATCTCGTCGAGGATGAAGGTCTCCGACAGCCGCGGGAACCGCTTGGTGAGGTAGCCGACCGTCGTGCCGGGTCCGCGCCGGGCCGTCATGCCGGGAGCCGATCGGCGAGCCGGTCCGGCGCGGGCCGCTCGTCGCCCTCGGTGCCAGCCACACGAGCGACGCTCACCCGCCCGGTGGCCACGTGGTCGCCGACCCCGCTCGGGCGGCCCTCCGCTCCGCGACCCGGCGCTGGCACCAGCAACGCGGTGCGCAAGCGGTCGAGCCCCCCGAGGTCGATGAGCGCTTCCGTGGGGGGCGCCGGCGCGCGGTGCAGGACGGCCCGGGCCAGCCGCGCCCCGAGGTCCGGCCCGGCCGCCACCGTGGCGACCAGCCCGCGCTCGGCGAACAGGCCGGCCCGGATGGTCTGCTCGAGCCGGGGCTGGCTCCGGGGGACGACGACGGTCGGCACCCTCACCGAGATCGCTTCGCAGAGGCTGTTGTAGCCACCCATCGTGATGACGGCGGATGCCGCCGCCATGGCCCGGTGGAGCTGGGGGTGGAACTTGACCAGCTCGACCCCGCCGGTCCGGTCGGCCTGGGCGCGCAGCGCGTCGAACGCTTCGTCGTCGATGAGCGGTCCGGTGATCACCTTCGTCGGCATGCCGAGCGTCGCCCCGGCGGCCATGGCGCCCGCCAGCACGGCGACACCGTCGCCGCCGCCGCCGGCGGTGGCCAGCAGGTACGGCGCCGTCGGCTCCGTCCCGCCTGCGTCCGGCCGCGGCCGGGTCGTCCCCGGTGCGAGGTACCCGGTGTAGACGAGCCGGTCGGCCACGGTGGCGGGCAGCCGGTAGTGGTGCCCGACGTCGAACACGTCGCGCGAGCCGTACACGACGATCTGGTCGTACACGTCGGCGAGCAGCGAGTAGATGCCCTGCTCGGTCCAGGTGCGCACGACCGTGTCGGGATCGTCGAGGATGTCCCGGAGGCCCAGGGCCACTCGCGTCGAGGGCGAGTGGTCGTGGACGGCCGTGAAGACGTCCAGCAGCTCTCCGTTCATCCCGGCCGGCGAGTGGTCGACGAGCAGGACGTCGGGCCGGAACCGCCGGACGGCGTCGACCATGATGGCCGTTCGCGTCCGCCGGACGAGGCTGATGTCGAGCCGGGCGTTGACCGGCCGGTACTGGTCGGCACCGACCTTGCGGACCGACGGCAGCTTCACGACGGTGAGCCCCGGCGGCGCGGGGAAGTACTCGGCCACCGACGAACCGGAGACGAGCACGATCTGCAGCTCCGGCGCCGAGGCGAGCAGGTGACCGGCGATGCGCAGGTTCCTCCGCAGGTGCCCGAGACCGTAGGTGTCGTGCGAGTACAGCATGACCTTCCGCACCCGCGCCGCGGCGGGAGTGCGGGCGCCGGCCGGACCGGTGGCGCCGGCGAAGCTGAGGGGTCCGGTCATGCCGACCTCCGAGCATCCTCGACGGCCGACCGTGCCCACTCGACCTCCGCCGCGTAGCCGTCGGCGAAGGCGGTCGTCGCGCGGAAGTCGAGCAACTGTGCAGCGCGGGAGAGGTCGGCTGCGGTGTGGCGGACGTCGCCACGGGCGAAGTCGGCGTGCCGCACGTCGAGCCGGCGCCCGGTCAGCTGTCGCAGCAGGTCCAGGACCTCGAGCAGGTTCACCCGCGACCCGCCCCCCACGTTGATGGCCAGCCCGGCCACGCGGGCGGACGCCGCCCGGATGGTGGCGTCCACGATGTCGTCGACGTAGGTGAAGTCACGGCTCTGGGTGCCGTCGCCGAAGACCGTGATGGGGCGCCCGGTCCAGGCGGCCTCGGCGAAGATGCGCAGGCCCATGTCGGGGCGTTGCCCCGGGCCGTAGACCGTGAAGTACCGCAGGGCCACCGCCTCGAGCTCCTCGCCCGACACGGCCAGGCAGATGCGCTCCGCTTCGAGCTTCGACGTGCCATAGGGCGAGACGGGCCTGGTGGCGGCGTCCTCCGCGAAGGGCAGGGGTGCGTCGCCGTACACCGACGACGACGAGGCGTACACCAGGCGCCGCACCGAAGGGACCTGCTTCGCGGCGGCGGCGAGGCGGGCGCTCGAGTCGACGTTGTCCCGCCGATAGCGCGACTCGAGCGCGAAGCTCGCCCGGACCCCGGCGCGGCCGGCCAGGTGGAAGACGACTTCTGCGCCGTCGAGCCACTGCGGCAGGCTCAGCTCGCTCAGATGGCCGGTGGCCAGCGTGAACCCCTTCCTGGGGACCAGGCTGGCGGCGCGTGCCAGCTTCTCCGACGGGTCGTACGTGTCGAGGAAGGCGTCGATGCCGACGACCTCCCACCCGGTGTCGAGGAGGCGATGGGAGAGGCGCGCGCCGATGAACCCGGCGGCTCCGGTGACGACGGCCTTCCTCACGGCAAGCACCTCGGTGGCTGATCGGTCATGTGCATGGCTCCCTTGGTCGTGGTCGGGGTCGGGGTCCGGGTCGGGACGGGGGTCGGAGGCAGGGCCTGCGTTCGGAGGCAGGGCCTGGGTCCGGTTCGGCGGCGGGGTCGAGGGCGCCGTGCGCACCCGGGCGTCGCTCAACGCGCCACCGCCGTCGGCGCGTGCTCGAGCGAGGCCAGCAGTGCCGCCGTCGCCGACGCGCCGTCGAGGTCGAGGGTGACGGGACGGGCGGGACGGGCCATCGCTTCCAGGACGGCGTTCGCCAGGGAGTCGGGCGTGAGCTGCGCCGACGGGAGGAGCTGCACCACGCCGAGCGACGCCAGGCGGCGCGCCCGGTCCCGCTGCTCGGTCTCGCCGCCGTCGTCGTAGGGCACGACGACCGCCGGCACGCCGGCGCGCAGCAGGTCGATCGAGGTGTTGTAGCCGCACTGGCTCACCGACACGGCGGACTCGGCGATGGCCGACGCCAGGTCGGGCACGAACCGTTCGACGGTCACACCGTCGACGGCGCCGGCACGCTCGGCGAGCCCGGCGTACGACTCGGCAGGAAGGAACGGCCCGGTGACGACCCGAGTGGTGGCACCCATCGGTTCGAGGATCGATCGGTGGGCCTCGATGGCCGCCGCGAGCAGGCGGCCGCCCGTCAGCCCGCCACCGGCGGACACGATGACCTGGGAGGGCCGCCGCCGGCCAACCACGACCGCCGCGGACGGAGCGACGAACCCCGAGTAGTACACGGGCACGGCCGACGAGGTGGAGGGGTGGAACGTCTCCTCCAAGCGGGCGAAGCGCGGGTCGCCGTGGACGATGACGGCGTCGAAGAAGGCGTCGAGACGAGCCGCCGCCTCGTCGTCGTGGCGCTGCTTGTCGGGGTGGGCGTCGACCAGCAGGTCACGGACGCTGCTCACGACGGTGCGCCGACGACCTTGCCGGGCCCGCGCCAGGAGCGCGAGCAGCTCGCCGGCGAACTTGCGGCGCCCGAACGGGAAGAGCTCCACGATCACCACGTCCGGGTCGTGCTCGTCGAAGCAGCGCAAGAGTTGGCGGTGCCGTCGCTCCCATGCCTGGTCCAAGGTGAGCGCGGGGTCGAGGCTGGTCAGCTCGCCGCGCTCGTCGGTGCCGATCGGCGACAACGCGGCCACCTGCACCCCGGCCGGGATCGTCAGGCCGGAGGGAACGCGTCCACCGCTGCAGAAGAGGACATCCGACCGATCGGCGACGGCGCCGGCCACGGCGAGCGAGCGGACGAGGTGCCCGAGACCGGTGGAGTGATGGGAGTAGTGGAGGACCCGGCGTCGCGCCGAGGTCGGGTGGGCATCGATCACGATGGGGAAGGCTGGGGCCCAGCCGTGAGCCGAACGTGAGCGGAAGGTGAGACTTCTCTCACCCGCCCGGCGGCAGGGGTTGCACGGGTGGCGAGCGGCGGGTGGTCGCCGGCCGATCGACCCGGGGCTCGCCTCAGGCGGTCACGGGGGACGGGCGGCCCCGGCCGGGCGCGCGCCCGGCGTCAGCGAGACCGACCGGCGGGCCCGTCCACGTTGACCGTGGGCGGGCCGCTTCCCGCCCGGACGACGACGATGTGGCTCTCGTCCGTGGACGGGTTGCTCTCGCGGTGGATGGCGCCCTTGGGCACGTGGATGAAGTCACCCGGTCGTGCGTCGATCACCTTCCGGCCCTCGTCCCCGAACTCCAAGCGCACGTCGCCGTCCACCACGAAGATGGCGGTCTCGTAGTCGCCGTGGTGGTGCCATCCCGACGCTGCGTGCGCCTCGGTGCGGACGAGCCCCGCCCACAACCCATCGGCGGCGATCGCCTCCTCACGGGCCATGCCGGGCGTCGGGTCGGCGTCTCGGCGTTCCCCCGGCGTGATCAGGGCGAGAGGTCGTTCGTCCGCGCCCCCTCGGGAGCCCGCAGCTTGTCCGACGATCTCCACGGCTTCGGCCTCCCGCGTCGACGGCGACACCGCCCGCGCCGACTCTATCCCGGGGACGTCCGACCTTCGCCTCTACCGCGAGGGCCACCGGCGGCCGACGATGCACGGTGACGCCGAGTGCAGGAGGTGTCACCGTGCGCTCACGCATGCTCGCAGTGCTGGGGGCGATGGCACTGGCCATTGCACCGGTCATCGGCTTGGTGGACGCACCGCCCGCCGCCCAGGCAACGGTTGCGCCCGTTCTCACACCCGGCGACCGCGTGGTCGGCATGGCGTCGACCGCCGACGGCCAGGGCTACTGGCTGGCCACGGCGCAGGGCTTCGTCTTCGCCCGCTTCGGCGACTCGGTTCCGTACGGGTCGATGGCCAACACGCATCTGAACGCCCCGATCGTGGGCATCGTCGCCACGCCCGACGGCCGGGGCTACTGGCTGGCGGCGGCGGACGGCGGGGTGTTCGCCTTCGGCGACGCGGTGTTCTCGGGATCGCTCGGCGCGAGCCCCCCCAGCTCGCCGCAGGACCGGGTCGTCGGGATCGGCGCCTTCCCGGACGACTCGCACTACTGGCTCATCACGGCAGGAGGCAGCCTGACCGTGTTCGGCTTCAGCAGTGGGAGCTGGCCCTCGGGGTGGGCGGACATCTCGGCGACGGCGCCCAATGCCCCGTTCGTGGCCGTGGCGAACTGGGGTACCCGGTCCGACTTCCAAGGCGTCTGGATGGAAGGCGCCGACGGCGGGGTGTTCACGCTCGGCGCCGCCCCGTTCTACGGCTCGACGGGCGGGCTCCCGCTCAACCAGCCCGTGGTCGGCATGGCCGTCACCCCGTCGCAGGACGGGTACTGGCTCGTCGCCGGCGACGGGGGCGTCTTCGCCTTCGGCGGCGCCCCCTTCCTCGGGTCGGCGGCCGACGCTGGGTGAGCCTGGGCCCGGGCGGCCCCGAGCGCCAGCCGCCCGCGCCCGGACCGAAGCGCGCCGTCGGGGACGTTCGGCCCTGGAGGCCGAGCGGTTGCCGGTGCACCGTGGACGCATGACGACGACGTCGGTCTCCTCTCTGCCCGCAGGGCCGGGCCGTGCGGCTGCCCCAGTCGGCCCGGCGCTGGAGGTGTCGCGCCTCGCCAAGCGCTACGGCGACGTGGAGGCGGTCAAGGACATCTCCTTCGCCGTCGGCCGCGGCGAGATCTTCGCCCTCCTCGGGCCCAACGGCGCCGGGAAGAGCACCACGGTCAAGATGCTCTGCACCCTGGCTCGACCGACGGGCGGCACGGCGACGGTGGACGGCTTCGACGTCGACCGCCAGCCCAAGGCGGTCCGGCGCCACATCGGGCTCGTGTTCCAGGAGCAGACGCTCGACGACCAGCTGACGGCCGAGGAGAACCTGCGCTTCCACGCCGTCTTGTACCGGGTCCCGGGCGCGGAGGTCGAGGCGCGGATCCGCCGGGTGCTCGAGCTGGTGGCGCTCTCGGACCGCCGG